>DATEBK010000182.1:0-13113 GCA_035287825.1 Terriglobales bacterium
CTCCGAGTGAATGCCAAGTTACCCTTGTCGTTTTCACACGTTGTAGCGCGGACGAGAAGTCCGCGCCACCGCTCTAATACGTCGTGCTGTAAATGACGCTGTTGAAATTGTCGTCTGTGTAGTTGAAGCCGGCGCACCAGATCTGGTGGTGACCAGAGATGGCGTGGTCCGAACAGGAACCCATTTCCGAGTTGGTCGTGACGTCGACCGTCCAGGTGTTGCCGCCATCGGTGGAGAAGTACATTCCGCCAACGTCGGTGTAAACGTTGCCGCCGCCGGCCCAGCCGATTTTCTTGGTCAGAAAGAGAATTGAACGGATCGGCCACGGTCCATCCAGCGTCCGGCCACTCCACGTCGTGCCACCATTGGTGGTCACGTGCATCCAGCCCTCGACATTCGGAGAAATCTCGCCGCCGCCCACGTATCCATCTTTATCGTTCAGAAAGAAAACCGGGCCGTCGAAAACGGAATCGACCGAAGGACCGCAGGTCCAGTCGGAACCACCGGTCAAACTCGTGCAGAAGTTAATGCCAGAGGCACGAGCGTGCAGGTTGTTGAGGAAAGAGAATTGTGGCCCAAACCAACCGCCATCGGGATTGGCATCAGCGCTGTTCCAATCGGAAACGCCCGCGCCACCGTCGCTCGTGTACTCGGCGAGCGTATCGGGATCGCCCTCCACCGGACCCAAAGTCAGCATCAGGCCATTTTGCTTTTTTACAAAGCGGACTTGCTGTAGCCACTCCGGGCCGGTAGTCATGTCGCTGCTCCACGTCTCGCCGCCATTTTCCGTCCAGCGGAAAACGCCATATGCACTCGAGTTATCATAGAAGCCCGTGATAATGACCTTCTTCGCCGTAATAGCCTGGACGCCGTAGAAGTAATCGCTCGCCGCGTCGGTCAGATTTTGCTGTGTCCAGTTGGTTCCGCCGTCCGTCGTTTTCCAGACCTGTCCTTGTTCACCTACCGCGTACCCGATCTCGTCAGTCGGAAAATCGACATCGTGAATAATGATTCCTGGCAGAGTGGCGAGTAACTGCCAGGTATTGCCTTGGGCCGCTGACGGCTGCGCGATCGTATGGCCCGCTAGCGGGCGTTCGGCGGAGAGTTCGTTTCGAGACGAAGCGCTTCCTGATGAAGCAATCGGCAATGCCTGAGAAACGTGGCGAGTGCCGTCAACTGAAGTTTGTGAGAAAGAAAGCGATGCGAGCAACAAGAAGGGAGCGAAACAGACCAGCCGGGTGCGCATGGGAACCTCCTGAACTTACCGACCGCAAAATGTTAGCACAGGTTCACAAAACGCGCCGTATGCCGCGCGGAACGCCAGATTCGGACGTATTCCCTTTCGCGTCCCCACTTCGCACTCACCTTAAGTACGAGTTCGTCTTGTTCATCCAGTCGGCGCGAGGAGGACTAAAGATATCGAAGTCGACCGTGTCCGCCAGCGCCTCGGCCCGGTGCGGCATATTCGGAGGAATCGTCAGCACTTCTCCCGCGTTGACGACAATCTCCTGGCCGTCAATCCAGAACTTGAGCGCTCCTTCGAGAACAAACGTCAACTGCTCATTCGGATGGCTGTGCTCGGGCACGAGACATCCCTTTTTCAGCAAGACTCGTGCGAGCATGATGTTTTGCCCAACCACGTAGTGCAGCCCCAGCAACGGGTTCAACTCGTCGACCGGCACGGAATTCCACCCGACGTGGCGCAGCTCAGCCTTGAGTTTGCCGGTCGGAACCGTCCTCTGGAGGGCGACTTTGCTCAACGGGCGCGCCGCTTTCTTTGACTTCGTTTTACTTGCCTTCATCTTCGGATTGACGCCAGATTTCTTTCGCGCCGCGGATCTCGCCTTTTCCTTTTTCATAGCCATGGGGATTGCCTCTCGGCGAACGCCTCGATCAACCATATTACAAACGTTAGTATCCTTGCCGCGCCTAGGCGCTGCGGGTAATCTTAAATCAGGCGGACGATCACCCGAACAGATTCAGAAACAACCATTCTGGAGATAATGAAAAAACGTCGATGAAAACGCACCACTACCCCGTGACCGTGAAATGGACTGGTAATACCGGCACCGGCACGTCCGGCTATCGTAACTACGAGCGCCGCCACGAGATCTCCGCCGGAACTAAGCCGCCGATCCCTGGCTCGTCGGATCCCACGTTTCGTGGCGATCCCGCACGTTGGAATCCGGAAGAATTATTGGTCGCTGCCGTCTCCGCGTGCCATAAGCTTTGGTATCTGCATTTGTGTGCCGAAGCCGGCATCGTCGTCGTCGACTACGTGGATTCCGCCGATGGCATCATGGAGGAAACGTCCGACGGGTCAGGACAGTTCCAGCTTGTGACCCTGCGGCCGAAGATTAAAGTCGCACCTGGCAGCGACGTTACGAAAGCAAGAGAATTACACGGCCCGGCCCATGCCAGGTGTTTCATCGCGAACTCCGTTAACTTCCCAGTGAAGCATGAAGCGGAGATCGAAGTGGTCGCGGCTTGATTTTTCGCTCACTGCAATACAGACGCGCCAGCCGCGTCTTCACAGAGGATTTTTAGAATGAAGAAGCATCACTTCCGTCAGGAAACCGAGGCCGTGCACCCGAGCACCGACCTTTCCAAAAAGAACGGGCCGCTCTCTACTCCGATCTATCAGACTTCGACTTTCCAAGTCACCGATATGCAGGAGCAGCTGCGCGTCACCCCGACCGACAGCTTCTACACCCGCTACGGTAATCCGACACACACGGTCGCCGAAAATGCCGTCGCTCAGCTCGAAGGCACCGACGCGGCACTCCTGTTCTCCTCAGGCATGGCCGCGATCACCACTTCTTTTCTTTCGTTGGTAAAGGCGGGCGACCACATCGTGTCCCAGCGCGACATTTACGGCGGCGTAATCAAGTTTCTTTCGGCCTGGCTGCCGAATCTGGGAATCGAGACGACATTCGTCGACACCAACGACCTGGAGCAGTTCGAGCGAGCGATCCGTCCTAACACAAAGCTTTTGCACGTCGAATCGCCGACGAATCCGAACCTGCGTGTCGTTGACCTCGAGAAAATTGCGGCAATCGGGCGCAAGCACGGACTGATCACTACCATCGATTCGACCTTCGCCACCCCTATCAATTGTCGCCCCGGGGAGTGGGGCATCGATCTCGTGTTGCATTCAGGGACGAAGTATTTTGGCGGACATTCCGACCTGATCTGCGGCGTCGCCACCGGGCGGCGCGATCTGATCGATCAGATCCATTCCACCCGCACCACTCTTGGCTGTTGCATGGACCCGCACGCCGCATTTCTTCTGCTGCGCGGAATCAAGACTCTGGCCGTTCGCGTTGAGCGCCAGAATCAAAGCGCGCTGCGGATCGCCGAATTTCTGAGCGCTCATCCCAAGGTCGCGCGCGTGTATTATCCGTTGTTGAAAGGCCATCCCGACTATGCCATCGCGAAGCGGCAGCTGGCTGGCGCGGGTGGTGTGCTGAGCTTTGAAGTCGATGGCAGCGGCGCCGACGCATGTCGCGTTGCCGAGGGGCTGAGTCTGTTTACCCTCGCGCCCAGCCTTGGCGGAGTCGATTCGCTGGTGACGATCCCAGTGCTCACCTCGCACGCCATGATTGCTCCCGAACTACGGAAAAAGATGGGCGTGACCGAACAGTTGATCCGTCTCTCCGTCGGCGTGGAGCACGTCGACGACCTGATTGCTGACTTGGAGAAAAGCCTCGCGCTGCTTACGCACCACCGCAAACAAGCGGTGGTCGCAGATTAGCTTCGTTGTACCGCACCCCGCCGCTAGAAGATAAACTTCGCTCCCAGTTGCAGAATGCGCGCGTTGTGCGCTCCCAGCGCCTGAAACTGATTGGTAGAGCCGGGGCCCGTGTAGGGCCCGGCGTATTCGTTCGTGCCGGAGCTCGTAATGTTCGCTCCAGCCCCCGCGTCGCCATAAATCGGAAGCCATTCCGTGTGGTTGAACACGTTGAACGCCTCCGCGCGGAATTCAAACGACTTGCTCTCAGTCACCGCAAAGCGCTTGAACAGCGCCATGTCGAAATTCGTTCGATGCGGATTGCGCAGCGAGTTCCTGCCCGAATCTCCAAACGTCAGCCCCCGCGGTTGCGTATAAGCATTGGGGTTGTAGAGGTAAGGCCCATAGGTATTGCCGTTACCACTAACTTGGGTCGGCGGGATACCGGAGTTGGGATTGCCGATCTTGTCTGCGAACGATCCTGGCACCGGCGCTGCAGCGCTGCTCACGCCATTCCCGGCCCCCGCGTTGTCGGTAGGCGCGACCGTGTTGACGACACTAAATGGAGTTCCGCTCGCATAACTCGCAATGCCCGACCATTGCCACGAGCCAAGCAGCGTGTGGGCGAGGCCGCGGTTCTTGAAAAACGGCAAATCATAAACGTAGCCCACATTCAGTTGTTGCCGGACGTCGAAACTCGAACTGGCGCGATTGCCATTCGGGTTATAGCTATCAAGAAAGCCCGAGTCCAGGCGGTCGGAAGAGTTGTCGATCGAATGGCTGTACGTGTAGGCGACATCCAGCGTCAGACCACCCGTGGTCCTGACGGCGGAAATCTCCAAGCCGTTATAGTTCGACGACGCGGCGTTTTCCACCAGCGTGATGTTGTCGATTCCGTAGTACGGCCGGAAGAAATTCACGATGTTTCCGCACGCCACGAACAGATTCACCGCCGCACCCGAGGGAGGGCCGCCGCCCACGCCTGGAGTGTAAGGAATTGGTACGCCATAAGAAGTCACCGCGTTGGTCGGAACTCCATACTGATCGAGTATCACGCCCGACTGCGCGCCACCCGGGCCCCAACTGCAATCCCAATTCGGATTTGTCTGCGCGTACGGTCCGCCGTTGACCACTTGTCCTGCTGCGTAAGGGTCCTGCGAAAGCGGTAGGGAGTGAAGCTGATTGATATCCCTCTGGCGCGTAAGATGCGTACCCTCGCTTCCCACATACGCGACCGTCAGCACCGTGTGCTGCGGCAGTTCGTGTTGAATGTCAAGATGCCATTGCTGCACGTACGGCCAAACCACTTGATTGGGAAGTGAAGTGAATGTGAACGGAGGCAGCGATCCTGCCGCGCCAATGCCCTGATAACTCGGAATGTTGAGCTGACTGGCCACTTGCAACAGCGGCGAGGATTGGCCTTCCAGTGACTCGGTATTCGCCTCATTGCCGTTGGTGTGCTCAAAGAAAATTCCGTAACCTCCGCGGATCGCTGTCTTCCCATCGCCCTTGGGATCGAAAGCAAAACCAATGCGCGGTGAGGGATTGAACAAATGTCCCTTGGAGCAGCCGACGGGTACGCCGGGAGTGACTCCGCATTGCACCAGTCCGTCGTAAGGATTGCCGACTCCCGGAACCAGGTTCCCGGGAATGCCAGTGATACTCCCATTAATATCGATTTCAGGTGCGTCGGCCGCGCTGTAATCACCCGGCACCCAATTGAAGGCGTGGTGATACCGTTCGCGATACGTCCCCAGCATGCTGACGCGCAGGCCAATGTTCAGCGTCAGGCGCGGAGTGGCCCGCCAGTCATCCTGAATATAAGGCTCGAAAATTTTGTAGCGGTTATAAAACTTCAACTGGCCGCTCGCTTGGGTGAAGGTCCCGATTTCACCCATCAGCAGGTCGGCAAACGGATTTCCTGTGGTCACCGTCGAACTGGTGCTAAAGGCAAGCGATCCATTGACCTGGTTGGTGCTGAGCTCATTTTTCTGCGCGGCAACAAAGTAACCCCCGAATTGCAACGTATGTTTGCCGAGAACCTTGGTCATGTTGTCGCGATACGTATAAGTCGGATTCGAGTTATACGGTCCCTCGGGATACAAACCATCCGGATCCATGTAGAACCCATTGCTTCCGTATTCGGTCCCGCCGTTCACCGAGATCGCGGGCAACTTGCCGCCATAGCCGTTAGCAAACAGATAGCTCATCGCCAGGCCGCCCGGCGGCAATTGCCACGCGTTGGGATTGGGCGTGCCGGTGGAATGGAAAACGAGATGATCAGTCGTGTAGCTGGCAACAAACTCGTTGAGCAGCGTCGGAGAAATCGTGCTGGTGACCCGCGCTAGCAGACTGATCGCCGGTCCTTTGAAATCCGTTTGCACGGTCGGAAAAGAGCTGCCCGTCCACAGCGTGGAAGATTGCACCTGGTCCCATGAATCGTGGACATAGTGGAAGCTCACGCGATTGTGCTCGGTGAGGTTGTGATCGATGCGGAACAATTCTTCTCGCCACGTTGTTGGCTGTGTAGGTGAAGCAATGTATGTCGAGTTCGCAGGCTGATCGACCGTCCCCACCGGAATCAGCGCCAGCAAAGAGGTACCTGCGGCCGACACAGGCACCTGGTTGCCGGGAAAATACTGACCGGCCTGCGGATTCGCCGCACCATTGGGGAGGAATGCCGGCTCCACCGGGCAATTCGCATACGAATCGGTAGGATCGGGACAGACATCGCTAAAGTTACCAGTGCGTTCCTGGCTGTAAGGCACGGGCTGATTGAAGACCTGTCCCGCCTCGATTTCTCGCCGCCATTCTTCGGAGTAGAAAAAGAACGTCCGCTGTTTGCTTTCGTTGTAAAGCCCTGGAATGTAGATCGGACCGCCCAGCGTGCCGCCGAAATCATTTTTCTTGTAGGGCGGCACCGAACTCTCAAAGTAATTTCTGGCGTTGAAGTCGTCATTGCGGACGAACTCATAGAGGTCGCCGTGGAACGAACTCGTGCCCGACTTAAGTTCGGTTTCCACCGTGCCCGACCCGTTGCGGCCGTATTGCGCGCCATAATTCGAGGTCAGAACCTTGAATTCCGCGATCGCGTCAATGCTGGGATAGACGTTCAGGCTGGCATTGCTGCCGTTATCCATGTTGTCGCCGCCGTCCAGCTCCCAGTTGTTGTACTCCGTGCGGCCGCCATTGATGCTGTATTGCACGCTTCCCGTAATGCCGACAGTCGCCTCGTCGGCCCCCGTTTGATTGCTCACGCCGGGGACGAGAGTAACTAACTGCGTAAAGTTGCGCCCGTTCAATTGCAGCTGCGAGATTTCCTGCCCTGTGACCGTACCCGAAAGTTCGGACGATTGCGTTTCAACTTGCGCCACCGTGCTGCCTTCGACCGTCATCTCGATGCTGGCAGCGCCAACTTGCAAACCCACGTCAACCCGAGCTTTCTGCGCCACGCTCAGTGCCACGCCTTTGGCTTCGTATTTCTTGAAACCGGCTGCGGTCACAGTGACGTTGTATGCGGCGGGCACCGGCAAGGCGCCGACTGAGTATTCGCCGTCGGAATTTGTCGTCGTCGTCCGGTTCACGCCCCGCTCGGTGTTCGTTACCGCCACCTGGGCATTCGCCACGATCGCCCCTGCCGGATCGCGTACCGTTCCGCTGATGGAAGCGGTGTCCTGCGCGGACACGAATGTCCCCGACCACAACGCCAGTGCGGCGATTCCGTACCGCAGATGATTTCTCATGTCCAGCTCCTTCGCCGGTTCGACCCGCAGCCATTGCCCGGCGGATCCCAAAAAGCGGTGAAATGCCTCTATTAAAACGTATCAATACTGCGTCAGGTGTCCAACTCTGTCAAGAGAAAATACTTCATTTCCACTATTTACTTAACGCTGCGGGTGGAATCGCGCACGATCAAATCGGGAACTATCCGGCGATGGATCGTGCGCACCGGCTTCTTCTCCAGCGTGGCGCTGATGGCCTCGAGCACAATCGTGGCGGCCGCCGTTCCCATCGCCTCCATGGGCTGGCGGACGGTCGTGAGTGAAGGAGAATAAATGGCCGCGGGCGAAACGTCGTCAAAGCCTACCACCGAACATTGCTCGGGAACCCGGATGCCGGCTTTGCTTAGCGCGCGTATGGCGCCGAACGCCGTCATGTCGTCAAATGCCATCAAGGCCGTGAAAGGCCGGCGGCGCTGCAGCAACTCTTCCGTCAGCTTGTATCCTTGTTCAAAGCTCGAGAACGGGTCGCGTGACTCCGGCAAATCGACGATCAACCGCGAGTCGAGCTCGAAGCCGCGTTCGCGTGCCAGGGTCCGCACCCCGCGCCAGCGCGGTTCCGTGTCTGACAATTCGCGCGGGCCCCTGATGAAAGCTATTTTTCGATGGCCGAGCGAATAAAGATGATCGAAAGCGGCGCGGGCGCCCAGATTGTTGTCAACGATCACCGAGCTGATGTGATCATTCTTCAATTCGCGTCCCACAATCGCGGTCGGAATATTATTTTTTTCCAGATCGGCGAGCACGTTGATGTCAACAAATAGCCAGTTCGCCAGAACCACCAATCCTTCGATGCGGCGGTCGAGCAGCATTTCCAGATATCGCTCGAAGCGGCTGCGCTCGTTATGCACATCGGTGAGAATAGGCAGAAACGACGACTGGTACAGCGTATTCTCAATGCCCCGCAGCACCAGCGTGCAGTAAGGGTCGGTCATGTCGAATACCATGACGCCAACCGTGTGACTGCGCCGTCCGCGCAGCGAGCGCGCGAACAAGTTGGGACGGTAGCCGAGATGCTGTGCCGCTTTTTGAATGCGCGCTTTCGTCGTGTCCGGAATGTAGCGCGCCAACGGCGCGTTGTTCAGCACGATGGAAACGGTGGCCGAAGAAAATCCACTATTCTCGGCAACATCGCGGATCGTCACCGCAGCCGAACGCCGTTTGGATGTCGTTTCGGCGGATGGCGCGCGGCGGGATTTCGTCTTCGAGCCAGGTGGCGTAGGCTTCGGGTTGGAAGATTCCATGATTGAAAGAGCTTAGTGACCGAGCGCACCAATGATTCGACAGCCGCAAGACTCCTTGAACTCGGCCCTCTTGCTGGCGGAGACTACTGGACGATGAATCCAGTGTCAAGCCTCCGTGCGCTCGCCTTCGTGCTCCTATCATTATTCTGCTTTCCCGTAATCGCGTGCGCCCAGACCGCGCCTGCGGCAAAAGCGCCCACTGGCGCGGCCCACCCAGGATCTGGCGGGCCCCAGACAGCAGGCGACCCGCAAAAGCTCTTTGAAGCCGGAGAAGCCGCACTCCATGCCGGCAGGCTGAATGAAGCTGAGCGCAATTTCCGGCAGGTCCTCACCATCGATCCTGATGCGGCCGCAGCATATGCAAATCTCGGCGTGATCGAGATGCGCCGCAAAAACTGGCCGCAAGCTCTGGCCACATTGCGCAAAGCCGAGAAGCTCGCGCCTGATGACTCCAGTCTGCGGGCTGGAATCCGGCTGAACATCGGCCTCGCTTATTACCGCCAGAGAAATTATCTGGAAGCGATTGCGCCCTTCGAATCGGTAGTACAACAAGCGCCCGCATCTTATCAGGCGCGATATCTGCTCGGGTTTTGCTATTTTTTCAATGGCCGCTGGGCCGACACTGTCGCCACGCTCGAACCGCTCTGGCAGCAGGTCGCTGCCGCGGATCAGCTTAACTATCTATATGTGCTCGGCCGCGCCGCGGAACTTTCCACGAACACTGCGCTGGCCGGCAAAGCTTACGCGCGCATGGCCGAGGTTGGGCAGGGCGCTCCAGAATTTCACATGATCGTCGGCAAAGCGCATCTGAATCGCGGAGAGTACGACGACGCGCTGCGCGAGTTGCAAGCCGCTGCCCACGCCGATCCGAAGCTGCCGTTGGTGCACTACTACCTGGGCATGACCTACGTCCGCAAGCAGGACTACGAACGCGCGCGCGCCGAGTTTCACCAAGATCTCGTCCTCGAGCCCGACGCCGCCTACGCCTACGAGCAACTCGGCAACATCGAGTCCACCCTGCAAGACACAGCAGCTGCCGCGAAAGATTTCACTCGCGCGGTTACGCTTGATCCCCAACTCGTCGAGGCGCGCTTGGCATTGGCGAAGATCGACGAACAAAAGAAGCAACACTCCGCGGCGCTGGCGCAACTGGACTCAATCATCCGCCTCGACAAGAACAACGCCAGTTCCCACTACCTCCGCGGACAAGTTCTCCTGCACATGGGGCGCGAAAAAGAAGGCCGCGATGAGATCAACTTGGCGGCCAAACTGCTGAACCAGCAGCGCGCCGCGCGACACCAAGAGCTTGAGGGAGAAACCGTGGCAAGTCCGGAATTAGGGCGCGAGCCGCAATAAGTTTTCAACTTCCCGCGCTTCGCTTCGCGATAAAGCGAACAATAGAACGAGCCACGCAACTCGCTATGAGGCCGCGCGCACGCACTCCATAATTTCTGTTTCGCTCAGCGTGTGATCGCTCGACTTGGCGCATTTGTAGATGCGCTCGACAATTTCATCGCTCGCCGCGAGACCGCGATGCTCCAGCCAAAAAAGGACGTTCGATTTTCCACTCATGGGCCCGATGTCGATAACTTGTTCCAGGCCGAAATAGTGCGAGGGGACTCCGGAATACACCGCATTCGCCAGTTCTATATCTTTTTTCTTATACGCCTTGATGACCGCCGCGGCATGCACCCCCGTCGCCGTGCGGAACGCGTCTTCCCCGACCACGGGATAATTCGCCGGAATCGGAACGCCGGTGGCGACGGAAACCGCTTCGCAATATTGCTTGAGATGAGTCAGGTTCTGCCGGTCCCACGGCTCGATTCCCATAAGCTTCAGGTTGACCAGCATCTGATCCATTTGCGTATTACCCACGCGCTCTCCAATGCCGAGCGCAGTGGCGTGGACGCAATCAGCGCCCGCGATCAGAGCTGCCATCGAGTTGGCGATGGCCAGTCCTCGATCACAGTGGCCGTGCCACTCGATCTGAATTTTTTCTCCCGACGGCTTGACTACTTCTTCCAGCACAAACTTGACCAGCGCGGCCGCGCCGAGCGGCGTAGCGTGCCCAACCGTGTCGCAGATCACGAGCGTACGCGCGCCGTTGTTAATGGCAGCCGAGTTCAACTGCTTCACCGTTTCAGGATCGCAACGTGTCGTGTCTTCCGTGACGTACATCACTTCAATCCCGAGCGAAACCGCGTATCGGACGGCCTTTTCCGTGGTCTCCAACAGAAAGTCGGCGTTCCATCCTTCAGCGTAGCGGCGAATCGGACTCGACCCAAGAAACGCGGCCACCGCGATTGGCAGACCGGTCTTCTGCGTGATCTCGGCGATGGGACGAATATCGCTTTCGACCGTACGTGCCGCGCAGTAAGCCGTAATCTTCATTTTCTGAGCGACGATTTCCCGCGCCAGCGCCGTAACGTGCTCCACAGCGCGTAAGCCTGCTCCCGGAAGCCCGAGGTCGAGCGTGTTGATCCCGAGCGCCTCCATGAAATGCAGGATTTCGATTTTCTGCTCCATCGACGGATCGCGCACCGAAGGCGATTGCAGCCCATCGCGCAATGTTTCGTCCGTCAGCCGCACGGGTTTCGGCGGATGCATGGACTTCGGGTAGAGCGCGTTCCAGTCGTAGATAAGGTCGCCAGTGTTCAAAATGAAATGTTCAAAGTGAAATGTTCAAAATGAAATCTTCAGAGTAAAGTCCGAAAATGAGGCGCTAAAAGTTCAGGTCTCAAATCAAAGGCCTTCGGTCTCAAGGTCCTATGTCGTTTCGCTCGTCGCCTTTCAATCTCCTGCGTGCCTTGCCAGAACCGCTTCTCTTATTTTACCCAGCCATCGCGTCCGTTCGCTATCCGTCATTCGCAGAGTCAACGCGGGGTCTGCTTTCGGAGTCTGCTTTGGGTCTGTTTTAAGGACTGGCGATGAACACCGCAGGCGCGGCGCGACAGAGCAACGTATTTCAGTCTTCTTCGATCTTCACCCGCAGTCAGTTCCGCGCAGTCCGCCCTGCCGTATGGGTTATCTGGTGCGCCCAGCGCATGGCTTCATTAGATGTTTCAGCCACGAACGACAACGACAAGTTGAGGTGCTTGCCCAGCCGCGTTACCTGTCCCCAGTCTCCCACTTCTCGCGCCAGCATGAGTTCGTAAATGGGCGTAAGCGGCGTCTTGACGCCCGCCTTCCCGCCCAGCAACTGCTCCTTTATCGCAGGCTCCAGGGGTAACTCATCGATTAGCATTCCGATCGGTACCGACAGAACTGCGTCCATCAGAGACAGCATGCCGAGCAGGAAAAGATCGGATTTGCCATGCTCCACCTTGGGAGCGATCAGTTCGCAAAATCGGGCCCGTACCAACGCGGAAAGCACCAGGTCGGAAGATTTCGTCTCCCCCATGACGATGGTGGTCGTCATCCGTATCCAGCGGACCGCCTCCCGCTCCCCCAACAGATTCAGCCCATGCCGGATGGAATTAATCGGAGACGATGACAGTCCCAGAAGTGGAGAGTTGAAATAGCGAAGCAGGCGATAGCACAGCGAAGGCTCGTGTTTGATCAGGTCTTCAACTTCCGCAAAATCCACTTCCGGCTTTGAGACCGCCCCCAGCAGGCGGACGTAACTGATTTGCTGGGCCGGAATCTGACGCACCCGTATGTTTTCCGGATGCTGAAAGAAATATCCTTGGAAGCAAGTGAAACCATTCTTCTTCGCCTCCACAAAGGCCTCGCGGCTTTCCACTTTTTGCGCCACCATTCGACAGTGCTCGCTGGCATAGCGGGTCGCGAGTGAACCGTTCTGTGCTGCAGGAATCGCGCGAGTATCGACCTTGATGAAATCGGCGAACTGAACCAGAGCTTCCCGTTCGTCGTCGGGAACAAAATTGTCCAGGGCGACTGAATATCCGTCTTTTTTCAGCCGCTCGCACGCCTGCTTCACGTCGTCGTCCACCAATACTTTCTCCTGGATTTCCACCACCACATCGCGCGGCGGCAGAAGAGCAAAGTAGTCGGTCAACAACATCTCGCGCGTGGAGTTGACGAAGGCCGGATAGCCGTCGCATAGGACATCAAGTCCTACCATATTCAGCGCATCGATCGTCGCAGACGTGGCGCGCTCGGAATCCGACGTAAAGCGGTTTTCTCCGGGGCCCTCGCGAAAAAACAGCTCGTAACCGATCACCTTCTCGTCTGCCGCCAGAATCGCCTGCCGCGCTACGCAGGGAACGGCTCGTTCGACGACCGGCGCTTGAGTGGGAGTACTCATCCGTAATTACCCATCGGCAATTCCGGTCAGAGACTCCAGTCCACTGCCGGCGCAGCAATGGGTGCCTGCCCATGCCGCAGGAATCTCTTTATA
>DATEBK010000183.1:0-3792 GCA_035287825.1 Terriglobales bacterium
GAACGATCGGAAGCCAAGTGGTGATCTCAGGTTCCGGATTCGGAGATCCTCAAGCGGCGAGCGCGGTCCTTCTAAGTGACACTCCGGTGACCGTGAATTCTTGGAGCGCGACCTCGATCACCATCACGATTCCGACGGGAGCGACGAGTGGGCCGCTGGTCGTTTCTGTAGCTCCGAGCATGAACGATAGCAATCCGGTGACGTTTACGGTTACATCGCAGCCGCTGCCGAGCCCCTGGCTGGATCGGGACATCGGGCAGGTTCCTGCGGCGGGAAGCGCGACGTTCGCCAGCGGAACGTTCACGGTGCAGGGATCGGGAGTGCTGGACGGGACTGCCGAAGCCACCCATTTTGTGTATGAGCCCCTGTCGGGCGACGGGACGATCGTGGCGCGAGTGGTCAGCGTGCAAGGCAGCGGGTACCCGCAAGCGGGAGTGATGATTCAGGAGACGACGAACGATCCTGGGGCGTCGAACGCGTTCACGGGCTACTACGGGTGGTATGGCGGCATGGTGTTCATGGATCGGACCAGCACGGGGGCGAGCGAGGGGGTGCAGAACTACATCTCTCAAAACGTTCCGTACTGGGTGGAGCTTGTGAGAAGCGGAGACACGTTCAGCAGCTACGTCTCAGCGGATGGTGTGAACTGGGTGCAGCTGGGGACGAGCGCGACGATCACGATGGCGCAGAACGTATATGTGGGCTTGGCGGTAGGCATGAGGAACGGGTCAGGCACGGCGACGGGAGGGTGTAAAAACAACTGTGTAAGCGGTCATCGCATATAGAGCACACTCAAATACGGAGAGCCGATGACCATAGATCCAAAGCTAGTGGATGAACTGCTGGCGGGCTACAAGAAGCCGGAAGACATTATCGGAGAGAACGGACTGCTGAAGCAGCTCACCAAGGCTCTTTTGGAGCGGGCGATGAAGGCGGAGCTGACCGATCACATCGGGTACGAAAAGCATGATCCGGCCGGTTACAACAGCGGGAACTCGAGAAACGGGGCGACCAAGAAGAAGCTGAAGGGCGATTTCGGGGAGATGGAATTGGAGACGCCACGGGACCGCAATGGGAGCTTTGAGCCGGCGATCGTGAGCAAAGGGCAGACGCGCTTTGACGGCTTCGACGACAAGATCATTTCGATGTACTCGCGGGGGATGACCACGCGAGAAATCGAGGGACATCTGAAAGAGATCTATGGGGTGGAGGTGTCGCCCACCTTGGTTTCCAACGTCACCGAAGCGGTGATGGAGGAAGTAAAGACGTGGCAGAACCGGCCCTTGGATGAGGTGTACCCGATCCTGTACATGGATGCGCTGCGGGTAAAGGTGCGGGATGGGGGGCACATTCGGAACCAAGCGATCCACGTGGCGATCGCGGTGAACCTGCAGGGCAACAAGGAGGTTCTGGGACTCTGGGCGGCGCAGAACGAAGGGGCGAAGTTCTGGCTGCAGGTGCTGACGGAGTTGCAAAATCGCGGGGTAAAAGACATCTTCATCGCCTGCGTGGATGGGCTGAAGGGATTCCCGGAGGTCATTGAATCGGTGTATCCGAAGGCCGAGGTGCAGACCTGTATCGTGCACATGATACGGGCTTCGTTGAGTTACACGAACTGGAAACAGCGCAAGGAAGTGGCAGCGGACTTACGAAAGATCTATCGAGCGACGACGGCCTTGGATGCGAAAGTACAACTGGATGGATTTGCGGAGAAGTGGGATGGGGTGTACCCGGTGGTGAGCCAGACCTGGCGGCGGCACTGGGATCGGATCACACCGTTTTTCGCCTATCCAGCCGAGATTCGGAAAGTGATTTACACGACCAATGCGGTGGAATCGCTGAACATGTCACTGCGCAAAATCATCAAAATGCGGGGTTCGTTTCCGAACGAGGAGGCGGCTCTGAAGCTGTTATACCTGGCGCTGAAAAATGCCTCCAAGAGATGGACGAGGCCGCTCAATGATTGGTGTGCCGCGCTGAACCGCTTCAGCATTCTCTGGCCGGATCGCATGCCGACGGGGGAACGTGCGTGACAGTCTGCGCCAGCCTTGCGGGAGAGAATTTCGTGAAACAGAGCTGTGGAAATGACGGAGCTATGGAAAGCCAACATCAGGCTTTCCATAGCTCCTTGGAAATCTCGCAGAAGACGCGAGATTTCCACATTCCCACAGCTCCGGCGGCGATTGTTTTTAAGGAAAATAGAAGGCTCAAAATAGCGAAACCTGAAACCGTTTACACAAAAATCTTTACACCGCCCACAACTTCCGAGAAAATCTCTGTTCGACTCGGAGTTTGCGAATACGGTGTAAGCCACTCTTGTCCAAATTAGCTGTTGAGCGGCGGCGGTAGAACTCTGCTACGGTTTGCGTTGAGAAGACGTGAACCATAGGGAGGACCAACACCGCCGTGATACGAGTATCCAGCATTTTCAGCCAGATGTTGCAGTTGTTTTCCCGCGCCGAGTTTGAACGGGCCGTCCTGGAGCACCGGGCCGAGCGCCACGCCCGCGGGTTCAGTTGTTGGGGCCAGTTCGTAGCCATGTTGTTCTGTCATCTGGGACGGGCACAGTCCCTGCGCGAGATTTGCGGCGGCCTGGCCGCCAGCGAGGGTAAGCTGCGGCACCTGGGACTGCCCGACGCGCCCAAGCGCTCTACCCTGGCCTACGCCAATGAACACCGACCCTGGGCGCTTTACCGCAGCGTGTTTTATCAACTGCTGAGCCGCTGCCGCGAAGTGGCCGGCTCCCATGGTTTCCGTTTCAAAAACAAACTGCTTACTCTGGACGCCACGCTCATCGAGCTCTGCGCTTCCGTTTTCGACTGGGCCCAGTACCAGCGCACCAAAGGAGCGGTGAAATTGCATCTGCTGCTGGATCATCAGGGATTGCTCCCCAGTTTTGCGCTCATCACCGAAGGCCGCGTGCACGAAAACCGCGTGGCGCGCAGCTTGCGTTTCGAGCCTGGAACCATCGTGGTTTTCGATCGTGGCTACGCCGATTACGATTGGTTCGCCTCCCTCGATGCCGAGGGCGTGTTTTTCGTCACGCGCCTGAAGGACAACGCCGCTTACGGAGTCGTCGAGCGCCGTCCGGTTCCCCAACACGGTGCGCTTCGGCGCGACGAGATCATCTTCCTTTATAAAACGGCCCGCCGAGGGAACTACGATCTGTTTCTGCGCCGCATCGAAGTATGGGACGCAACCCAGAAACGCACCCTGGTGTTTCTTACCAATCATCGCGGCTTTGCTGCCTCCACCATCGCCGCCGTCTATCACCAGCGCTGGCAGATCGAGCTGCTCTTCAAAGCGCTGAAGCAGAACCTGCGCATCAAAACCTTCGTGGGCACCAGCCCCAACGCCCTGCAGATTCAAATCTGGACCGCCCTGATCGCCCTGCTCGTGCTCAAGTACCTGCAACTGCGCGCTCGCTATGGCTGGAGTCTGTCTAACCTTGCCGCTTTGTTGCGCCAGCAGTTGTTCGTCTATCGCGACCTGATCGCCTGGATCGATAACCCGTTCCAGCCTCCGCCGCTGCTCGATCCCAGCGCCGAGCAACTGACGCTTTCTTGGTGAGCCTAACTTGGACAGCAGAAATGCCAACCACAACCTAGAAATCGCCACGGAGGCCCTGGAATGCACGGTTTTCTTCGCTCTCACGCCTCAATTCTGGCTAATTTGGACAGCAGTGGGGAGACCCTATTCTTTTTGTTGACCCTTTGGGGCTCTTTCAAAACAGCCATCTTCCCGCGAATCCGTCGGCGAACACGATTGTTTGCAATGGCCATGGTGGCATTC
>DATEBK010000184.1:0-1621 GCA_035287825.1 Terriglobales bacterium
CACAGACGATTTTACGGTGTATCGACGAGAGGTTGCCAGAGTTCGACGCGGTTGCCCTCGGGGTCGGTGATCCAGGCGAAGTGGCCGTAGGAGGCGGATTCCTGCTTGGGGTCGATGGGGACGTTGGCAGCGCGAAGCTTGGTGAGGAGAGCTTCGAGGTCGTCGACCCGGTAGTTGATCATGGCGCGCTGGGCGGGGTCTCCGAAGTGTTTGGAGGTGTCGGGGAAGAGCATCCAGGCGGTTTGGCCGGTACCGACGGGAACTTCGTCGGACCAGAGGAGGGTGGCGCCGCCGTAGTCGGCGAGCTGGATGCCGAGGTGCTGGGCGTACCATGCGGCGAGGGCTTTGGGGTCGCGGGCTTTGAGAAAGACGCCGCCGATTCCGGTGACTCTTGCCATTAGGGTCTCCTTGGGAGTGTGTGTGCGGGGGAAGAAGTAGATTTCTCCGCTGAGCTACGAGATGATACCACTCATCAACGTCATTTAAGGGAAAGCGCAGTCACCTCGAAGGCGTCATTATCGTGAATTGCGAGCATGTCGGCGAAGTCCCGACCGGAAGTCTATAAACATTCGGCCGGGTGGCCCGGACTTTTGATCTTGCGGGCATTACCAATACAGTAGGTGCCCCGTTCCTTCGTGTTTTTCCGTAGGGGCGGGAGTCGGAAATGCCGGCGTCAAGTGGGTTTGATCACGTGTCCGTAACGAAATCAAATAGCAGACGCAGCATCGCCGCCCACCCTTGGAAAAAACGCAAGGATGGGGCACCCGCGCGGTGGGAATGGGTGCACGCAAAGGTCGTTGAAGATGGGCCAGCCTGCGGACGGTTATAGCAGACACGGCAGCTCAATGATTCACGTTCATCGCTGCAATGGCCTATCCGAAGATAATCCTATCGGCTGACCAGATTCAGCAGATCCGCGAGAAAGCCTTGAAGGCGATCGCCCCACTCAAACCACCTGATCAATCAGCACGCATCAGCTTCGGAAAACGAACCGAGGCCGGGCGGGAACTTCCGCCATATTACCTCCTATCTTTGCGCGGGCGGGTCTAGAAATTTAGAGCGCGGGGTAAATTCATGGCGACGGCGGCTAGTGCAGGAGCGATTCCCAGTTGGCCGGCACCTTGCCTGCGGGTCCGGGAACGGACTGATTTTTGGGATGCGAATGCGGCGGAAGCAACGCTGCTCCTTTAATCATCCCCTGCTTCTCGTAATCGTAGAACCAGTCTTCGCCCGGCTCGAAGCTGGCAATGATGGGATGTCCGGTGGCGGCCGCATGCTTGGATGCGTGCTGGCTCGGCGACGTGTCACAGCATCCGATGTGTCCACACTCAGCGCAGCGGCGGAGATGAAACCACCAACCTTGCGGTGAGGCGAGGCACTCGACACAGCCATCGCCACTCGGTTTAGAAGCCGGATTGATCCCGCGCCGATTTGTTTTCATTTCGTTCTTCCTTTCGTGGGAGAAAAAAAGTTCAAGCAACAAGCAGGATCTTTCCGGTACCACCTTTTTCTGCCGTTGCTTGAGCCTCGGCGGCTTCACGGAGTGGCAGCTTCTGGCTAATCGGAATTACCAGCTTGCCATCTCGCACCGCTTCGGCCATGAACTCGAGGGTTTTCCTGT
>DATEBK010000185.1:0-6382 GCA_035287825.1 Terriglobales bacterium
ACGTGCCGTTTTGCCGAGGGGTACTCGAACTTAAGCTGCTCCATCTCGCTCCTCCCAACCGCTTTGGTCCTTGGCTATTTCGTTTTGCTCGCGTTCGACCGTATCCAGAAAAATGGTTGCGGCCAATAGGTCGGCGCTTCCGCCGGGCGAAATATGTCTCGCGATCAACTGGCCATCGAGTTCGCGCATGAGTGTTTGTCCGTGGGCGCTGCCGTATCCACCTGCCATCAGAATGGCTTCCGCCCCCGACTTCACAAGAGACAAGGCTTCACTCCCGCCCCGATATAGAACGCACGTGTCGTCGACTTGGGACATCACGCTGAGCAACGCATCGAGGCGGCAGATCTCTTCGGGGCATTTTGCTGCTCGTCGCTCGCGCAGCATCGGAAGGCCGAACTCGACAACATGCGGGAAGCCATTCGAGGCTTCTCCACGTGCGCCGGTGGCCCCGTAACGGTTTCGTACCATATCGCCGTGCGTAATGAGCTCAGGCTGTGGGCGATCGGGAAGTCTGGCGATGGCGCCCGCCGCCGCTGCTATTTCTCGCACAGTTTGACTCTCCCTGCGGGCAGCTGCGGCTATTAGAAGGCCTAGATTCCAGATGGCACCCTTATGCGTGTTGATTCCGCACGTGACTTTGTACATCAAGCATTCCGCTTCGCGTCCGATTGCGGCAAGCTCCTGTCGTAAGACAGAATCCGCGTCTCGGCCCACTGACGTTGAACTCATAGCGACAAAGTACGGCTGCAGAACGGTCGCAGAGAGCCTCATCAGGTCGAGCGATAGATCGCTATGCGCTCCCGATCCACGCCGGTCAACGAGTCCAGGCTTCGGCGTCAGCTCCGCCTCAGCGATCAACGCCTGGGAGGCGAGAGTGGCAAGCAGACGAGATCGTTCTGCGGCGCGCCGCGGACAATGACGATTCTTCCTGAGAGAATCACCGCTGAGAAGATCCGTTCCCTGAAGATCTGTTCTGGACAGATCATCCGCAATAACTACACTCGTTCCCATTTACCAGCTCCTGAACTTCGCGGGTGGTTTGTAGAGCCCGCCGGACCATGCCACCAGGTCTTCCATACTTCGCGCCGCAAGTAGCGAACGAGTGGCCTGAAGGCGGTGCACTCCGATGTCCTCCGGATAAGCAACGATGCCTCGTTTTCGAAGCTCCGCTGTCTCCTGAGGTTTTGCGCGCAGGCCGATTGGACTGATTCCAGCTACCGCTGCAAGAGCACGGCGGCGCTCCTCGATGCCTTCGGCTTTGTAGAGGTATGCGATACCCTCCTCGGTTACGACATGACTCACATCGTCGCCGTAGATCATGACCGGTGCGATCGGCATCCCTGCCTTTTTCCCAACTTCAACCGCATCGAGGGTTTCGACGAAGGCGGGCACGTCACCCTTTTGGAATGTCTCCACGGTTTGAACCACGAGTTTTCTTCCTCTGGCGGTTGGACTCGGGTCTGTCTTGAGATCGAGCCATGCAGGGCTCGCGTGGCGGCGACCATGGGGATCATGTCCCATATTCGGTGCGCCACCGAAGCCGGCAATTCGACCTGCGGTAACTGTCGATGAATTAGCATCACCGTCGATCTGCAACGTCGATCCAATGAAGGCATCAACTGCGTACTGGCCTGCGAGCTGGCAGAGGACTCGGTTCGAACGCAGACTGCCGTCGCGCCCGGTGAAGAAAACGTCAGGACGGGCGCGCGTGTAGTCATCCATTCCCACCTCGCTTCCGAAGCAGTGAACAGTCTTGACCCATCCACTCTCGATCGCAGGAATCAAAGTCGGGTGGGGGTTTAACGCCCAGTGTTCACAGATCTTGCCCCGCAGTCCGAGCGACTCACCGTAGGTCGGAAGTAAAAGCTCAATCGCGGCAGTATCGAAACCAATGCCGTGATTGAGCGAGTGGACCTGGTGACGCTCGTAGATGCCGCGAATGATCATCATCCCCATGAGAATCTGAAGATCGGTGATTTGCCGCGGGTCCCGGGTGAAAAGCGGCTCGATGGCAAACGGACGATCTCCCTCGACGACTACGTCCACCCAGGACGACGGAATATCTACACGAGGAAGGTTTTCGACGATTTCGTTTACCTGCACGATGACGATCGCGTCGTGGAATGCCGCAGCCTCAACGATCACCGGCGTGTCTTCCGTACTGGGTCCTGTGTACAGGTTGCCGTCACGATCGGCTTGTTCCGCGCAAACCAACACAACGTTCGGCGCCAGGTCGACGAGCAAACGCGCGTAGAGCTCGACGTAGGTGTGAATGGCGCCGATTTCGAGGACACCGTCTTCAAGCAACTGAGATACCCGCAAGCTTTGCGGGCCTGCGAAGGCGAAATCAATCTTCTTCGCGATCCCCAACTCGAACAGCGTGAGTTGCTCCGGCCGGCTGATGCTGGAAATGATCAAATGCAGGTCATGCAATTTCTTTGGATCGACCTTGACCAAAGAACGTGACAGGAAGTCAGCCTGCTTCTGGTTGTCGCCTTCGAGCACGATCCGATCTCCCGGCGCAATCAGCACTTCCAGGGACTCGACCAACTTTTCTTTTGGAAGCAGCAGACCAGTCATCCAGGATGAAATAAGTTGCAAACGTCTTCTTTTTTCGTCACGACGCGTCGTCCAGCAGCGAGGCGATCTTTGTTGCGTTTCGTTATTCATCAGGCTATTCCTCATTCACTCGTAACAACTCTTCGATCTTGCAAGACTTGTTTCACGCGGTTTCACCGTGCGTGCGTTGCCGCGTCTTCGATTAGAGCTGCAACCTCTTTTGGTCTGGAGGCGTATACGCAATGACTGGCTCCCTCGATTTCCACCGTGTGGCTATTCGCACGCTTCGCGTACCACCGTTCGAGATCGGGATTGATGGTTCTGTCCTTCGTCGCCACCGCCATCCAACTCGGTTTGCTTCTCCAGGCAGCCGTGGTGATCGTCGCTGAGAAATTGTCCGCGTAGTTAAGCACCTGCGAGCGCGCCATGAACGCGGCCCGGTCGGCGGGGAGGTCGGCTGCGAACAATTCATGAAATCGTGTCGGGTCGATGTATGTGAAACCGTCCGGTGTTTTCTTTATGGCGCCTGACTTGGCCAGGTCGCTCGGAAAGCGATTTCCGTCCTCGGACTCTTTCTCGCCGGAATCCGGCATATGGGCCGCGATATACACCAAGCCAACGACCGATGGATCGTTGCCCGCTTCGGTTATGACAGATCCTCCATAGCTGTGAGCGACGAGAATGCAGGGTCCATCCTGCAGGGCTAAGACGCGCTTCGTCGCAGCCACATCGTCCTTAAAGGACGTTTCCGGCTCTTGCACGATGCTGACGTTGTAGCCGTCCTTGACAAGAATGTCGTAAACGCCCCGCCAGCCAGAACCATCCGCCCACGCTCCGTGTACCAGCACGATGTTCTTGATCGGAGTGCCCGATGTTTGGGCAACTGAGTTGTTGTACATTCCAAGGGCGCACAGACATATGAGCCCCGCCTTTAAGTAGTTTGCGATCATAAGCCTCCTTAACAGTCGTCTCTTCCTGAAGCACTTCGCTTGCCAGTCAATCGGGCGAAAGCCAATGCATCCGAAACCTGAGACAAAGAAATGAATACAAAGAGAATAGGCTGGGCGTACTTAGGGCTTGCTTAGAGATGACGTGTGAGGCGACCGTCGGCATGTCGACGGATCGTCCGGGATTGGTCGTTTCAATCAGCTAGCCGCGTAGCGCATGCGACCAAAGGCACTCGTTTCCTATCTGAAATGAAATTTGGCTACGCGGTATTCGGATTTACTGCCGTTGTTCAAGCACAGGCCAGCGCCTGTCCGGATCAAGCTAGGATCGGTGCTCATGATCTTGTTCCGTTCTCTTACGGAAAAGCCGGAAACGGGGCCGGGTGGGGGATGCCTCATAGGCGATGGATCCTGGAATGCTCAACTCTACCTCCGTGCCGGCTCCGAGTTCACTCCAGACCGTCAATTGCGCTCCGATCTGTTTGGCGCGCTCGCGGATTCCTGGCAAGCCCCAGTGCCCGGAACGTCCGCCGTGTTCAACCACGCTTCGGTCAATGCCCTTTCCGTCGTCGCGAAAGCGTAGACGCAGAGATTCGCCATAGGTGATTTCCGTCTCGATATGTGCGGCCTGTGCGTGGCGGAAAGCATTTCGTAATGACTCCCGCGCAATACGGTGTATCTCGTCTTGAAGAGTCGGACGCACAGCTCGTGGCGTCCCTTCTACCAGCACGCGAAACGTCGCTGAACGTCCATTGTCTGCCGCAAGCTCTTCACTCAAGTTAGTCATCAGCGCGGTGATCGATTTCTCCAGGTCGCGACTTGCCAACGTAGTGGCACGAATGTCGGTTATAGCATCCCGGCCTTCGCTGATTGCTTCGTCCGCCCGATCAAGCGCGCCCTCGAGGGCATTCTTGGCATCCAGTGGGCGTGCCGGAAGCATCTCGCCCACGGTTTGAAAGCGGAGCATCAATCCCTGAAAGCTTTGCAGAAGCGTATCGTGCAGTTCCCGCGCGATTCGTGTCCGCTCGTTGACACGCGCTTCGACCTGCATGCCGAATTGCCGTTCCAGTTGCTGAAGGCGGAGCTGATAAAGCGCCCACAGCAACAGAACAAAGCCTCCCGCGCACGAGACGCGGAACCAGATCGTCTGGTACCAGGCTGGCGCGACGCTGAAATCTAGAGTTGCTCCTTCTTCATTCCAAACGCCGTCATTATTACAGGCAATCACGCGAAAGCGGTATTTCCCCGGACGAAGATCACTATAGAATGCCTGTCGCCGACTCCCGGGTTCCTGCCATTCCGTGTCGTGGCCTTCAAGTTTGTAGCGAAAGCGTACCTTCTGTGGCGCAACGAAGCTCAACGCTGCGTAGTCGATTTCCAAAGCTCGAGTGAGCGACGGAAGACTAGGATTGCTTCGGGGCGCATAGCTCCTCCGATCGGCGATGATTTCTTCGACATGCACCGGCGGCGGAATGGAGTTCCTAGACAGGTGATCAGGATCGACTACCTGCAACGCATATTCGTTGGCGAACCATAATCGCCCGTCAGGAGATCGCGCCCCGCCCCCAAAAGGGGCCTGGCCTGGACGAACACCGTCAAGAGAACCCAGCAAGCGGAAATGCACGACGGCGTCAGGTTTTTGCCACCACTTTTCCATCTCGGTTTTCGGGACTTCAACGAGACCACATTGCAGGTACAGCCAGAGATTTCCCTGATTGTCAAAAACGAGTGCATGGACTCCATCGCAGGGGAGGCCGTTTTGAACTGTGAGGGTCTGTTGAGTTCCGTTTCTCCACGCGATCATTCCAAAATTTGTAGCTCCCAATACAGCACCCTCGGACGTTACGAGCACTTGATTTACTTCAGTATCGCGGCCGGGAACCGCGCTGTGCCTGAAGGGATATATTTCGAGCTTGCGGTTCTTGTATCGGGCCAGATCGCCGCGAATGAGACCCAACCAGATGCCACCCTCCGGATCAGGCGCGATCCTCCGAGCTTCAGGCATCTGAGGTGCGGGAAATGTCTCCCGAACTTCGAAGTCCTGAATGCGAAAGAGTGTTCTGGGAGGCCCGATGGTTTCGACCCAGATATTGTGCTCCACATCTTCGGTCATTCCGACAATGGACCCAACTGGCTTACCGTCAGGCTTATCGATCCTATGGAAAATTCCGTTTTTATATATCGTCAAGAAATCGTCGACACCCACCCATAGCCGGCCGGCATGATCTTCCAAAAGGGCATAGACCACATCCCCGGGTGCCCGTTGCGCCTCAATAACGGGAGTTCGTTCCTGACGAAGTCCGACCAAGTAGTTAGTACTTCCTGACCAGATCGTGCCGTCGCGCGAGGCAAAGACCGAATCGACCTCGCCCGTTGGGAATCCTTCGGGGATTGTGTACGTCGTGACAGGTAGATCGCGGAAACAGTCGAGGCCCTGGGACGTTGCGACCCATATATTACCTTCGCGATCTTCATATACACCCATGTTACTCACATAGTCACCGGACAGACCATCTGAACTCCCATAGTGATCTACCTGCCGGCCGCGAATACGGTAAAGACCTTGGCTGGTGCCAACCCACAACGTATTCTTCCGATCCAACAATAATGCGGGAACCGTCAAGGTGCTACTGTCGAAACGCTGCGCGATAAACGGCTTCCATGTGCCATTTGTGAATTGTTGCAATCCTGCGCCGCGCCCGCCATTCTGCATTCCAACCCATATCGAACCATCTCTCGCCAGAGCGAGGCTATGCACACCCGCTGCCCCCATCAATCTCAGCCCATGCTGAGCGTAGGTACTGGGTGAACCCAGTTGCCAGCGCGTGAGCGTTGCCCCGTAGCCAGTCCAAAGAGATCCCGAACCATCCTCGACC
>DATEBK010000186.1:0-8735 GCA_035287825.1 Terriglobales bacterium
CAAAATTGCCTCAAAAAATTTGCCGCCTGCCCCGCCATATTGCTCAGGAATCTCGATGCCCATCAGTCCGAGCTGGAAGAACTGGTCCAACAGGCCGTGATCGAACACAGCCGTTTCGTCCATTTCCTTGGCCAGCGGACGAATCTTGTCCTCCGCAAACCGGCGCACGTTATCGCGGAACAGGATTTCGTCTTCGCTGAGAGTGGTAAGCGGCGCGGGATTCGATAGCTGCAGAGTTTCCGGCATCAGAGACCTCAATTCCAGGGGCGCGAACTGTCGCGTCCAGCATGGTTGAAACACAAATGGTTGAAACAGAAATTGTAGCAGCCGAAGCCGACTCTATTTCGGCATGAGCTCCGCCACCGTCAGCTGATCGGCTTTGCGCAATTCGGGAAAGAGCCACGCCCACAGACCAATGACGACCAGAGTCCCGATTCCTCCCAGCACAACTGCTGGAACCGTCCCGAACCACTGCGCTGTCAGTCCGGACTCGAATTCGCCCAGTTCGTTCGATACTCCGATAAACAGCATATCGACGGCATTGACGCGTCCGCGCATCTCGTCGGGAGTGGCAATCTGAATCAGCATCGAGCGGATGATGACGCTGACCATGTCGGCCGCGCCAGTCATGAACAACGCGATCAGCGACACCACGAGATTGTGCGAAATTCCGAAGACAATGGTGAACACGCCGAACCCGGCCACCGCAAACAGCATGGCAAGTCCAGCGCGTCGGCGAATCGGATAGTGTGCGACCACAATCGCCATCAGGGTAGCGCCGACTCCCGGAGCGCTCCGCAGCAGGCCGAGTCCCCATGGTCCGGTGTGCAGAACAGTTTTCGCATAGACAGGCAACAGCGCTACCGCTCCCCCCAGCAGCACCGCGAACATGTCGAGCGAAATCGAGCCGAGTATCAGCTTCTTCTCTCCAATAAAGCGAAAGCCCGCCAGTACGGTACGGAAACCTATAGGTTCGCGGCTGGCCGGTTTGCCGGCTGCTTCGTGCAGCGTTGGCAGCAGGCGGATGCGCAAAGTGAGAACGGCAGAAAAAATGGATGCGGCTACGGCGAGAGCATAAACGCCTTCAGGGCCCCGAAAGAGCGCATAGGCGACTCCTCCCAGTGCCGGACCCGCGATGCTGGCTATCTGGAACGTGCTCGCGTTCCATGCGACAGCGTTGGCGAAGTGTTCTTCGGGAACCAACTGCGGCAGAATCGCGCGGCTCACCGGAAAACTGAAACTGCGGCAGATTCCGACTATGATCAAAACCACGTAGATCGAGTGAACCGACCGCGGAGCCCGCCAGCTGATTCCGAGCAGTAGCGCCGAGCAGACGCCGTATCCTGCGTAACACCACATCAGCAGCTTGCGCCGGTTGAAGATGTCGGCCGCGTGTCCAGCGAAGAGAAAGAGCAGAAACCCCGGCGCAAACTGCGCCAGCCCGACATATCCGAGATCAAGCGGACGGTTGGTGATTTCGTAGACTTGCCATCCCACCGCAACCGATTGCATCTCGAGCGCAATGACGATGAAAAAGCGCGCGAACGTGTACGAGCGAAAGTTGGGATATGTGAACGCCACTCGCCCGGCAAGGCGAGGGTCTTTGGTGGTAAGCATTCCTTTATTACTTTGCCACAAACGCTCGTGCGAGTGGCCTTCGGTCGCGGGCGATGGCTTGGGTCCCAGAAATGCGGCAGGTCCCGAACGGTGAATGGCGAACGACGAATCACTCTTTCATCACATTGTCCTGTGAGCGCCATCACAGACAGAACCGCCAGCTTCGCGCAACCATGGATCGACATTAGTGCAGTCTTGCTCCTTAACAACTGAAAATAGCGCCGGGGCGGCTAAGTCCTTATTTAAGAAGACTTTGATGTAACTCCCTTACTATCAAAGACCGAAGCAGGAATTTTCCCCTAACCCGATGATTCCATTAGACCAGGGGGGAGGGGGGTAGGGGTACCAAGTGATAAACATACGTGTGACCGCCAAAACAGCCACGCATCCCGTCACACTTCTCTCGCGCGATAATTTCACGAACACTTTTATTTGCGATTGATGAGCGAAGCCACGTATCCCGCTCCAAAGCCGTTGTCGATATTCACTACGCTCACGTTAGACGCGCAGGAATTCATCATTCCCAGCAGAGCGGCGAGACCTTCGAAGGCAGCTCCGTAACCGACACTTGTGGGGACGGCGATTACAGGGACTCCGACCAGCCCTCCGACGACGCTGGGAAGAGCCCCTTCCATGCCGGCGCAAACGATGATGACGCGCGCCTTCGTCAGCTCTCGTCGATGCGCCAACAGGCGGTGGATGCCGGCGACTCCGACGTCGTAGATGTGCTGGACCTCGTTTCCCATGAGTTCGGCAGTAACGACAGCTTCTTCGGCTACGGGGATGTCGCTGGTTCCGGCGGAGACGACGGTGATCACTCCTTTGCCGTAGCGCTTGCGGTCACGGTGGAGAACGATGGCCCGGCTCAGCGGACGATACTCGGGGAGCGCGGATTTCTTGAATCGCGTGTTCCTGGATGAGGCGCCGGGCATAACTGCAAATTCCGCCACTACGGCGGCGTGTTGGGCTTCGGTGGCACGAGTCGCCATGACGTTTCCGTTGTGGTCCGCGAGCCGGCCAAAGATTTCGGCTACTTGCCGGGGCGTTTTGCCTTGGGCGAAGATAACCTCGGGCATTCCTTGGCGGAGGGCACGATGGTGGTCGAGCTTGGCAAAGCCGAGGTCTTCGAAAGGCAGATGGCGCAGGCGCTCAATGGCTTCGTCGGGAGTGAGACGTTTACTCCTGACCTGGTCGAAGATCTTGCGTAGAACTAGGGAGTTCATGGGTGCGCAGTCCATTTTAGACGGTCGCGCCCCGTGTGGGCCTAGGCGGCGACCGAACGCACACCGGGGAACACCGGGAAACCGCCTGCGATCATCCCGAAAAGGTAACTATTTTCAGTTACTTACGTAGATTACTTCAGTGGTTCAACGTCCATTGGATAGATTGCCCCAGGCCCCAAGCGCGACCTATAATCTCAGTACTCTGGTTCTGGATTCTCTGGCAGGTGCTCGGGGTGGTAGGCCCTGGAGGTAAGTGTGTCTTTTGGCCGATCTTTATTTTGATTTCGGCCGAGATTACTGGTCTTTACCCGTATGTCTAAACGCCTGCAAATCACGATGATGGCCAGCTTGACCGCGACCTTCTTTCTCTCCACATTCTTCTTGGCAACCTTGGCCTCGGCGCAATCCGGAGCTATCACGTCAACAACCGACGAGTCTGGCCGCAAGATCTGGGTGAATGACGGCGCGACTTCTGCGGGATCGAAGACTGAGGGCTCTCCGTACGTATCTTCCGCACGGTCTCCCTTGATGTATTGGAGCGTGACCGAACACCGCTTCAAGCCGGTCCCAACCAACGGCGCGGTGATGCGAGCGGCACGGTCGGCGGCTTCGGAAGTGAACAGCTACTTCGACGGCAAAGGCCAGGCCCACGCGACCCTCAACCGCACGTTTACGCAGCAGGACATCGATGGCGCCATTGACGCGGCGGCTGAACGACATCATGTCGATCCCAGCCTGGTGCGGTCGGTGGTGAAAGTGGAATCGAATTTCAATCCGAATGCGGTATCGCGCAAGGGCGCAATGGGCCTGATGCAGCTCATGCCTTCGACGGCGCGGTCGCTGAACGTGGTGAATCCGTTCGACCCGGAGCAGAACGTGGACGCGGGCGTTCGGCATCTAAGGAAGCTGTTGGATAGCTATGGCGGCAACGTGCGGCTGAGCCTGGCGGCTTATAACGCCGGATCGGGCGCGGTGGCACGAAGTGCCGGGGTTCCGCATTTCAAAGAAACACAGGATTATGTTCGGCGTATCACCGGTCTCTACCAGGGCGGCGACACCGGGCCGTATGTCGTTGGCAGCTCAGCACATGAATCGGTGCGCGTAGAGCGGGATGCGCGCGGCGTGCTGCGTATCAGCAACACAGAGTAGGCGGCAGCAACTTCGCCGATTGAGTTGGGTTGTTATTGTGAGCGCTGACGGGCGTATATGCATAACTCCGTTGCCTCGCAACGGATGACACCGGTTCTTACAAGGACGCACCGATAGCGCGGCAGCAAGTAGGCAATCAGCTGTGAAGACCCAGGCTTCTACGACCCTAACTCGAGGCGGCCACGCCTTTCGCTTCGGCGTCGCGCTCTTACTGGCACTGCTTCCGCTCGTTTCTGCCTCCGCTCGTATCCATCACAACGACCATTGGGCCCGTCAGGAGTTCGCCAAAGCGGAGCGCATGCGCGAAGCGCTGAACGGGCGTCCCCTCGGCGAGCGTACTCGTCAGGAATACCAACGGGTCATCGATTCTTACCGGCGGGTGTACTTCGGGTCTCCATCGTCGTCGAAGGCGGATCCGAGCGTGGTAGCGACGGCCGAATTGATGGTCGAGATGGGACGGCGGTTTGACGACAACAAGATTCTGCGTGGCGCCATTGATCAGTATCGCTTCCTGCGCAAGGAATATCCGGGCAGCAAGTATCGCTTCGATGCCTTGTTTACGATCGGAGAGATTTACAAAGACGATCTCAACGATCCAGTAGAGGCGCGGGCGGCATTCGAGGACTTTCTGCATCGTTATCCGCGCAGCCGGCTAGTGGATGATGCCCACGCGGCGGTGAAGGAACTCGACATCGAGGCAGCGGCACGGGAGCGCTCGACGCAAAAGATGGCCCGTAAACGCGCTTCGGTAGGGCCTTCTTCGAATACGGCAAGTTCGAACACCGGTACGAGCCCAAGCTCAAGCGGGAACGCAGCGGCAGCGGATGACGCGACTGACGCGGCAAATTCACCCGGCACTCGGCGAAGCACGCTGCCCCGGGTCACCGGCGTTCGTCACTGGTCGACTCCCGACTACTCGCGGGTTGCAATCGATGTGGAGCAGGAAGTGAAGTTCGGATCGCAGAGAATTGCGAATCCGGATCGCATTTTTTTTGACCTGCGCGACACGACTCTGGCTTCCACTTTGGTGGGGAAGACTTTCGATGTCGACGACGGCTTTCTGAAGAAGATTCGCGTGGCGGAATTTCAGCCGGGACGTACACGCATTGTGCTCGAAGTCGACAACCTGGCGAGCTATGACGCGTTTCTGCTGCCCGATCCGTACCGGCTCATTATCGATGTGCATGGCAAGGACACTCACGGTAAGCAGAAGCGGCCAGCGATGGCGGCGGCGGCGAGTGAATCGGACGACGAGCCCGGGGAAGCGGCAGCCGCGACAAGCGCAGACTCGCAACCGGAGGCGCGAAGACCGGGGCCAGGAACCGCTCGGGCGGGCTTCACTCGCGGTGCGGACCGGTCGCGGAAATCAGGGATGGTGGAAACCGACCTGCCACCAGACAAGTCTGAGGCCAGTAACTCTTTATCCGACAACTCTTCATCCCGCAAATCTTTGTCCAGCAACCCAGGAAAACAGCCAAGCGGCGGTGAGGTGATTAAGACGACGGTAGCGGTGCAGGGAACGAACCGTCGCATTCCAAAAACGATTGTTCCAGCGGATGGCTCGAGTGAAGATGCGGAGTTGAAAGCGAGCCTTCCCACCGACGAAGAGGAGCTGCAGCAATCGGACTTGCCGACGCCGTCGGCATCGTCGTCAAAGTCGTCAACGACGGCATCGTCTTCCCCTTCGTTTCCGTCGCACCGGAAAAAGCTGCACTCAGCGATGGTTGCGGCAACTGGTCCCAATATGGACACAGAGTCGGGCGCACATTCCGAGTCGCGGGTGGAATCGCGGGAAGCAATTCCAACGGCGGCGGGTGATAGATCTTTGACGCGCGCGCTTGGACTGAAAATTGGCAAGATCGTGATCGACGCAGGGCACGGCGGGCACGACACAGGGACGATTGGTCCCAACGGATTGTGCGAGAAAGATGTTGTGCTCGACGTGGCAAAACGGCTGGGTCGGCTGCTGGAATCGCGGCTCGGCGCCGAAGTGGTTTACACGCGCAAGGACGACACTTTTGTTCCGCTCGAAACGCGCACCGCGATTGCGAACCGGGAGCGGGCGGATTTGTTCATCTCCATCCACGCCAATTCGAGCCGAGACGAGGACGCACGCGGCGTGGAGACCTACTATTTGAACTTCACCTCGTCGCCTGAGGCGCTGGAAGTGGCAGCGCGCGAAAATGCTGTGTCGGAGAAATCGATCCACGAGCTGCAGGATCTGGTGAAGAAGATCGCGCTCAAAGAAAAGATTGACGAATCGCGCGAGTTTGCCGGCGATGTGCAGGAATCGCTCTACGGCGGGCTCTCGCTGGAGAACGCGGGGATCCGCAATCGCGGAATCAAGAAAGCTCCGTTTATTGTGCTGATTGGCGCGAATATGCCGTCAATTCTGGCGGAGATTTCCTTTGTGTCGAATCCCACGGACGAGCGCAAGATGGAAACCTCGGAGCACCGGCAGCGCATTGCGGAGTCGCTGTATCGGGGGGTTGCGAAGTACACTAATGGGTTGAGTGGCGTAAAAGTAGCTAGCAAGATTGAGAAGCCAGAAGGGCAGTAGTGTAGTCGAGGGCCGGACTGGTGCTTAGGCAGTGTGCTCAGCGCGTCTCTTGAGTTGCAGTCGACCGTGCCGTGGCACAACTTCTGGGAAAAGCGATCACGTAGGCTTAGAATTACGACTGATGGCTTCCCCTAGGCTCGCGAGCACGAGCGGCAGATTCGATCCCAACGCCTTCCTCAACACCATTGGCGAGGGAAGGAAGAACCTGACTTTCGCCAATAAGCAGGCGGTCTTCGCCCAGGGAGATGCGGCGGACGCGGTCTTCTATATCCAAAAAGGCAAAGTAAAACTTACGGTCGTGTCCGCCGCTGGGCGAGAAGCGACCCTTGGCATGCTTGGTGCTGGATATTTCTTTGGCGAAGGTGCGTTGGCAGGTCAAGCTTTGCGCATGGGGTCTGCGGCAGCCATGACGGATTGCGAAATTCAGCGCATCGACAAGAAAGCGATGATGGACGCCCTGCACCGCGATCCGGCATTCTCCGAACTGTTCGTGTCCTATTTGCTGGCGCGGAATATCCGCTACGAAGAGGACTTGGTTGATCAGTTATTTAACTCCAGCGAAAAGCGCCTGGCTCGAGTTCTCCTTCTGCTGGCTCATTTTGGCAAAGAAGGTGTGCCCGAGACAGTGGTCCCCAAAATCAGTCAGGAAAGCTTGGCCGAGATGGTCGGTACCACACGTTCGCGGGTGAGCTTTTTTATGAACCGGTTCAGGAAACTGGGCTTTGTGAATTACTCGGGTGGTCCGGATGGCGGCTTGCAAGTCCACAGTTCGCTGCTAAGTGTCGTTCTCCACGACTAGTTTGGCAGCGCGCCTTTTATGCGACACGCCGCCCGCTTACAAGGTTAATGATCAGCACAACCACTGCTACTACCAAAAGCAGGTGAATCAGTCCGCCCGCGATGTGAAGGCTGAATCCGAGAAGCCACAAAATCAGAAGCACCACGAAAATTGTCCAAAGCATGTTTGATCTCCTTCGTGCATATCTGGGAGCAAGAATACGCGCACCCTGGAAAACTTGTCTATCTTGCGGGAGCCAGCGACTTTCCGCACTCCACACAGGATGATTTCGTCCGCGGAGTGATTAACCCGCAAAACGGGCACATCCTTGGCGACGCAAAGCGGCCTGTCTGGGGCTTTAGTGACGCGTATCGCTGCGTTAGGGATCTGGCAATCCTCGCCAGCCCTTTACGAACGTCGTTGCGGAGTTCGCGAAAGGTGCGTTGCATATAGCGATCCAGTGTTTCTCTTTCTCCTTGAGCCGCCACATGGAAGATGACACGAACGGGCCAGCTATGCTGTGCAAGATTGCTCATAGTGCCCAATACGGGCCAATATCAGAAGGCAGCCCATTCCCGCTAAAGTGAGCAATGTAGACCAGATATCACTTGTCCGCTGTGCGATCATCACCTTTGAGACGAGCACTTCTTCTCTCTCTTTCAGGTCTTCTGAGCTAAGTCAGCCCATCTGAAGTCTTTTCCTCTTAGTTCAATAGATCTGTTCCGCAGATCCCAAAAGGACAATTCATGAAAAAGGTAATGTCACTGATTTTGATGAGTTTGGTTGGCCTGGCTGGCACGTTCGCGTTCGCAGGGTCGGATCGTGAAGACACGGTCGACCGGATGCAAAAATCCGTGGATGTTCTCCAATCCATCATGTCAGCGCCAGACAAAGGTATACCCGAAGAAGTCTTGAGTGGCGCCAAATGCATCGTGATCGTGCCCAACATGATCAAAGGTGGCTTCATTTTCGGTGCCAAACATGGCCGCGGAGTGGCTTCCTGCCGCACGCCGGAAGGCTGGAGCGCTCCCGCATTCGTGTCGGTTGGCGGTGGAAGTTGGGGATTGCAGATCGGGGTCGAAGGCATCGACTTGGTTATGCTGGTCATGAACGACCGTGGTTTACAGCATCTGCTTTCCAGCAAGTTCGAAATGACGGGTGAAGGATCGGTGGCTGCGGGACCGGTAGGCCGGCACACTTCCGCGGGAACTGACATATTGCTAAACACTGAAGTGCTGACGTACTCGCGCTCGAAAGGCATATTCGCCGGACTGACGTTGGAAGGTGCGGTAGTGGAGCAGGATAACGACTCGACGCGCGCTATTTATGGCCGTCACATGATGTTCCGCAACATTCTTTCGGGCAAAGTGCCTACTCCCCATAGCGGAGATGCGTTTGTGGCCGCCGT
>DATEBK010000187.1:0-3493 GCA_035287825.1 Terriglobales bacterium
AATAAAGAAGCTGAGATGCATATGCGAATGCATTTGGCGGCAGCGTTGCTCGTTCTGTCTTCCTCGGTACCACTGGCCGCGGCACCGGCCAAAGACAAAGACTATGAGTGGATAGACGCAAAGGTCATCGACATCACCACCGAGAGTCGCGGGGCAGCGGTCGTTCCCCTCGTAGCCCTTACCGGAGGGCCGACCACCAAGACCTACTATTGGATACAAACTGACGACACGATCTATGTTCTTGGCCCAGTTCTCACCCGAAGCCACTTACTAAACGTAACGCTCCACGGACCGACGAAACTAGCCATCGACGGCAACGCCGCTTATATTCTGGATGATTACGGAAAAGACGAAAAGTTGCGGATCGTCCAGAGAGTCGCCCGCCCAAAACCCGAAGACTCAAAGTAATCGTTAAATGTAGAATGCCGCATGCTCCTTCGAGCCTTTCTGGTCATTCTGTTCTTCGCTGCTGTGAAGAATTTGCTTGGTCAGGACAAGGGGATTAGTGGGTTCGCGGTCGATGACCGTGGTTCGCCAGTCGCCGGCGCTGTCGTTTATGGTTCCCCTTCCAATGGCCCCATGCGCTCCGATACTTCTACGACAGACGATAAGGGATGGTTCCACCTTGCAAGTCCCGGGTTAATCGTCCATTTCCGAAGTGACGGCTTCCAACCTAAGACCTTAATACTCAAGCAAACTGGGACCAATTTGCGGGTCACGCTTGTACCAGACACTGAACGATTCCATTACCCGGAGTGCGGGACAACCGTCGCCGGAGAGCAACTGCTGGGGTGGGGAACCTCCCGCGTTCGATTTCCAGTGCCCGGCAAGGGACTTCACGTAACTGGTGGCGATGTTGATGTGGACTACGTCAACTATGGAATAACCCTAAGACGACATGGTGCCGCGTTGGGTCTGTGGTTCGGACCGACGGCATGGAGTCTCGATCCGTACGACGACCAACTCGTCAAGTCTGTCGAGTTTTCCCAACGCAACATCTTCAATTCGCGCGGGGTCGTAGGTATGGATTCTCGGGGCCGCACTGCTAGCAACCGCCTGTGGCGGCACTCCGGAATCATCGGGGCTGGCGCAGGGTACGAAGATGCGTCTCCGGAAGAGGCAGCAGTTTTCGACCGGATCATTGACTCAGCTTGCATTGCCAGTGACGAGAAACACGGTCATTGAATCGCCAGCAGGTCCACGCTCCAATCAAATCCACGTTCCAATCAAACTTATGTTCGCGCAAACATCTCCACCAGTGTTGCCGAAACCTCCTGCGCAGTCTTGGCCGACACCTCTCCCAGCATCTGCACTAGCCGCTGCCGATCCACGGCGCGAAGTTGATCCAGCGCCACCTGTCCGCGCTTCCCCTGAAAGCGCACCGCGACCCGCGTCGGGTACGGGCGTGTGACTGTGGTCATGGGAGCGATGATGACAGTCCGCAGATGCCGGTTCATTTCATCGGGCGAGATGATCAGACAAGTACGAGTCTTCTGAATCTCTGACCCCTGCGTGGGATCGAGGACTACGAGCCAGACCTCATCTTGGAGTGGCGCAATAGGTTGCGCGATGCGCGGTCCGCTTACCACCGCCATTCCTTATGGTCGAACTCGTTGGGTTCGGCGATCTCCAGCATGAGTTCGTCGTGCGCGATATCGCCCGAGGCAAGGAAGGCGTCGTCCCAGTCCTGGCGAGGCTGGCGTGCGGGCGAGATGATCAGGCAATCGTTGGCCACTCTCAACTCGACCGTCTTCGTCAACCCGCATTGCTCGATCAACGGCTTGGGAATGCGAACGCCGCGAGAGTTGCCGATGCGAACCAGTTCTGTCTTCATACCGAACACCTCAGTAATTACATTGTAATCACTTAGGATGGCGCAAGCAAGCTCTTCCGGCAACGCGTTTCGGTTGGCGGCAAATAGCGGGCGCAGCAGTGAACCGAGAGCTGGCTTCTTCCCATTGACTCGCTCGCCTGCCCGCGCTACGCTGGTCTCAAATGGTAGGTGACCGCCCCGTCACTGGGGTGTGCAATCCGGTTGGCTCCACTTCTAGCGTCAGTTTCTCATCCAGCTATTTGCGTGTAAAAAACGCTGGGACAGGTTCGTCCGCGGCTGAAATCGGGAGCGAAACAGGCTGCGGTAAACCATGGTCCGGCAAACTATATTCCGATAGTCCATATCCCAGGATTCGACATCCAAGAGTGAGCCCAGTCCGGCTGCTGGAGGCGGCGCCACGACCCTGAATGAAAAAAACTATTGAACTAAGCCCTGATATTGAAACTCTGTTTGGCACGCGCGACGAGAACCTGCACGTGCTGGAAGACGGCCTGAACATCAACATCGACCTGCGGTCGGACCACATTGATCTGGAGGGCGCGCCGCGCGATGTGGCGCGAGCGGAGCAGTTATTTGCCGACTACCAACATTTGCGGAAGTCGGGGCACCAGTTCGTGAACGGCGATCTGGCCAGCATGTTGAAGGTGGTGGTAGGAGATCCGAATGCGACTCTGCGGGGACTGACCGAAGCGGGGCGGCAGCGGTCGTTTGGACGCAGAACGGTGCAGCCGAAGAGTCCCAATCAGCGGCGGTATCTGGAAGCCATCGAAAAGCATGACATGGTGTTTGGGGTGGGGCCGGCGGGCACGGGCAAAACTTATCTGGCGGTAGCGATGGCGATTTCGGCATTGCTGAACAAGCAGGTCAACCGCATCATTCTGGCGCGTCCAGCGGTGGAGGCGGGGGAACGTTTGGGATTTTTGCCGGGAACATTGCAGGAGAAGATCGATCCTTATCTGCGACCGCTGTATGACGCATTGTTTGACATGCTCGATCCGGAGCGGGTGGAACGCTATCTGGAAAAAAATATCATTGAGATCGCACCTATCGCGTTTATGCGCGGGCGCACGTTGAACGATTCATTCGTGATTCTGGATGAAGCGCAGAACACGACTTCAGAGCAGATGAAGATGTTCGTTACTCGTCTGGGATTTGGCTCGAAGGCGGTGATCACGGGCGACGTAACGCAAATCGATTTGCCGTCGGCGCGGCGCAGTGGGTTGATTGAGGCGGTGGACATTCTGCAGGGCGTCAACGGCCTGGCGTTTGTACACTTCGACGAGAGCGATGTGGTGCGGCATCACCTGGTGCAGCGAATCATCCGCGCCTACGACGAACATAAAACGCGGCAGGCGGAGCAGCAATTATCTCTGCTGGAACCGAAACCTGGAGTGCCAGGGGCGCCGATGGTGGCGCCTCCGGACGAGCCGCGTTTGCGCAATTGATGCGAATCCTATGGTGCGGACATTCGAGTCCGCGCCATTGCTTTTTGCGGGATAGCTTTTCTGGCGAAGGCAGGATGGCAATTTTGCGGCGCTTTCCCGGGTGTTCATTTTTCTGAGTGATCCGGCCTGGGTGATCTTTTTTGGTGATCTTTCTTAGTGATTTGGCTTGGTGATTTGGCGTGGTGATTTGGCAAAAGCGCATCACGGACCTGAG
>DATEBK010000188.1:0-3072 GCA_035287825.1 Terriglobales bacterium
TCCAGCCCGATTCCGCTTTTCATGGCATCGAAGGCGCCAAGCATTTGCCATCGGCCATCGTGCCCCGCATTTACGATCCGTCCCTGGCCGATCAGAATCTCGAAATCAGCACTGAATCCGCCCACGCCATGGCTCGCCGTCTAGCCCGCGAACAAGGATTGCTCGTCGGAGTTTCCGCCGCCGCAGCCATCGTCGGCAGCCTGCAAGTCGCCCATCTCCTCAAAAGCGATCAGCCTGCGACCATCGTCACCATCCTCTGCGACTCCGGCGAAAAATATCTGAGCGAACGTTTCTGGAGCGAGCAATGATTGCAGAGCGAGCAATGATTGCAGATGTAAGACGTCAGATTGCAGAAATGCATCGCCATGGCGCCCCGGCGGGAGCCGGTTTTCACCTCTGCAATCTGACCTCTAACCTCTGACCTTAGCCAATGCTGAAGATCAAACAGATCGCGTACGCCGCCCTTCGCCAGCACGGCGAGCAAACCTATCCCCACGAATGCTGCGGAGTGCTGCTTGGCCACTTCGACGACGATGGCGCAAACTCAAAGACGGTTACCCGCGTCGCAAAATGCGGCAACACTCGCGCCGATTCGCCCCATAACCGCTACCACATCGATCCCAAAGAGCTCATCGAAATACAGCGCGAAGCCCGCGATCGTGGAGAAGACATCCTCGGTTTCTATCACTCCCATCCCGACCACCCTGCGCAGTGGTCACCCACCGACCTGGCCGAAGCCCACTGGTTCGGCTGTTCCTACGTAATCACCAGCGTGGAGCAAGGCAAGCCGACGGCTACCAATTCATTCGAACTGACCGGGAGCGATGAATCCGATAAGAAATTCATCGACGAGAACATTGATGTGGACTGACCATGGATCGCCTGTGCGTGCCGGACCCCAATTTTCAATTGCATCTTCTGGCATACCATAGCATCCTTATATACATGCCCAAGATTCAAATCCCGTCCCCGCTCCGCCAATATTCCGGCAAGCAGTCGTCGGTTGATGTCACTGCCAAAACCGTCGCCGAGGCGCTCGCCGGCCTCGTCGCGCAGCATCCCGACCTCAAACGCCACCTCTTTGCCGACGACGGCAAGCTCCGCGCCTTCGTCAACGTCTACGTCAACGACGAAGACATGCGCTACCTGCAGAAGGAAGCCACCGCCCTGAAAGACGGTGATACCATTTCTATAGTGCCGTCCATCGCCGGTGGCTGCGAGCCCCAAAGATCGAAGCTGCCGTTCACGACGCACTTATAATTAAGGATGTTATGGCCACGCTGACTGACGTGAAATTCGAAGCAAAATCCCTGGAAGCCAATCCTCCGCAGCCCGCTCCCGCCCTCAGCAACGACGAAATCCTGCGCTACTCGCGCCATCTCATCATGCCCGAGGTCGGCATGGAGGGGCAGCAGAAACTCAAGGCCGCGAAAGTCCTCTGCATCGGGGCCGGCGGCCTCGGCTCGCCGCTCGCTCTCTACCTCACCGCTGCGGGAGTCGGTACGCTCGGCATCGTCGACTTCGACGTCGTCGACTACACCAACCTCCAGCGTCAGATCATTCACACCACCGCTGACGTCGGCCGCAAGAAGCTCGACTCCGCCGCCGAAAAGCTCAAGGCGATCAACCCCTTTTTGAATTTGAGAACCTTCGACACCAAACTCACCAGCGCCAACGCGCTTGAGTTGTTTCGCGAGTTCGATATCGTTGCCGACGGCACCGACAATTTCCCCACCCGCTATCTCGTCAATGACGCCTGCGTGCTCACCGGCAAGCCCAACGTCTACGGATCGATTTTCCGCTTCGAAGGCCAGGCCAGCGTCTTCGCCACCGAAGATGGTCCTTGCTATCGCTGCCTCTATCCTGAGCCGCCGCCGCCCGGTCTCGTGCCTTCCTGCGCCGAAGGTGGAGTCCTCGGTATCCTTCCCGGCTTAGTCGGCGTCATTCAGGCCACCGAAACCATCAAGCTCATTCTCGGCCAGGGTGATTCGCTGGTCGGACGCCTGCTGCTTGTCGATGCTCTCGGCATGAAGTTTCGCGAACTCAAGCTGCGCAAGAATCCCGACTGCCCCATTTGCGGCACCCACCGCACCATCTCGGCGCTCATCGATTACGATCAATTCTGCGGCATCCGCGGACAGGAAGAACCTGTATCTGGAGGAAATTTGTCCGAACTTTCAGTGGAAGAATTAAAGAAGAAGCTCGACGCCAAAGCCGACATTTTTATTCTCGACGTGCGCGAGCCCCACGAATACCAGATCTGCAACCTCAACGGATATCTCATCCCCCTCGGTGACTTACCCAAGCGTGTCGCCGAACTCGACTCCAGCCGCGAAATCGTCGCCCATTGCAAAATGGGCGGACGCAGCGCCAAAGCCGTAGCCTTCCTCAAACAAGCCGGCTTCACCAAGGTCCATAACCTCACCGGAGGAATCACCGCCTGGGCCGAGCGTATCGATCCTAAGATGCCGAAATACTAACAACACATCTTCCGCTCCGTTGTTAGGTCGATACGGTAACTGTTTTTGGGAAAGCCTGTTGTTGGGAAGGGCACGGCTTCAGCCGTGCCACCAAAAGCGAATAACGATGGGCTTTAGCCCCTGAGGGCGACCGCCGCACCCACCACGAAGCTCGGCATAGAAAATGCACTAGGAACCCGCTGGTCTTGGGCCGAGCAGCGGTTCACCACTGCCACAACGATCCCTCTAATCACCCGCCTGAGGCGGAGAGGTTCTGCTCCGGGAACCTATTCGTCACAGCTCATTCTCCTCGACTGTGTTAAGCTGCCAGCGAATTGAAGGAGACTTAATGAGAACTCTGATCGCCGTCCTTCTGTGCATCGCCATACCGACGCTTAGTTTCGCTGGAGATAACAGCTACAAAGTAACCTATGACGGTGGATCATTACCCGACCTTAAGGCCGGAACGGGAATAAAACTGTACATTGATGCTAATCAAATTCGTCTCGTTAGAGATAAAACAGACATAACGACGATTGCTGCCTCATCTGTGACTGAAATAAGCTACGGGCAAGACGTCCACCGTCGCGTCGGAGCGGCTATTGGTTTGGCT
>DATEBK010000189.1:0-7022 GCA_035287825.1 Terriglobales bacterium
ACCGAAACGTCTGGCGAGCGATACCAGTTCGCTGACCGACAAATACGGGATGTTCTGGGCGCAGCCGTTTGAGCGCGGATTTGGCACCACGATCGGCAACGCGCTGCGGCGAGTGCTGCTCAGTTCGATCGAAGGCGCGGCGGTTACTGCGGTGAAGATCGAAGGCGTGCTGCACGAGTTCCAGTCGATTCCGGGTGTGGTCGAAGACGCCACCGACATCATCCTGAACTTGAAGCAAGTGCCGTTCAAGCTTGCGGGAGACGGTCCGAAGGCGATCTATCTTCGCGCCGACCAGCCGGGAGTGGTTACCAGCGGCATGATCGAAGCCGACGGCGATGTGGAAGTGCTGGACAAGGAAATTTACATCGCGACGGTGAGCGAGGGCGGCAAACTCGAAATGGAGATGCGCCTGAAGCGCGGCCGCGGTTACGTTTCCGCGGACAAGAATTTCGAGGATGATCTGGGGATTGGTTTCATTCCCATCGATTCCGTGCACACGCCGGTACGCAAGTGCAACTACACGGTGGAAGCGGCACGGTTGGGACAGATTACCGACTATGACAAGTTGACGGTCGAGGTTTGGACCAACGGCTCGATCACTCCTGGGGATGCGTTGGGACTTTCGGCGAAGTTGATTAAAGATCACATGAACATCTTCATCAACTTTGAAGAAGAGATCGAGACGGCGGCGTCGAGCGAAGAGCGGCGTCCTGAGATCAAGAACGAGAACCTGAACCGTTCGGTCGAAGAGCTGGAACTCTCGGTGCGCAGTTACAACTGCCTGAAGAACGCGAACATTCAGACGATTGGCGAGCTGGTACAGAAGACCGAAGCGGAAATGCTGAAGACGAAAAATTTTGGCCGCAAGTCGCTGAACGAAATCAAGGAGATCCTTTCCTCGATGGGTTTGAGCCTGGGCATGAAGATCGACGAGCACGGCAACGCCGTTCCCGGACCGACTTCGAACCAGGTGCTGCCGGCTTCGGCGTACGGCGATAACGATCTGTAGAAAAAACAGTCGTTGGTCGCTGGTCGCTAGTCGTTCGCTAGCGACCAGCGGCTTGACGACCACTGGGGCTTACGATGCGTCACAAAGTTGCAGGATACAAGCTCGGACGGACCACTTCTCACCGGCGCGCGATGCTGCGCAACATGGTGACTTCGATCATCATGGAAGAGCGGATTGAGACGACGGTGATCAAGGCGAAGGCGGTGCGTCCGTCAGTCGAGAAAATGATCACGCTGGGCAAGAAGGGCGATCTGGCGGCTCGGCGGCAGGCAAAAGCCTACTTGATGACCGACGAAGCGGTGCACAAGCTTTTCGATACCGTGGCTCCGCGCTTCGGCGACCGCAAGGGCGGCTACACGCGCATTGTTCGCGGCGCGTGGCGTAAGGGCGACGGCGCGGAAAAAGCGTTCATCGAACTGCTGGGCAGCGAACAGGTGCTCGACGAAAAGCGCCAGAAGCGCGCGGAAATCCGGGCCAAGAAAGCCGAAGAAAACCGCAAGGCGATGGAGCACGCGGACGCCGAAAACCAGGCGCAGGCCGACATGGCTGCAAACGAGGCCGAAGGCAAGACGGAAGGCAGCGACAAGAAAGAATAGCTCGTGGCGGCCTTTACTTCGAACCTTGCCTGAATCGTATTTCACAGAATAAAAGAGGCGTCCGATAAGCGGACGCCTTTTTTGTTTGGAATATCGTTGCTGAACTATTGTCCGACGGGCCCACTCACGGTACCGATGTATCCGGTTTTGTTGTCGAGGACGGCCAGGCGAAGTTCCGTACCACCCTGCGGAATTTCGAGGTCAACCGGCACCATCATGCCGTGATCGAGAATCTGCTGATAGGTGGCAGCGTCGAAGGACTTGTCTACCTTGATGCTGCGGATGCCCATGCTCTTTCCGTTCGATCCCCACACGCTGGCGTAGAAGCTTACATTCATTTTCTTGCTGCCACCGGAGTCTTCAGCGGTGACGCTCTGTGGATCTACCAGGAAAATGACCCGCACCTTACCCGGGTCGCTGGGCTTGGCCTGCGCCTTGAAAATGACCTGGGTGGCGGGAGCATCGACGGCCAGCGCGGAAATCACGTCCTGCTCGTAGTTGTGGTCTTTGATCAGGCCGGGCTCGATGGCAAAATATCCCTTGCGATAACGGATCTGGGTATCGCCCTTGTCGAGCTTTACCTTGATGTTGCGCATCTTGCCGTCCCACTTTTTGTTTTCGGGATAATAGCCGAGAGAGTAGGAGGCCTTTTCGTCGGACGCCGCGAGGGCCACACCTTCTTTGATCTCGTTTTCGTTGATGTAGGCTTTGCCTCCGGTCTCGGAGGCCACTTCCTCCATCGTGCCATGGCTGGCTTGCAGGCTGTCGACGCGGCCGGTCGCGCGGTTGCTCAGTCCGGTGTCGGAATAGTTAGATCCTTTATAGCCGGCCGAGTTTTCCATCCCGCTAACCAAGCCCCGGAGGTCGACGGGGTAAATTGCGACGCCAGCGCTGGCCAGTTGTGTTTCAGCCTCCCGGATCTGCTGGCTGTGCAGCGAGCGCTGTTCCGCGGCCTGAGAACCGGCGGCGATCGTGCTAACGGATTTCTGCCTCGCGCTCGGAAGGTCGGCTTCCAACTCCGCATCGCTCACCGCGCGGTCTTCCGGGACCAAATCGAACGGAAGGTCTGCCGTCAGCCATACGACATTCTTACGGCCGGGCAAGCCGCCCAGCATTCGAGAAAGAGTCTCCATGGCATCGAGGGTGATCAGAGTGCGGCGCTCGATGTTATAGCCGATCTGGAGATTGGCAAAATCTTGAATGGACTGTCCGATCGAAGACCCGGTACCTCCATTCCCGTGTATCCCTCCTGATGCGCCACCGGCTGCAGCGACGTCCGCGGGGGCGGGCGCTCCCCCCTGCAGAATCGGAGATGTAGGCATGAAATTCTTGATCGCGGTCATGAGTACCTGCGGATCGCTGGTGAATTGCTGCAGAACGCGCAGGCGGTCGGTCAGGGTCAGGACGGCAATCGACCGCCCCGTTCCGTGCTCGAGCACATACTTCAACATTTGCGAGCGCGCGTAAGACTGGTTGGAAAACGAGGAGTTGGTCGCATCGAGCAGCAGCACCAAGGGTACGCCACCCGGGTCCACATTTTCGGGATGGTTGGAGAAGATGCCTGGGCCCAGAGGCGCGGCTGCGCGACTCGACTGGTTGGCGATTCCCGGCGGGACGAAGACGGAAATCTTCTGCTTTTTGCCATTCTCTTCGAGGGTGAAGTCTTCGGGTTTTAATCCAGCGACTGGCTGGCCCGATTTGTCGGTCACGACCACATCGACCACTACCAGCCGGGTATTGGCGCGGATGGTGATATTCGGTTCATCGGCGGGCGCCTGCTGCGCAGTGAGAGCGATTGGATAACTGGCCAGGTTTACCGCGAGAAACGAGGCGATGGCGGTGCGAAGCGAAAGGTTGCGCAACATAAGAGCCTCCACGGAGTGATGTGGCTAAAGTCCAGAGGAGCGTGGGACGGAACTTTGGAATAGCGGACTCCGGATTACTGGGAATCTATCGCTTTTCGATGCCATTAGCAACACGATCAAGACGGGTCGACGCGCGTGCGACGCGTTACGCGGGATGCGGTTCGGGCGGCTGGGGAAATCCGCATTTGCCGGATGGATGGGCGCTCTCTACAATAAATGTTTACCCGAATCCTATGATCCATTTTCCCGTCCCCGAAGCGCTTACTTTCGACGACGTGTTATTGCTGCCGGCGCATTCCAAAGTTGTGCCCGCTACCACCAACACGCAGACCCAGATTTCGCGCAACATTTCGCTGAACGTTCCCATTGTCAGCGCGGCCATGGATACGGTGACCGAGTCGCACATGGCGATTGCCATGGCGCAGCAGGGCGGTATCGGGATTATTCACCGCAATCTGACGATCGACCAGCAGGCAAACGAAGTCGACAAAGTGAAGCGGTCGGAAAGCGGCATGATTGTCGATCCGGTCACGATGTCACCAGACGCCAAAGTTTCCGACGCGCTGGAGATCATGCAGAAGTACAAGATTTCGGGCGTGCCGATCACGCTGAAAGATGGAAAGCTGGTCGGCATTCTGACCAATCGCGATCTGCGCTTTGAAACCCGGTTTGATATTCCTATCAGCAAAGTGATGACGCAGAAAAACCTGATCACCGTTCCAGTGGGGACGACGCTCGAACAAGCGGAAGAAATTCTGCACGAGCATCGCGTGGAAAAACTGCTGGTGGTGGACGACAAGTACAACTTGAAGGGCCTGATCACGGTCAAGGACATCCAGAAGAAGCTGAAATACCCTGGCGCGGCCAAAGACGACAAGGGACGCTTGCGGGTGGGAGCGGCGATTGGCGCGACGGGAGATTTTCTGGAGCGCGCGCAGGAAATGGCGAAGGCGAAAGTCGACGTGCTGGCAATTGACAGTGCGCATGGACACTCCGCGTTGGTGCTGGAAGCGGTGAAGCGAGTGAAGGCCCAACTGCCGGAAGTGGAACTGATTGCCGGTAACGTGGCGACGTTCGATGGCGCATGCGATCTGATCCGCGCGGGAGTCGATGGGGTGAAGGTCGGCATTGGTCCAGGCTCGATCTGCACTACTCGCATCGTGACCGGGGTAGGTGTTCCGCAGATCACGGCGATTGCGGAGGCTTCGCGGGCGACGCGAGACTCAGGCGTTCCGGTGATTGCCGATGGGGGCATCAAGTATTCGGGCGACATCAGCAAAGCTCTGGCAGCAGGCGCATCGGCGGTGATGATTGGATCGATGTTTGCGGGCACCGATGAAAGCCCCGGCGAATTGATTCTGTATCAAGGCCGCAGCTTCAAGTCGTATCGCGGCATGGGGTCGCTGGGAGCGATGGCGCAAGGTTCAAGCGAGCGCTATTTCCAGAACTCCGATGGAGACGCCTCGACGGCGATGCCGGTGCTTGGCGAAGACTCGAATCGGGTTGGGAAGCTGGTGCCGGAAGGAATTGAAGGCCGCGTGCCGTATCGCGGATCGGTGGCGATGATTGTGCACCAGATGGTGGGCGGCCTGAAGTCGGGCATGGGATATTGCGGATGCCAGACGATTGCCGAATTGCAGCAGAAAGCGCGTTTTGTGCGCATCAGCGCGGCCGGCCTGCGCGAAAGCCACGTGCACGACGTCATGATCACGCGTGAAGCTCCAAACTACGCGGCCGAATAAGGGACGAGGCCACTTGACGAACGACTCGACTGCGTCCCCCGCTGATTCCCCATCGCAGGCAGGATTCCGTCGCAGTCTGCTGCGGGCGTGGTGGCCGGCTGCCGCCTGGATCGTTCTGATTGGGTTCGAGTCGACCGATTTTTTTTCCTCCGAAAATACGGGCACGGCGCTCTACACGATTTTGAGCCGGCTGTTCGGACATATCGACATCGGCGAATTTTTTGTTTTTCACCACATATTGCGCAAGACGGGACACGTCGTTGGCTACGGCACGTTGAGCTTGTTGCTGCTGCGCGGATGGCGGGCGACGTTTGGCTATCGTCCGGGCTTGTTGCTGCGGGCCGCGTTATTGTCGTGGCTGGGAACGGCTTTTGTGGCGGCGATGGACGAATGGCACCAGAGTTACATTCCATCGCGCACCGGGACGATCTGGGATGTCGCGCTCGATACGGTGGCCGGGGTCGCTTTTCTGGTGGTCGCGTATTTCTGGTTGCGGCGAACCTCCGACGGTGCTGCAGCAGCTCGAGGATCCGCCTGAGCCCGGTTTGGTGCGTGCTATGATTTCGTCGCCAAATAATCAGGTTTACGCCTAATCGCGAGCTATGCCTTCATCTGCTTCCGGACGGAATCCAGCGGTCGTCAACACGGTAGAGCTCGCCAGTGTCCGCAAGAGTTACGACGAGTTTGTCGCGGTCGACAATCTTTCGTTTCGGATTCAGCCGGGCACAATCTATGGGTTGCTCGGGCCGAACGGAGCTGGCAAGACCAGCACGCTGCGCATGATGATCGGCATCACCATCCCTGATTCGGGGCAGGTTCTTATTCTTGGTGAACCATTGGGCCGCGCCCACAGGAATCGCTTCGGCTATCTGCCCGAAGAGCGCGGGCTCTACAAGAAGATGAAAGTGCTCACTCATCTGATTCTGCTCGCGCAACTCAAGGGGCTTAGCCGCAGCGAGGCTTCGAAACGGGCCAGTCACTGGTGCGAGCGGTTCGAACTGACGGCCTGGATGGACAAGAAAGTGGAAGAACTCTCGAAAGGCATGCAGCAGAAGGTGCAGTTTATCGGTGCGATTCTTCACGATCCGGAATTGATAGTCATGGACGAGCCTTTCTCCGGCCTCGATCCGGCAAGCGCGGTGGCCTTGAAAGACGCAGCGCTCGAACTGGCCAAGAAGGGCAGGACCATCCTGTTATCCACGCACCGCATGGATCAGGCGGAACGTTTGTGCCAGTCGATCTGCCTGATCAATCATGGGCGCGCCGTGCTCGAAGGCGATTTGAATCAGATCAAGGCCAACTATGGCCATTGCAGCGTCCAGATCAAGTACGACGGCGATGCTGGTTTCTTGCACGATCCGAAGCTGGTCCAATCCTTCAACGACTACGGCAACTACGTGGAAGTGCGGCTGGCGCCCGGTGCCGATACGCAGGAGCTTCTGCGTTTGGCGGGTTCGAAAGCGAGGTTGGACCGGTTTGAAGTGATGCAACCCTCGCTGGAAGAAATCTTCATCGAGGCGGTGAGCAAGCCCAAGCCGCGAGCGTAATACCCATGCGTAATACTTATGCGTAACAGCTGGCTGATTCTCCAACGCGAGTACATGGAGCGCGTGCGCACGACTTCTTTTGTTGTGCTCACGTTGCTGGCGCCCGCCATCATGACGGCGCTGATGATATTACCGGCCAAGCTGGCCACGATGGGGGACAAGGCCCAGCATATCGTGGTTGTAACTTCAACTCCGCAATTCGGCGAGATGGTCCGGCAGCGGCTGTTGTCCGCCAACTCAGCCAGTGGCGACGGGGACGAGGA
>DATEBK010000190.1:0-10935 GCA_035287825.1 Terriglobales bacterium
ACGACGATGCCGTCGACCTCAACCTCTCACCCCTCGCGCCCGGCCAGACCAAACCCTTCCGCCTCACCTTCGAGAGCATCTCCGCCCAATGGAACCACGTCTATCCCGACTTACAGATCACTCAAGTCAGCACGAGATAAGTCAGAGGTCAGAGGTCAGAGGTTAGATTGCAGAGGTAAGAACCTTCTGTTCGGCTTTCACCTCTGCAATGTCCGGTTTGGCTTTTCACCTCTGCAATCTAACCTCTGACCTCTGCAATGGTCCGCCTTGGTTTTCACCTCCGCAATCCGACCTCTGACCTCTGCAATCCGACCGCAATGGCGCGCCCCTCCGCTACAATGGCCTCGTGCCCGACGCAAAACCATTCCGTCTCACCGAGTCCGTCAAAGCCGCTGGTTGAGCGTCCAAGCTGAGTCCGGCGGCGCTGGACACAGTGCTTGGGAAATTAGCCCGGCAACACGACCCGAATGTTCTAGTTGGCTTCGACCACGCCGACGACGCCGGAGTGTATCTGCTCACGCCTGAGACTGCTCTCGTCCAGACCGTCGACTTCTTCACCCCGGTCGTGGACGATCCCTACATCTTCGGCCAGATCGCCGCCACCAACGCGCTCAGCGACGTCTACGCTATGGGTGGAAAGCCGCTGACCGCGCTCGCCCTCGTCTGTTTCCCCGAAAAAGCCGATCTGGAAATCCTCGAACGAATTCTCGCCGGTGGCCTGTCAAAAATGATCGAAGCCCGATGTACCGTAGTCGGCGGCCACAGTATCCGTGACGACGAAACAAAATTCGGATATTCCGTCACCGGCGTCGTTCACCCCAAGCGCATCCTCGCTAATCAAGGAGCCCAACCCGGCGACCGCCTCCTGTTCACCAAAGCCCTCGGCACCGGAGTGATTTCAACCGCCATAAAAAAAGGCGAAGCCAAAGAAGATTGGATCGCCGCCGCCGTAAAATCCATGACCACGCTGAACAAGTCTGCCGCCGAAGTCATCTCAGAAGCCATCTCGAAGGACTTCGAAGTCCACGCATTGACCGACGTCACCGGCTTCGGCTTGATCGGCCACGCTCGCGAAATGGCTCTCGCCTCGAACGTCAGCTTCGTCTTTCATTCCGCCAGCATTCCCGTTCTGCCCGGCGCGCTCAATTGCATCCATGCCGGCTACATTCCCGGAGGCCTCAAAGCCAATCGCGATTTTGCCGAATGTCTGGTTGGATACGATCCGTCCGTGCCCGAAGATCTCCGCACCCTGCTCTTCGACCCGCAAACCGCCGGAGGCCTTCTCATCTCGGTTTCCGCCAACGATGCCGCGCCTCTCACCCGCGACCTGCAGAACGCCGGAGTTCCAGCCGTCGAAATCGGCGACGTGCACTCGCCCGCCAAACCACTCATCACCGTTGCCTGAATTACGCCGTATTTTCCCCTGGGGCCATCAACCTTCCGACTTCTCGCTCATGCGCGTCACAAAACTCGGCACGTGCACCACCGCGCGTCCGATCGTGCCGCGCCCAATCTCCCGCATGCCGTCATGCGCGCTGACGCGCAGCCGGTAAAACCGCCCATCAAATTCTTCCAGTTCCGCCTCCGCTCGAATCTGCATTCCGATCCCTGTCGCCGCCAGATGTAGCACGTGGATCGAAGTCCCCACCGTAATTTCCCCATCATCGCAAAATGGCTGCAACGCCAGAAACCCTGCCGTCTCCATTAACCGGATCATATCCGGCGTCGAATACACCGGCGGCAGCTGCGGATTATGCGCCGCCAGCGTGTGCTTCAACTCGACCGTCTCAACCGCCTCGCCGCGAACGCCAATGGGAATGTCTCGTGCCATGATTGTGTGACAGAGTAATCCAGATTTGTAGTCCAACTTCGCAATTCAACGATGATACATGCCTCGCCGGCGCCCGAACCCGCCGCCTGCCCTTCTGGGAAGGTTGTTACAATTAACAAGGCCATCCTCTCCTGGTGGCTTGGTTCTAAACCCGCGTCGGGATTGAAGTTTTCATGCAGAAATTCGACGAACATTTCGACGTGGTCGTAGTCGGCGCCGGCCATGCCGGATGCGAAGCCGCCATGGCCTCCGCTCGCATGGGCCTCAAGACCGCTCTCTTCACCCTGAACGTCGATCTCATCGCCCAAATGTCCTGCAACCCCGCCATCGGCGGCATCGCCAAAGGCCACCTCGTCCGCGAAGTCGACGCCCTCGGCGGCGTCATGGGAGAAATCACCGACGCCGTCGGCATCCAGTTCCGTCTCCTCAATACTTCCCGCGGACCCGCCGTCTGGTCGCCTCGCGCCCAGTGTGACAAACAAGCCTACCGCCTCAAAATGCGCGAAATCCTCGAATCGCAGCCCAACCTCAAGATCAAGCAAGCCGAAGTATCGGACGTAATTGTGGAACGGTCGAGGATCGCTGACGGTTCGTCATTCGTGGATTCCCGCGAATCTGCAACTCCGACCGACCAACGACAAACGACCCACGACCGCGTCACCGGCATCCTTCTTCGCGATGGCCGCCGCGTTTCCGCCCAGGCCGTCATCATCACCACCGGCACGTTTCTCAACGGACTCATCCACTGCGGCGAACAGCAATATCCTGCCGGACGTTCCGGAGAGCCCGCCGCAGTTCTGCTCGGCGAGTCGCTCAAAAACCTCGGCCTCCGCGGATGCCGCCTCAAAACCGGAACGCCTCCCCGTCTCGACGGCCGCACCATCGACTGGACCCGCTTCGAGCGCCAGCCCGGCGACGATGATCCCACTCCCTTCAGTTTCCGCACTCGCCGCGTCGCCCATCACGACTCGCAAGTGCCGTGCTACATCGCCTTCACCACCGAAGAAACCCATCGCATCATTCGCGAGAACGTGCATCGCTCGCCCATGTACAGCGGACAGATTCAATCGACCGGCCCGCGCTATTGTCCTTCAATTGAAGACAAAATCGTCAAGTTCCCCGACAAACTGACACACCAGCTCTTCCTCGAACCCGAAGGCCTCAACACCCACGAAATCTACGTCAATGGCATGAGCACCTCGCTGCCTATCGACGTGCAACTGGCCATCCTCAAGTCGATCCCCGGCCTTGAAACCGCTGAGATGATGCGCCCCGGTTACGCCATCGAATACGATTCCATCGATCCCACTGAACTCAACCGCACGCTCGAGACAAAAAAGTTTCCTGGCCTCTTTCTCGCCGGTCAGATCAACGGCACCTCCGGCTACGAAGAAGCTGCCTGCCAGGGAATCATGGCCGGAATCAATGCCGCCCTGAAAGTGAAAAACGAACCGCCGCTCGTCCTCGACCGCACTGAAGCCTACACCGCGATCCTCATTGACGACCTCATCTCGAAGGGTACCAACGAGCCTTACCGCATGTTCACTTCCCGCGCGGAATTCCGCCTCCACCTCCGCATTGACAACGCCGACCGCCGCCTCACTCCCCATGGACGCCGCGTTGGCCTCATCTCCGATGAAGCGTGGGCCGATCACGAAGCCAAGCAACTGCGCCTGCATGAAATGAAGCTGTTGCTCGAAAAGACAAGGTTGACCGGAGAACTATCCGCGCAAATCGCCGCCTTCGTACCGCTCTCTCAAGATTTGCCGTCACATTTGTCTTCGGCCCTCGGCCAACCCCTGGCACAATTGCTCAAACGTCCCGAGATCACCATCGAGCAACTCGCCCCCGCCTTGCGCGAGCTGGCGCCGGAATTCTTCCGTCGCTCCACTGACCACCAACCCCTAGCCCCTGACCCTGTAACGACGGATCATTTAACGACTCATCATTTGTCTTCCGAAGTTCGCAACGAACTCAAGTCCGTCGAAACCGAAATCAAGTATGCCGGCTACCTCGACCAGCAGCAGCGCGCCATCGACCGCCTGAAAAAGGCCGAACAGCGCCGTATCCCGGATTGGTTTGACTATCAGGCCGTCAGCGGCCTCTCCCGCGAAATGCAGGAGAAGCTCGAAAAAGTCGGCCCCGAAACCCTGGGTCAAGCCTCCAGCATTCCCGGCGTCACCCCTGCCGCAGTTTCCCTCATCAATGTCTATATCGAAATTCAAGCCCGCCGTCGCCACCAAATCGCTGCCCTGTAGCGTCGAATGGTAGCGTCCATAGAACCAGACGAAGCCCCCGGTTCCGGCGTGTAGCCCGCCGAACGACCCGCCACCACCGCTCCCCGAACCCGACCCTAATACACTTTCTGCTCTGTGGAAAACTTTGTGGATGCGAAGTCCCGCCCTTCCAGGCAAGCTCGCTCAACCCCACGCCAGCGATGTTTTCGGCGCCGCCTCGGCCTTGCTAAAGCTATGTTTTTAAGTTGGTTAACTCCAGCTACTGGCAAACCTCGCGGAACCGCTTGCGAATCAGCACTTTCGTCACAAAATGTGAGATTTGCACATCTATCCAATAGTAGTGGACCCGCATCTACGGCGATTGCCGCCGTCACAGAGCCTCGCCAGCGGCCCTTTCACCCAAAAGTAAAAGGGAAGTAAAATCCAGAAGAGGTAAAATCAGGTAGTGGCCGAAATGTGCCAGGCGATGCCACGACGATTCATTCTCGCTCTACTGCTAGCGGCGCTCTTGCCCTTGCTGGCATACGCGCAACGGCGCGGAGGCTCCGGCGGCCACTCCGCCCGATCTACTCCGGGATTCCTCCCCCACCATCACAGTGTCATCCCCACCGGATACTTCCTGGGCGACACACCATTCTTCTATAACGATTATCCGTTCGATCAGGCGATGCCCGAGTACGCGGCACAACAGCCTGTCATCATGCGTGCCGCGGCCGATGCCCCGTCCGAAGCCAGACCCGCGCCCCTGCTGATTGAATTGCAAGGCGATCGCTACGTCCGCTACGGAGGAATTCAACCGCCTTCTCAGCGAGCTCTGCCAGCCGCCGAAATCCGGCCTGAAACCGCCGCGGATGCCGGAGCTCAGACTCAAACAGCCGCCGATCTCGCCCCGACCGTGCTCATCTACCGCGACGGCCATCGCGAAGAGATTCCCGATTACGCCATCGTCGGCCGCGTCATCTACGCGCATACGAACAGGGATAGAGATACTGAAGGTGATTACGGCACGACTAACATTCAACTCTCCGCGCTCGATATCCCCGCCACCATGCGAGCCAATCGTGAAAACGGCGTGCGCTTCGTGCTCCCTGCCGGACCGAACGAGGTAGTCACCCGTCCGTAAGTAGTTTTCCCGCCTTCCCGGCTCGAAACGCTGCAATCCTTACTTCAGCGAAGCCATATCAATCACAAACCGGTATTTCACGTCGCTCTTCAGCAACCGTTCATACGCGTCATTGATCTGCTGAATTTTGATCAGTTCGATATCCGACGTGATTCCATGCTCCGCGCAGAAATCCAGCATCTCCTGCGTCTCCCGGATCCCGCCTATCATCGAACCCGCCAATTGCCGCCGCTTGAACAGCAGGTTAAAACCAAGAACCGGCGTCGGCGTCGGAGGCGCGCCCACCAGCGTCATCGTCCCATCCCGCTTCAGCAGCGCAATGTACGCGTTCAGATCATGCTCCGCCGAAACTGTGTCGAGAATGAAATCGAAGCTGCCCGCATGTTTCTGCATCTCCGCATCGTTCTTCGAGACCACCACTTCATGCGCGCCCAGCCGCAGCGCATCCTCCGTCTTCTTCGGAGAGGTCGTAAACAACACCACATGCGCGCCGAAAGCATTCGCGAATTTCACTCCCATGTGACCAAGCCCGCCCAAACCCACAATGCCGACCTTCTGCCCTTTGCTCACTTTCCAATGCCGCAGCGGCGAGTACGTCGTAATCCCCGCGCACAGCAGCGGAGCCGTCCCCGCAAGCTCCAGGTCCTTCGACACCTTCAGCGCGAATGCCTCGTCCACCACCACGCTGTCCGAGTAGCCGCCATAAGTCACCCCGCCAATTTGCTTGTCTTCGGAGTTATAAGTGAACGTCGGCCCGTTCTCGCAAAACTGCTCCTCACCCGCGCGGCAACTCGCGCATACTCGGCACGAATCCACCATGCAACCTACCGCCGCCAGATCGCCTTCTTTAAACTTCCGCACCGCGCTGCCCGCCTTCACCACCCGGCCCACAATTTCGTGTCCCGGCACGCACGGATACGTCGTCGCCATCACAATTTCCCATTCATTGCGGACCGTGTGCAAATCCGAATGACACACGCCGCAATACAGAATCTCGATCTGCACATCCTGAGGCCGGGGCTCGCGCCGCCGAATCGAGTCCGCAGCCAGCTTGGAAGTCGCGCTCCGCGCCGAATAAGCCTTTGCGGGATAGGTTTTGCTGGACAACTTGGGTTCTTCTTGCGTGGCCATCGTTGCTGCGATAGTTGCAGATTTGTCGCTCATGATAAGTGCGTCTCCTGACCCAAACGCGAATGGCTCCAACGTTGGGATTACTATTTAAGATGACCGCCAACCCGCAAAAGGCGCGTCAAATCTGACGCCTTAATCGCTTCCCTCGCCGACCTTCAGCACCGCCAAAAACGCTTCCTGCGGAATATCCACGCGCCCAATCCTCTTCATCCGCTTCTTGCCCTCTTTTTGCTTTTCCAGCAATTTGCGCTTGCGCGTAATGTCCCCGCCGTAGCACTTCGCCAGCACGTTCTTGCGGATCGCCGGCACCGTCTCCCGGGCGATGATCTTTGCTCCAATCGCCGCCTGGATCGCAACCTCGAACATCTGCCGCGGAATCAGCTGTTTCATCTTCGTCGCCAGCGCCCGCCCGCGGTCGTAAGCGAAATCCCGATGGATGATCGTCGACAAGGCATCCACCGGCTCGCCTGCGACCATAATGTCGAGCTTCGACATTGGCGACACCCAGTTACCCGAAAGGTGATAGTCCAGCGAAGCATACCCCCGTGATACCGACTTCAGCCGGTCATAAAAGTCGAGCACAATTTCATTTAACGGCAGCTCATATTGCAGCATCACGCGCGCCGAGCTGACATACTCAAAACTCTTCTGCTTGCCGCGCTTTTCTTCCACCAGCTTCAGAATCCCGCCCACATATTCTTCATTCGTCAAAATCACCGCCAGAATCACCGGCTCTTCCACTTTCGCAATCTCGCTCACATCCGGCCAGCGCGAAGGATTGTCCACTTCAATCACCGTGCCATCCGTCTTCGTGATCTGGTACCGCACCCCCGGAGCCGTCGTAATCAGGTCGAGATTGTATTCCCGCTCCAGCCGCTCCTGGATGATCTCCATGTGCAGCAGCCCCAGAAAGCCGCACCGGAAGCCGAATCCCAGCGCCGCCGAACTTTCCGGCTCAAAGAAAAACGACGAATCGTTCAGCTTCAGCTTTTCCAGCGCCTCCCGCAGTTGCGTATGTTCGTGCGCGTCGACCGTATACAGTCCCGCAAACACCATTGGCTTGATTTCTTCAAACCCCGGCAAAGCCTGCAGCGATGGACGATCATCGTCCGTGATCGTGTCGCCGATCTTCGTGTCGGCAACATCTTTGATATTCGCGATCACAAACCCCACTTCGCCCGCCACCAGTTCCTCTATCTCCACCGGTTTCGGTGTCAGCACGCCCAGCGTCTCTACCTGATAAACGTGCCCGTTCGACCACAATCGAATCTTCTGCCCCTTGCGCAACGTGCCCTCAAACACCCGCGCCAGAACCACCACGCCGCGATAAGGATCGAACCACGAATCAAACAACAGCGCCTGCAGATGCCGCTCCGGCGAGCCCTTCGGAGGCGGAACGCGCTTCACAATCGCCTCCAGCACATCCGGCACGCCCTGCCCGGTCTTCGCGCTGATCAACAACGCGTCCGATGCATCCAACCCCACCGCGCTCTCGATCATCTCCTTGGTGCGCGGAATGTCCGCGCTCTGCAAATCAATCTTGTTGATCACCGGAATAATTTCCAGCCCATGATTGATTGCCAGATAAGAGTTCGCCAAAGTCTGCGCTTCCACGCCCTGCGAAGCATCCACCACCAGCAGCGCCCCTTCGCACGCCGCCAGCGAGCGCGATACCTCATACGAAAAATCAACGTGTCCCGGAGTATCGATCAGATTGAGCTGGTAGATTTGCCCGTCCTGCGCCGGGTACAGCATGCGGACGGCATGCGCCTTGATGGTGATGCCGCGTTCCCGCTCCAGGTCCATCGAATCCAGGACCTGCTCCTGCATTTCCCGCATCGCCAGCGACCCGGTCAGCTCCAGCAGCCGGTCGGCCAGCGTGGATTTTCCGTGGTCAATATGCGCAATAATCGCAAAATTTCGGATGCGAGAGGCTTCCATGAGGACACTGCGATTCTAACAGGGAGTGCCTCGCCCTCATTCTCCACGCCTATTGAATTAGAGGAAAGACATTCCCACAAATAGCACGAGTGTAATGCCCTCAATCATCAATGCGCTCGAAAGAAGCCGCCTCGCCGTTTTGAATCGCGCGAGCACCCGGCCCGAGGCGAGCCAGGTCAGCACCATAGGCGCTGCAGACAAGCGAATAAGGCAGAGAGTTCCGAGAATCGTGTCACTCTGGCCGAGCGCGGAAATCAGTATCAGCCCGAAGCTCAGGGGCGCCGTAAGGCTGAACCAGAAAAGAGTTTTGGCGAATGCGGTAAAAATAGACTCGCGTTCGCGAGTCACAAACGCCAGAAAAAACGTCGGAATTAAAAGTAGGCCGCCAATGAACAACTCCAGGAACCAGTCGCCGGCCGCAGCCATGCCGCCATTGAAGTCGTTTGGATTGCGCAACTCGGTAAGATAGCGGGCTGCAATCATTGCTGCCGCAAACGTGAGAACTGCTCCATATCCAGCCGCTACAAGGCCTATCTGCATCCGCCACGAAATCTCGACCCGATTCATGGACCGATTCTACGGTCAAAGTCGGGGAATACCAGCATTACCTCTGTATCAGAGAAGCGGGCCGCAATCTGCCTGCCTTTACCAAGCCGAGCTCAATTCTCGCCGCCAAAACCTCAGACACCTTCGTCCTATACCCGAAGTAACAATTGGTCCTCGCCCTAAATCGGTATCATCGAAGTGCGGAATTTCGTCGTCTCCCCCGCATCTTCCCGCACCGAGGTCCTATGCGTTGGAAGTGGCCACTTACCCTTATTCTCTTACTCCCTTTTTCCGGCCTTGCCTTCGGCCAGAGTACTGAAGACACCCCGGCCCCGCCCCTCGGCGACGTCGCCAAAAAGAATAAGGACGCCGCGACCACTGCTCAAAAGAGCAAGCCCAAGCGCGTCTTCAGCGATGACGACATGTCCGTCCGCAGCAATCCCATCCCCGTAATCGCACTCCAGGGACCTGACAACACCGACAACATTTTGAATACCATCCACGATTTCAAGAAGGCCCACGATCCCGCCGAAACCGAACGTGTCGTGCATGAATGGTTCGATGAGCAGTCCGGGGTTCTTTCCGACGCCATCGATGCCAATGTCAGACTCGCCCAGCACAATCAGCTCAAAATGGAAGCGGCGCAGGATGGATACGCGTACGCTAACCCGGCCACCTACGACCCCAGCGACTACAATCGATTGCGGCAGCACCAGCTCAGCGAACAATGGGCGCAGCGCTCCGACGCCCGCACTGCCCGCGACAACTATCAGGTGATCTCGCGCATCCAGCAGACTTTCTTCCGCGTCCGCTGCGATGCCATCTTGAACCGCGGCAAAACGCCCTACGATTGGTTCCGCATCCGCAACGCCAACGGCGTCGGCTCCTACTAAAGAAATTCCGCTGCACCATTGACCTGAAAAAAGGCTGGCCCATGAAAAAAGGGCGCGATCTCTCGCGCCCCACTTCTGCAATCTGACCTCTAACCCCTGCCCTAGTCTCTCACCCCATCCATAAACGCTCTTAGCTTCCGCGAGCGCGACGGATGCCGCAGCTTCCTCAACGCCTTCGCCTCAATCTGCCGGATGCGTTCGCGCGTCACCGCAAACGATTGTCCAACTTCCTCAAGCGTGTGCTCGGAACCGTCTTCCAGCCCGAAGCGCATCTTGATGACCTTCTCTTCGCGCGGCGTCAGCGTGCGCAACACCTGCGAAGTCTGGTCTTTGAGGTTAACGTTGATCACCGCTTCCGCCGGAGAAACTACCGCACGGTCTTCGATAAAGTCACCCAGATGCGAATCTTCCTCTTCGCCAATCGGCGTTTCGAGTGAGATCGGCTCCTGCGCAATCTTCAGGACCTTCCGCACCTTCGCTACCGGAATGTCCATCCGTTTCGCGATTTCTTCCGACGTCGGTTCGCGTCCCAGTTCCTGCACCAGCTGCCGCGACGTGCGGATCAGCTTGTTGATCGTCTCGATCATGTGCACCGGGATACGAATCGTACGCGCTTGATCAGCAATTGCACGAGTAATTGCCTGCCGAATCCACCACGTGGCATAAGTTGAAAACTTATACCCGCGGCGATATTCGAACTTGTCCACCGCCTTCATCAGGCCGATGTTGCCTTCCTGAATTAGGTCGAGAAACTGCAAGCCGCGATTGGTGTACTTTTTCGCAATCGAAACCACCAGTCGCAGGTTGGCTTCAATCAGCTCGCGCTTCGCGTGCTCCGCGTCCATGTCGCCCTGGATGATCTCGCGCTGTGTGCGCTTGAGCTCCTGGAACAACAGGCCCGCTTCCACTTCAAGCTTTTCCAGCTCTCCGCGGACTGCTCGCGACTGCTTCTTGTATTCCTTTTTCTGCTCTTCGCTGCGCGTTGATTCGGCCCGCTTCTCCAGGTTCTGGATCTGCCGGTCGAGCGACCGCATCCCGTCAACCGTGCGATTCACACGATCAATCAGGCGCTTGCGTTCGTTGTTGGTGAAGCCCAGCTTGCGAACCGCGATCGAAGTGCGCACGATCGCGTGTGCCAGGCTGAAGCGATAGCGCCGATGATCGCGCGGCCGCTTTTTAAGATTCACCGCCGCCAGTTTTTCCTGGAGCGGAGCCACCTTCTTGTAAAGCTTG
>DATEBK010000191.1:0-16626 GCA_035287825.1 Terriglobales bacterium
TTTTCAACGACTGGCCTTCGCCATAAACATTCTGAAAGCGGTAGATGACTGCCGGAATCCCCAACGCCTGGGCGGCGACACGCACCAGGTGCTCCTGCGCCAGCTTGGTGGCGGCGTAGATGGAGGCGGGCGCAGCCTTCGCTGCTTCGGATGTAGCCGTCGCTTCGATCGTGTTCCTGCAGCCAGGACACCGCGGCTGCCATTCGCCCCGGCGCAGTGTGTCTTCTCCCCGGGTGGTGGGATAAACTGGGCCGCAACGGCGGCAGCAGTAAGCTCCCTCACCATAGACGGACCGCGAAGAGGCGAGAACAATCTTGCGTACCTGGTGCCGGCGGTTGGCAAGGTGGTCGAGCAGCCGGGCGGTTCCGCCGGCATTGATCTCCGTGTAGCGGGAGATTTCGTACATCGACTGCGCCGTGCCCGTCTCCGCCGCCAGATGGACAACCGTCTGAACATTTTCTAGCGCCGCCGTCCAATCAGCGTCCCGCGTCACATCTCCACGCATCACGTCCACTTGCGTCCGCGGCAGCATGCGTAGTGCGGAGATGTCAGGGATGGCGCCGTGGATCTGCGCGCTCAGATTGTCGAAGAGCACAATGGAACATCCTTCAGCGACCAAAAGTTTGGCGACGGCAACTCCGATGAAACCGGCGCCGCCGGTGATCAGCACTCTGTTGTTTTTCATAAGGACTTAGCTTGCGGGTTTTTATGTCGATCCTGCTGTGCCGACACGGCTAGCGTCGATAGCGCCTGGATCCGCTCAGGGAAGGGCGAAGGAGCTTACAGACATTCGCGATAGAGTGCCAGCGTTTGGTCGGCGCATTTATTCCAGCTATATCGGGCGGCTACGCGCGTGCCGCGTTCGCGGGCCCGCTGTCGCGCGGCTTCGTCGCTGACGGCGACGACTAAGGCCTGCTCGAGAGAGCCTGCTTCGTGCGGATTGAAGTAGAACGGCGCGTCGAGGCAGACTTCGGGCAGACAAGAGGTGTTGCTGACCAGTGCCGGGCATCCCGCTGCCATGGCTTCGAGCGGAGGAAACCCGAATCCTTCATACCACGACGGATAAATCAAAAGCGTAGCGGCGGCATAGGCTTCGGCGAGCGAGGTGTCAGAGAGTTGAGGGAGCACGAGCAGCTGGCGCTCGACCTCCAAATGTTTGGCCAGCATCCGCTCTTCCGGAGTCAGCGGACCGCCCCCCGCGGCCACTAACAGCAGCGATTTGTGCAATCCGGTAGCGCGAAACGCGCGCAGCAGATTGTCGAAGTTCTTATAGGGCGCGCGCGAGCCGACAAAGAGGAGATATTCAGCAGGAACATGTTGCCGCAATTCCGCGGCCGCCTGTGCCGAGCCCGGCAAGCGGTTGAGACCGTGGTGGATGACCCGCGTCTTCGCCCGGTCGACGCCATAGAAGCGCAACAGGTCGTGCCGGCTCGATTCCGAAACGCAGATGATCGCGTCGGCGCGGTTGTAGAGATTCTGCTTGGCGCGGATGATCTTTCGCACGTCAGGAAACAATTCGGGAAAGCGTTCCTGCACGCAATCGTGATGCGTAGCCACCACGCGCCTGGCCCGCACCAGCGGCATGCGGCGATACAACGTCGGATGATAGATCTCAACCTTGCCGGCAAATAGCGCCAGGGCATTGCCGAGCGATTCGTTTGCCAGGTAGCGCAGGTTCCCGCGCCGCAGCCGGCTTTTCCATCCCACAACCCTGGTCTGCGCCCAGGGCAACTGTGCAAAGGGATACACCGTGTCGTGCATGCCGAGCCAGAGCTCGGTGTATACCTCGCGTGTGCCCGCGAGCGAGCGCATCAGTTCGTAGAAATAGCGCGACGCTCCGCCGGCATTTTGTAGGGAGAAGACTTGATGGTCATAAAGGATCCGCATGGGATCAGGCCTCTGGCCCGGAGCCATGCGCTCGGGCGACGGGTCGATCGGACGGGCAGGACTTACTTCGCGCAGCGCGCCTGGCATGAGTGTGGTGGTCGTTTATCGTTGGCCGCTAGTCGCTAGTCGCTAGTCGTTAGCCGCTGGTCGCTAGTCGTTAGCCGTTAGTTGTGAATCGCGGAAACCTGGCTCGTCCGCCGGTAGGACGCCTGGGGAGGCAAGCTCGGCCAGACGGATGAAAGTAACCATGGCGGCCGGCAGCAGGATCGAATGCTGGAACATGGTCTTCACCAGAGAAACCGAAAATGGGTCGCGAAAAAAGGTGAACGCCAGCCAGCCGGATAGCATGACGTACATGGTGCGGTAGAGCGGGGAGCCGTCGCGCGCTTTGATCCAATGCAGTCCGACGGGCAGCAGAAACATGAAGACGGCGGTACCGATCAGGCCAAAATTGAAGCTGAAGGAGACAAACGAGTGCAAAGCGCCTAACGGGCTGAAAACTTCGGGCGCCTGGATGAGGGCCGCCTTTCCGGGGAACAGGGCGGAAGGAATGAGGTTCGAAAAGTCGGAGAGCAGATACTTCGGCGCCGCCAGCCAGATCAAGTGGTCGTTGCTGAGAAAATAAACCAGCGAGATGCTGGTCAAAACCGGTTCGAGCAGCAGGTTCACTCCCGCATCGGCAAGCGAAGAATTGACGCGGAGCGCGCCCACCGTTCCGAACAACGCAGCCAGCGCGGCTGCGGCGATGACAATCTGGTTCTTGCTGAAAGGACGAACGTACAAAGAACGGAAAACGCCGAACATCAGAACAAAAGAGGCGACGTAGAGACGGCTGCCAATCAGGACCAGAAAGATAGCGCCGGCCGCGAAGGGAAGCATGAGCACGGTGAATCGCGGGCGGCTCGAAAGCCGCAGCAACAGGATCGAGCCGAGCAGCACGACCCAGGCGGTGACATTCCCCCGTGCGATCTGCAGGCTGACTTCGGTGGTGTAGGGCGCGAGCAGTTCTTCGCGGTGGGCGGCAATTTCCGCGAGGAAAATCAGGAAAGCGCCGCCGCTGAACAAAGCCAGAATTTGCGGCGACAGGCTTCTCGGCCGCACCGCACTGGGAGGTAACATTTTTGGGCGGCACATTTTTGGACGGTAGATCCAGGCCCCGCAGCGATCGCCGGCCATGAATGCGGCATAGATGGCGACAATCGCGATGAGATAGGGACCAATCCAGCGCAAATCAAACAACGCCGCCCAGGCTAAGGGCATGTCCTCGGCGCGGAGAAAAAATCCGCAGGCGATGGGGGTCACCCAGTAAAAGATGAAGCCCAAAGAAAATAAGGCAACATGATCGATCCGGATCCGGCCGCGATCCACGCTATGCCGCCAGGCATAGATAGCCGGGAGCAAGAATGCCGAGAACAGAAGGATCCACTCGATCATGGGGCGGAACTGAGTCAGGAAATATGAATTACGAACTGCCGGAGAACACAGACTGTCCGGGTTCGGGAATAATCGGGCTAGGAACTATAGCCGTGCGCGAGATGGAGCGCGCTCGTTTTTTTCAGGTCCCGGACAAACGAGAGAAAGACGCCGGCGGCAAAAACCGCCAGAAAAAAATTGGCAATCAGCTGGCCGGCCGCAGCGCCGATGGGACCGAACCGGGGTACCAGAAACAAATCGACAACGCACAACACCGTGGCCGCAGCGGCAATGCCTCCCACATAAGTGCCGCTCTTATGCAAGCTGGGTAAGAGGCTGAGAAACGGGTTGCAGATGGCCATGACCAGAAACACCAGAGCGTAAAGCGGAGTTACTTGGCGGGTGACCGGCAAATGCCTGTGCCCCAGCGCCTCGCATGCCATCGGTCCAAGCGTCCAAAACAGCGCCGCTCCGACGAGGCCGAGGCCGGCGCTGGCGAGTGCAAATCTCTTAAACCGCCGTGCCAACAGCTCGCCGTCGCTGGCCGCGCTCACCAACTCGGGAAGAAAGGTGTTCAGCAGGCAGGTCAGCACGGCCGTGCCGAACAGATACAGACGGCTGACCATGGCGTACTGCCCCACCGACCCGGTCGGAACATACTTGGCCAAAAGGATGACGTCGAGGGTTTGATAAGCCAGCAGCAACAACATTCCGGAACTTGCCTTGGCGCCGGAGAGGACAATTTCCGAAGTGAGGAATTGGCGGCGGGGCGGACCCGCCGCGGCGCGTGGGTGGCGGCGGAGGGCCCGCCAAAGTTGAATGCGTCCCGCATACATGCCTGCCGCATTGAGCAGCGGGATGGCCCACACCCAGCGCACCACCACCGGCCGCAGCACCAGCAGTGCGGCCAGATACAGGCCCAGTCCGAAGGCGCGCGTCCGAGCCAGCGTGCCGGGCATCCCCAGAGCCACCGCCAGGTAAGAGACATCGACGGTCCGGGACAACACCATCGCGAATCCGGCCACGATGACGGCGGCCACATCGGAGTGTCCGCGGCGCCAATAGACCATCGCCAGCGCCGCTGTGACCGGGCCGCAAACGGCAAGCGACACGGCCAGGCGGATTCGCTCACCCCGCTGCACGACTTCGATCGGATCTCCTCCCGCCTCTTCGACCAGCCGGGGACCGGTCAGGTCCAGCCCCAGGGCGCCGATCACCATCAGCACCTGGTAGATGCTGGTGGCAATGCTGAGCTGCCCATACTGACGGTCCGCCAAAATTCGGATCAGCCATCCATAGACAGCGAATCCCAGGAGATAGGTCAGGCCGTCGGCCGATAGATAACCGAAAAATCTTGCCCACACCGGTGGCAAGGCACGTTCAGACAGGGGCTTGCTCAGGTTGGCATTGCGGTCTAGGCCGTTTTGCCGATGGCTGCTTGCTTTCGGAGAGGAAGTCTTCGAGGAAGAAATCATCGGGGAAGAAGTCAGTGGGGAAGAAGTCACTGAGGAAAAAATCATTCGCTCGCACGCAAGGCCGAGCTTCGTTCCGGCTCCGGTTTGGCAACGAACCTCGAGACGCTAGCCTTCAGGAGGCGCCAACGGGGCTCGACATCGGGAAGAAGACGCAGGCGATGGAGCGCCTCCGACAACAGGACATAGAAGGCGGAACCGAGAAATCCCAGGAAGGTTGCGAGGGCGACGATCAACATCCGCGGCGGCCCCGACCGCTTCTCCGGCTCGACGGCACGGTCGACTACCTGCAGTATTCCCGAGTCGTTGGCCTCGTCGATCTTTGCCGCTTCGAGCTGCTTGGCGAGAAATTCGTATAAGGTCTCGTGGTACTTCACATCCCGCACGCGGCGCAGGTATTCGAGCGCGGCGGCGGGCACCTTGCCGGTGGGCACCTGGATGTTGCCGTTTCCAGGCTTGGAATCGCGCTCCAGGTTTGCCAGCTGCGCGTGCAGCGCCGCCAGTCCACGCTCGCTGCGCACCACATCCGGGTTCTGATCGGTCGAAAACGAGCGACGGGTTTCGAGTTGCACTTCACCCACCGCGATCTCGGCCCGGGTTCGGGCGACCGCTTCGATGATGGCTTTGCCCTGCGCGTCTAACTGGATCATGCCGGTTTGTTCCTGCGTCTGCTGGAGGTTGAGTTCGGCGCGCGCCAGTTCTTCCCGCTCGGCTTCGATCTGCTGCTGAAAAAACAGCCGCCGCTCGGCGGCTTCGGAGATGGCGAGGGTCTGGTTGAGCGCGTGCAGTCCGTCAAGGTAGGCGTTGGCCAGAGCTGCGGAGCGCCGGGGATCGCGGTCTTCGACCGAGACCGAGATCAATCCGGTCTTTTCCGCCGCTTCGATCGTGCTTCTCCGCAGCAGCTTCTTGCGGGCATCTTCGAAGCGGCGCACGCGGTACACGCGCAGCAGATCGAATTGCCGGACGAGCGCGTCGGCCACGGTGCGGCTCTTCAAGATGGCGACATACAGGTCGGCAGGATTTTTCAGCGACAGATCTTTGCCGGCCAGACCGGCGAGAGCGCCCATCTGCCCCACGATCGACGCAGCCAGCGACTGGCTGCGCTGCGGCGGCAGCAAGGTCGCGGTCGCCGTGTAGGTGGCTGGGAGCAGCAGCACGACCCCGCCCGCCAGTAGCATGACGCCAGCGGTCGCTCCTGCAATCAGTTTCAGGTTCCGGGCCAGCAAAATCATGAAATCCAGAAGGTCGATCTCAGTTCTCCAAGGACGGTCTTCGAGCGACCGGAGCGACCGCTCCCCCAAAGGCTGAGAGTCGGGAAGCTGAGAGTCGAGAGAGGAAGAGTCGCTGGAACGAGAGCCGGGAGATCGAGAGTCGAGAGCGGCAGGGTCAAGAACGACTGCTCCGACTGACGATTGCATTCCGTCCGCGCGCACCCGGTCAGTTTCAGATTCCACGGCCATATTTGCGTTCAAAGGATTCATGGAACGGCCCGCATTGCGATGATTTTCATGGAGCGAACGGTCACTTGAAACGACCGTCATTGAACGACCGTCATTGAACGAGCGTCACAGAACGAACTTCATTGAATGACCCTGACGGCCGCTGCGCCCAAGGCAAACTGCGAAAAAACCTGGCTCCAATCGCGCAAGCCGCGGAGGAAGCTGCCATGCGACAGCCGCTCGGGAACGACAATGGCATCGCCCGGCATGAGGCGAAGCGAGGCGAAGTTTCCATTCCACAGTCCCTTAACCGACTGCTTGCTCAAGATCGAGCCGTCGGCGCGGATGACAAACATGCGGCTCGTGTCCGCCTCGCGCGTGGGGCCGCCGGCGCGCCGCAGATAGTCCTCGACCCTCGCCTCGCGCTGGTAGAGGAACGAATTCTTGTTGTACACCGCGCCGAGCGTGGCTACCGTTGACGGGCGATAGGGCACCACCAGGCGGTCGCCGTCTTCGAGCGCGATGTCGGGCAGGTCATTCACGCCCGAGGAATCCGGTTTGAAGTCGAGGACGACGCGTCCGGCGGCCCGAACAGCGCGCAGTTTGTCGACCAACTGGCGCTGTGCTTCCAGTTTTTCCCGGTTATCGGCGACGGCTTCAGGCGTCAGGCCGCCGGGAGCGAGCGCGTTGCGGGTGAGGTCCTCTTCCAGACTCTCGATCATCTGGTCGAGGCCTTTCTGCTGGCCGATACGCACCGATTCGCGGGTAAATTCCGCCCCGTAGAGATAGGCGTTCCCGGTCAAACCCCCGGCGCGCTCGACCAGGTGCCGGACGGTCTCTCCCGGCTCGGCACGGTAGACGCCGGCGGCGCGGAACTCGCCTTCCAGATGCACGAACTTGCTGCGTTTTTCCAGCGGTACGGCCAGGTCGTTCTGCGAAAAAACGGTGATAATATCGCCTGGTTCGAGCAAGAGGTTATTGTGCTCGTCACCTTCGACCACGAGTTTCCCCAAGTTGAAGGGGATGAGACGTATCGTCAGATCGTCAGGGTTCAAGCGTTGAATGACCGCGTAGTCCCAGTTGATCTCGGGAGCATCGCGCGTGATCCGGTTGCGCAGCTCCACGGCAGCCGTGCCGGGATTTCGACGAGACGAGTCTGTGCGTGTTTCGGAGGTCTCTTCCGGGAGCGGGTCAGGCCGCGCGTCGAACCGGGCGTCGGACGGGACATCGAATCGATCGTCTGACCGGAGATCGGACCGAAAATTGGATCTCAGGTCAGGTCGCGGCTCGGCTTGCATTTGTCCATTCCCGTTGGTGTTCGCAAGGCGCCAATATTCGCGGGTGAGGAGTGCATCCTGGTTGGGGATCAGTTCGCGCAGGCGCATGCCACTATGCCAGGCGACGCGTCCGGGACGGGCTACGTTGCCACGCAGCGTCACCGCGTTTTCAAATCGCGGCGAGAGCGCGAGGATGCGGACTACATCCCCATCCTGCAGGGGACGGCCAAGACCGCTCACGGGGGAAGCGTTTTGCTTTAGGCCGAGCCCATCCAGGGGAAATTCCTCGACGCGGCGGACGTTATGGTCTTCGATGCGTTCGACGACCGCCTTTTGCCCGTCGGCGGTGGTGGCTAGACCGCCGGCCATTTCGATGGCGCTGCCGAGACTGGTCTGGTCTCGCAGTTCGTAGATCGCCGGTACATTCACACTGCCTGCGAGCGCAATCGACGGCCCGACGGAAGGGATGTAGATGACATCTCCGGAGAGCAATCGCACGTCTTTGGATTTGTCGCCGCGCAAGAGCAGGCCGTAGAAATCGAATTCGGTGACTACGGTGTCATTGCGCTTGAGCTGAATGCGCCGCAGAGAACCTGTGCTCGACGGGCCGCCCGAAGCGAACAGCGCATTGACCAGCGTGCACAGGGAACTGACGGTGTAGCTTCCCGGACGCCGCGCCTGGCCCACGACGAAGATCTGGATGGAGCGTAGTTGTCCCAGGCTGACCGTTAAATCGAAATCGCGGAATACCCTTCGCATCGCCGTCCGGAAATATTCCGGAAGTTGCTCGAATTTCAATCCGGCGATGGAGATCACGCCGACCTTCGGCAGGAACACATTGCCTTCCCGGTCGACCGTCAGTCTTGCGTTCAGCTCGATTTGCCCCCACACCCGAAGCAGGATTTCATCTCCCGGCCCGATGCGGTAATCGTCGGTCACCGGAACATGGTCGACAGGAGCGAAGGTTGTCGGAACACGTTGAAACAGGTTGGATCCGTAAATCGGCAGCCAGCGGCCGACCGAACTCGCGACAAATTGCTGGAATTGCGTGGGTGGTTCGGGGAGCGCGTCCTGGCGAAACGGGACTGGTCGCTTTCTTGCGCGATCCGGGTCCCCGTTTCTACCGGGTCCGTTGTCTCCCGGCGCATGGTTCGGCCAAGGATGGTTCGGCCAAGGATTGTAAGACCCGGGATCAATCGGCCAACTCGGGCTCGGTCCAGCCGGATTTTGTCCGGGACCGTTCGCTTGCGTCGCGCCGCCCCCACTATTCGTCCATGCCCCCGGGGGATTCTCCGCATTGTCTGGCACCGGGCCGGCCTGATCAGGAGTGTCGGGACAATCTTGTTCCATACACGATGCGTCATCCGGGGGCGTTGTCGGCATAGCCTGCGACCATCCCAGCCCGGAAAGAGCCAGCAGGCAGGCAAGGGTTGCCGCTTTCCACACCAGGAGTGGACGCAGCGATGGGACGGACTGCACCGTGCCATTTTGCGAGAAGGGTTTTTCAGAGAGGATGGTTGCGGACGTCATGAGTCTTTGGCATTTCCATTTCGAAGAACAAATTGTGCGGTCCGTATCTGCGGTCTCACCCCGAAGGTCTGCGATGTGGTCGTCCAGCGTCGTTCAAGGTCAGCATGTGCGGTCAGCAGGTGCGACCGACAACGCCGGGTCGCTGCACGCTGCCGCAGTCAGGTTTCTCCGCAGGCGTGGCGGCGGGCTCCAGATCGACAGCATCGACCTCAACGGCCACGCTCTGCCGGATCGCTTCGATTGCGATCACGACCCGAGACCGGCTCTTCTCCCGGACCAGCACGCCTTCCAGGCCCAGCATGGCTCCGGCTTTAATGCGGACGCGCTCGCCTACGACAAGATAGGCATGGGGCTCGATCTTGCGTTGCCCGACGCCCGAACGCAGCGCCGCGATTTCAAAGTCGGGAAGCGAAGCCAGGCTGCGGCCAAAGCTGACCAGAGACCACACGCCCGGCACTTCGAGCACACGCGTGCGGTCTTGGTGCGTCATGCGGATAAACACGTAGTTGGGAAAAAGGGGCAACTCCAGTTTCATCGCACAACGATTTTTCCAGCGGTGAGTCGTGCTATAAAGCGGCAGGAACGATTCGATCTGACGCTCATTCAAGCACGATGCCACGCGTTTTTCATGGTGCGAACTGGTGTAAGCGGCAACCCAGCGGAGGGAAGATTCCCGCATCGCGGCAGGTGGATATTCTGGCGGTGCGCTTGCCCGCCGCCCACTGGCTAAGACGATCTGCCCGGAGATTTTCGTATTTTCCTCGCGCCTGTCCATTTTCGTTCGCGCCTATCTTCTTTCGCTCGCGTCTGTCTTCTTTCGTTTCCGTTTCGTTCGTGCCTATTCAGCGGATGCCGTTTCAGTTGAAGCTTCGCCATCCCCGCTTAGCAAGGCTGGTTTAAGGCTTTCATATTCTTGCGGGAGTGCCGCATGCACAGTTGCACTTAGCTTGCCACCCAAGCTGCACTTCTTTGAGGGGAGCTCGTCCTTCTGCTGGCTGAGGTTAGAAATTCTTCAGAAAATATTCTTCGACAGATTCCCATGGCGGGATGCTGAAATGGTGTTTTGGTTCCAAATCAGAACCGTGCACACGGTGGCAGAGCCTGTGAGTTGAGATCTTGTCCGCACCCTTCGAAAACTCCTCCACGCCTCTGATAAGATTCCCATCTTCATTCTTTGCTGACAAAGTTCTCTGCTGACTGGCAACGCACGAATGGGACGCTGATGAAATGAATGATGGACGAAGCAGGGACGGGACAACGGAACGGCGGGTACGGCGCAGATGATTCTGGCTGGGGACGTTGGCGGTACAAAGTGCACGCTGGCGCTGTTCCAGCCGGAAGGCGCCGTCTTGCGCCGTGTCTTCCGGTGCCGTTTTGCGGTCCGCGACTATCGCGGATTCGAAGCACTGCTCGATGACTTTCTGCGGCAGGCGGTCTCTGACCTGCGGCTTCAAGCCTCCAGCGATCTCATCATCGATGCCGCCGGGTTCGGCGTAGCTGGCGCGGTTGTTGAAGAACGGCACTATTCAGAAAACCTGCCGTGGCTGGTTGATGTCTCGGTGCTCAAGCGCAAGCTGCATCTGAAAAGCATTTACTTGCTGAACGACCTGATGGCGACCGCGCTGAGTCTTGAACGGCTCGCGGCCGTCGATTTCGTAGCGCTGAATCCAGGAACGCCAATGCCCCATGCCACACGTTGTGTGATTGCGGCGGGAACCGGTCTGGGCACAGCGCTTCTTTTTTGGGACGGTGAAGAGTATCGGGTCGCGCCCAGCGAGGCAGGACAAGCGGATTTCGCGCCGCGCACAGAGCGGGAAATAGAACTGCTCCGCCACTTGCGAGGGCATTTTCAACACGTATCGTGCGAGGAAGTCATCTCGGGACGCAGCTTCCGGCGCATTCACGAATTTCTTGATGCCGCGGCTATACACGCGTCCTTCGCAGCTTCGTCCGGCAGTTCGTCCGAATCGCAGGCAAGCAATCCGGCTGCTGAAATCGTCGAGCGCGGCTTGGCTAAATCCTGCGCCGTTTGTGTGGAGACCGTGGACTTCTGGACAGAAATATTTGGCGGGGTAACCGGGCTCTTCACGCTGCAGACGATGGCCCTCGGAGGCGTTTACATCGCAGGCGGCATCCCGGCAAAGTTGTTGGCAAAGCTTCAGGAGGGCGCGTTCTTCAAATCTTTTTGTGGAGTAGGCAAGCTGCAGCCAGTGCTGGCACGCGTCCCAATCTTCGTCGTCATGAATGAGGATGCGCCGGTGTGGGGAGCGGCCTACCGGGCGCTTGCCAACTGGCAGGCGCAGTCGTGAGACGACGCCGGTGATCTATTCGTTGAATGCGATGGATGTTTGTGATGGATTCCTAGTGATGGATGGTTGGTAATGGAGAAGTCTGGGTATAACCGCTTCCTCTTGCTGGTCGCCGGGCTCGGCGGATTGCTCTATGGCGTCGACGTCGGCATCATCGCCGGGGCTTTGCCTTACCTGGAGGCGACCTCCGGCCTGAACGCGGGCCAACTCTCCAACGTCGTCGCGGCGGTTCTGCTCGGCAGCGTGATCTCAACATTGTTTGCCGGGGCGCTGGCGGACTGGATCGGGCGCAAGCCGCTGATGGCGCTTAGCGGATTGCTGTTTGTCGGTAGCATTCCCATGATCGCGCTCTCGCAGGGTTACGGATCGCTGGTACTGGGACGTTTGTTGCAAGGCGTTAGCGCAGGACTCATCGGCGTCGTCGTCCCCCTCTACCTCGCAGAGTGTTTGTCAGCCGCCCACCGCGGCAAGGGAACGGGAATTTTTCAATGGCTGCTGACCCTGGGCATCGTGACGGCGGCGGTGGTTGGCATGTACTTCAGTTTTCGCGTCCAGGAGGTTGCCAAGCTGGGCGACCCGGCTAGACTCTTCGCCTTCAAGGACACAGCATGGCGCAGTATTTTCTGGGTTTCGCTTCCGCCCGGAATTTTGTTTGTGCTGGGCAGTCTCGTCGTATCGGAATCGCCGCGCTGGCTGTTCCGCCGTGGACAAAAGGATGCCGCATATGCCGCTCTGCTCCGCTCGCGCACCGGCGAACAAGCCAATCTTGAACTGGCGGAGATGGAGCAATCGGCGGCGGCTGAAAAAACGAAGACTTCTTCGGGAAATAAAAGCGCTTCGGGAAGTAAGATCGGCGAATCGCTTCTGCGCCGTAAGTATGTCATCCCATTTGTTCTGGCTTGCGTGATTCTGGCTTGCAACCAGGCAACGGGCGTGAACTCCATTATTGGCTATAACACCAACATTCTGCTGCAAGCGGGGCTTTCGGATGTACAAGCGCATTGGGGATATGTTCTTTTCACCGTCGTGAATTTCCTGATGACGATTGGCGGCGTTGTGCTGGTCGATCGAAAAGGACGCAAGTTCCTGCTGTCGGTCGGCACCGCCGGAATCATCATTTCGCTCGTCTGCACCGGCGTGCTGTTTCGCGGAACCGAAAACCTACGCGTTGATGCGCGTGATGCCCTTCAGTCCACGGTCACCAGCGATCCTGCCGCGAAGCTCACGTTCAGGTACGACGAAAAGAGCGCCAATGCGCTTCTGAGTGCCAGCGGGAACGCCGGCCACACCATCGCCAACGCTCCCACCTCGCTTGTTGTCATCTATGCCTACGGAGATTTTCGGGCTGCGACTAAAGCCGTGCGTTCTGACGACCAGTCTGCCACACCGATCGAAATCACACGCGAAAGCTGCGTGCCCGCCAACAAAGTCATCGCATTTTTCTCCAATCCATTCGCCGACATCGAAGTCGCTCGGCAGTCGCCACTCCGAATCGAGGACGCGCTGATTACCCCCGTTCCAAGCTCGCACCACGGTTGGATGGTGGCCATCAGCCTTTTTGTCTTCATGGCGTTCTATGCCATCGGCCCTGGCGTATGCGTGTGGCTGGCGCTGTCGGAGTTGATGCCGACCCGCATTCGCTCGAATGGTATGAGCATCGCGCTGCTACTGAACCAGGCGGTTTCGACCGGCATCGCCGCCATCTTCTTGCCCACGGTTGGCAAGCATGGATATGCAGCGATGTTCTTTGCCTTCGCGGGCTGCACGGTAATTTACTTTGTCACCGCGGTGGTGTTTCTGCCGGAAACGAAAGGGAAAACTCTGGAAGAGATCGAAGCTTATTTTGAGGGAGCGGGTGCGTGACGTTCGCCAAGGTTCATTCTTACGGTTGACGTATGCTATTTGCGTAATTCAAATCTCAGAGCATGATGGAAGATCACAACTGGAGCTGGAAGATGAAAAACATTAGCCTCCCGCTTTTGATGCTGGCGACAGCGTTCGCCGTTGTTCTCAGCATTCCGTTACAGGCTCAGGCGCAAGACACCGAAGCAACCTACAAATCAAAATGTGCTGTGTGTCACGGGGCTGATGGAAAGAAAATGGCCGGCCATGACCTGAGCAGCGCCGATGTGCAGAAAAAATCAGATGCGGATCTCACAGCCGTTATTACAGAGGGACGACCGCCCAAAATGCCCGAGTTTGGCGATAAGTTGAAGCCCGAAGAAATCAAGGGATTGGTGGCTTATATCCGCACGCTGAAGTAGTCACTGGTTTCAGGAAGGTCGTCGAGTGCGGCAGTTTCCTGCGCCGTCACTTCAGTTTCGCGCCAATTCCCGCCTCCGGTTCGAAGCCAGCACGCCTTAGCAAGAACTGGCAATCCCTCACCCCCAGTCGGAAGGAAGCCTGGGGGCGAGGGTTGCCACTTGCCTTACGGCAAGTAGTAGCGGAAGGAAGTGAAGACCATACCGTCGAGGCCTTCAGGTCCGGCGTAGGTTACGGGCGTGTTCGGTTGCGAGCTTATACCCGCCCAGGTTTGCCGCGTCACGTAGGAGTACTGCGTGCCGAAGCGGAAGCGACCTTTGGGTCCGGTGTAGATGTTGTACCAGAACCCGGCTGTGCCCTCGATGGTGGCACGCGTGTCACCGGTGCAATTGGCGAGAGAGCCAGGGCTAAAGCCACCGCTGCCGGGAAGAGTTTCCTCATAGCAGCCGTAGTTGTTGAAGAAGGGCGATCCGTAGCCGACATACTTGCCGCTGATCGAATCGAAGTCGTAGGCGCGGCCGGCATACTCCGCTCCGACGTAGGAATAGAGATCAAGTTTCTTGCTGTGGTATTCGAGCGTGATCAGACCCTGCAGGTCTCTGATGAGGTGGATAGTTCCGTCGGCGTGAATGGACAGGTCGGAAAGCTGGGAGGCGCCGTAGCGACCGACGCCGCTGCCACCGAAGCCGTGCAGGCCGAACACGAAGTGTTTGTCGGCGAACGCCCAGCGAGCGTTGGCACCGACGCCTCCGCCTTCTTTCGAGGCGTTATAGACGCCAAGCGTGCTGGCGGCGGCAGGGTTAGCAGCGCAGACCGGGTTGGTCGCGAAACCTTCCGCGCATGGGAACACGCGATCTGTGAAGCGATCGACTAATCCAAAGATCTCGTAGTGCCCGAAGCCGGGATCAAACGCGATCTTGGCGATGAGATCTGGAGCCGGATTGGCCGTGTAAGTTCCGTTGAAAGCGTTGTTGGTGTTGGTGGCACCCGCTTCGCCCAGCAGATAGTTGGAAACGTTGTTATGCGTGGTGAGTGTGCCCTGCGCGTTTTCCATGGCAAACGCGACCGACACCTTGTCGCCGAAATCCTTGGTCAGACGAATTCCGTACTGGCGTGCAAAGCTGAAGCCGACGTTATACTGTCCGTCGATGGTCTGCGGACGCGCGTCGTTGGTTCTGCCAGTATCGTCGCTGGGACCAATTCCAACTTTGTTTTCGGTCACCAGGCTCCAAGCCTGGCCGCCCAGGAACTTCCAGCCATTGTCAAACTTGGCCTGTCCCCACACTTGCCGCAAGCGCAAGGTGTAGCTGTCGGTCTGAGTGTTGTTGGACGTGGTACCGGAAGACAAGAAGTCACCCGATATGTAGCTGGATAGATCGACATTGCCGGCTTTGCCTTCGACATAGACTGTAGGCCGTGACTGGCGGGCGGTGCCGAAGAAATCCGACAGGTTGTTTTGGGAAGCCCCAGGCATGGTCAAGTTGTTAAACGGCGTGATGATATCCGCTCCCAGTTCGCGTGACCGCCGAACAAATTCGGCCGCGGCGAATCCGCCCGGCGTAATGTGGATGCCCTTGAAACGGATCGTGATCGGGCTTTCCATGTCCTTGTTGTAGACCCCTTTATCGTCACTGCCCATCTGCGTCGGATCCTGCAACGCCCACACCGTATTCCGCAAAACCGGGCCGTTCGAACCACCCATGCTGACGGTCCTGAAGTCGGCAAAATCGTTCTTGAGGGCCAGTACTGCTTGCTCGTCAGCGGCCGTTTGAGCCACTGCCGAATCGGCCTTGGTCTGCGCCTGCACGGCGACCGTCTGGCTCTTGTCCAGTTTCTGTTCCAGCTGATCAATCTTCTGGTCGCGGCTCTCGATCAGATTACTCAACTGCTTGATCTGCTGCCGCATCTCGTCCAGCTGTTCCGAAACTGTCGGCTCAGCCTTCTTGGCAGCGGCCTTCTTTTGCGGAGCTTTCGCCGTAGCCGTTTTTTGTGCCTGAGCCGTCGTCGCCTTCGTCGGCCCTGGCTGGTCCTGCGCTGTCAGTACGCCCGCCATCAGCGTCATGGACAGCACCACCGCCATCATTCGTTTCATTGTTTTCCTCTCCTGAAAATAAGCAATTTAGATCGCAGACAAGACTCTGATTCGAAACAGTGTTCGGCCCAGTTTTATGTTTAGGTGAACCGTCAGCCTAGACTGTGGTTTGTTAATAATTGATGACAATCTGTTGAATATTCCATGAATCGCCCGCTCGCGAAGCCCTACTTTGGGGGATCAGCCTGAAGTGCCCTTCGCACCGCTCGCTATAATCCCTTAGTCAATGAATTGCCACCATCCACTGCAGTCTCTTACCCGCCGGGAAATGCTGGCGCGGATGAGTAAGACCCTATTGTTGTCTCCGTTACTGGGCTTGGCCGCGATGGGTACTTCTTGCGGAGGATCTCAACCGGGCAATACCGGTCCGCCCCAACTGACCGATGATCAATTTCTGGATGAAATTGAGCGCGCCATCTTCCTCTATTTCTGGGAGCAGGCCAGTCCGACCACAGGTCAGGTCAAAGACCGTGCCTTGGCTGCGGGGAACGACACCAGCACAGTCTCAAGCATTGCCGCGACAGGCTTCGGACTTACCGCGCTCTGCATAGCCGACCAGCGCGGATATATGGCGAGCTCAGACATCGCGACACGCGTGCAGGCAACGCTGAGTTTCCTTCTGCAGATGCCAAACGAAAACGGCTTTTTCTACCACTTTGTGGATATGAATACCGGTCAGCGGGCATACGGCTCCGAAGTCTCGTCGATCGATACCGCCATCCTGATGTGCGGAATTCTCACCTGCCGGCAACATTTTCAAAATCAGCAGATTGCTGATATGGCTACGCAGCTCTACCAGCAGGTCAACTGGCCGTGGATGCTGAACGGAGGAACTACTTTTTCCCAGGGCTGGACTCCGGAGAGCGGATTTCTGACGACGCGCTGGGATACTTACTCTGAACTGATGATGCTGTATCTTTTGGCAATCGGCTCAACCCTAAACCC
>DATEBK010000192.1:0-10346 GCA_035287825.1 Terriglobales bacterium
CCCAGGCGGCGGAACCGAACCGCGACGCATCGATCCCATCCAGGCAATTGTGAAATAGGATGACGGCGACGCTCAGCGCGGCAAGCCAGCGGACAGGCAAGCGAATCAACGCAGCCATCGCAATCATACAAATCCCAAAAATCCAGAGAATCAACAAGAAGAGCATGAAGCGAGACGAAAAGCTGAAGTTATAGGCAGGCTGCATCACCGTCAGCTCCAACAAAATGAACCACAGTCCGCGCGTCCAGAGGAACCGTGACAGTTGTCCCTTCGTATGGCTATGTTCGAAAAGAAACATTCCCATGCCTGCGGCAAACATGAACACCGGCATGCAAAAGTGCGTGATCCAGCGTGTGAAAAAGAGAATCGGAGTGGTGCGGGTGAGGTCGGTTGGGGAGAATGACATCGCCCCGACGTGGAAGAAATCGCGGACGTGGTCGAGAGCCATGATGATCATCACAGCCCCGCGAAGCGCGTCAATAGAAGACTGTCGTAAACCGGGTTGCGTCCGCGGATCCACCGAAATGCTCTTCTGTATGCTGCCGGGAAAAACTATCGAGCTTTTTCTTCTATTCGTTCGCCACACGCCGGTGTGACTTAATAGCCAGACAACGAGCGAAGATGGCTGAGACCTGCGGGATTTCCTCTTCATTCAGCCGAATCGCGCTGCCCAGTTTCTTTAACCCTGCATTCAGTGGAGCCGGGTCCGTGCTAGTCAACTCGATGAGTTGTTGCCACTCGCGCGCGACTGGGATGCGCTCGTCGCTTTCGGCGTCATCACAGAACTGATCGGCGGCCTCTGGTGGAGTTCCGTATTCGTCGGCGACATCTTCATGGAAGTAGCCGCGCAGGAAAGTGTGCAACGCGGGAAAGTTGGCGGCCGTGATTTCCGGTTTAGTGGTCATTAGCGACACTCCGGGTAAGAGGTCAGGACGTAGTAGTTATCAGGCCCAGCGTATTTTAGTACGACCAGAGCGTGCGAGCACACATGGGAGTGAATTTCGCCGCGATTCATGGTGCGGCCGATGGGAGAGGGACTGTCATAGTCCAGCACCAGGTTGGGATGCCGGCCATCGCGGTCGAGCCAGCTTTGGATCTGGGCATGCGAGTCGGCAATGGCCGCGCCTACAGCATTTTCCGCGGTCGCGACGTCGGTATAGGTTGAGGCTCCAGTAATGTTGCGTTCCCGCTCGATGCGCTCGCGAAGTTGCTGTTCGGTCTGGCCGACGTGTTTGCGCAGAATGTGTCCGCCGGCGGCCTCGTCCTGGCGGAGATCGCGGACGGGGCCGGTTGCCTGGCTATTCTCGGATTGGCGGGTGGCGCCGCTCGAAGAAGATGGCGAATTCACGCCATTCGTCGACGTCGGTGACTGACAAGAGAGCAGGCAAGCGAGTCCGAGGGCGACAGCGACGCGGAGAATGACGGCCTGCCACACGATGACGCGAGATGGAAAAATTCGTACCATTCGATCCCGGATTACCGCTCGAGCGCGGTTAGTCCTGTAAAGTTCTGGAAATTGTGCTACTAAACAGGGTGTGCGGGCAAGTCTGCTGGATACGCTGGACGATTTCGAGCGCTGGGGCGATGCGGGTTCTGGTGACGAGTGTGCCTACGTGTTTCCGCGCGGATACCGGCATGAGCGCTGGACCTACCGGCGCGTTGTGCGAGTTGCCTATCAGTTTGCGCGAGAGCTTGAGGCGCGCAAGATCATAAAGGGCGATGCCGTGTTGTTGTGGACTCCGAACTGCGCCGAGTGGGTCGCGGTGTTTCTGGGGTGCTCGCTCTGCGGCGTAATCGCCGTTCCGGTCGATGATGCGGCAAGCCCTGATTTTGCACGGCGCATCAGCGCGCAGGTACGAACCAGGCTGGTGCTGTGTCCGCGCGAACGGGCGTCGGTGTTTGCCGCACACGAGGCAGACGCGATCGCGACGATCGATCCTGCTGATCTGGCGGCGGTCGTCGCAGAACATTCTCCGGAACGCTTTCGTCCCGTCGAGATTCAACCTTCCGATACGCTCGAAATTGTCTTCACTTCGGGCACAACCACCGAGCCCAAAGGAGTGATGCTGACTCATGCCAATGTGGCGGGCAACATCACCCCGATTGAGAAGGAGATGGGGAAATACCTGAAGTACGAGCGCTGGGTGCATCCGATTCGCTTCCTCAATCTTCTGCCGCTGAGCCACGTGTTTGGACAATTCCTGGGAATCTTTCTTCCTTCGCTGCTTGGCGGAACGGTCGTATTCGAAAACACGTTCAACCCGACGGAAGTGATGGCTACGATTCGGCGGGAGCGAGTGTCTGTCCTGGTGGCGGTTCCAAGGATGATCGAGTCGTTGAAGCAGAAGATCGAACGTGATCTGGACGATGCGGGAGCGCGCGACGCATTTGCGGCCCGCTTCACGGCGGCCAAGCCTCAGCACTTTCTGCGGCGCTGGTGGACATTTCGCGATGTGCGGCGGCAATTCGGTTGGAAGTTCTGGGCGATGATCAGCGGTGGTGCGGCGCTGGACCGGGAGACCGAAGAGTTCTGGCATCGGCTGGGATACGCGGTTGTGCAGGGGTACGGATTGACGGAGACAACTTCACTGATCAGTTTGAATCATCCCTTTCATACCAGTCGCGGATCGATTGGTAAGGTGCTTCCAGGGCTCGAGATCAAGCTTGCCGACGATGGCGAGATTCTGGTGCGCGGATCAGGCGTCGCCAGCGGCTACTGGAATGGCCATGATCTGCAATCGATGGTGCGTCCCGAAGACGATGGCTGGTATCGAACAGGCGATTTGGGCGCGGTCGATGGGCAGGGCAATCTTTTTTTCAAAGGCCGCAAGAAAGAAGTGATTGTCACGCCTGCGGGAATGAACGTTTATCCCGAGGACCTGGAAGCGGCTCTGCGGCAGCAACCTGAGATTCGGGATTGCGTGGTGGTCGGGTTGGAGCGTGGTGGAAATGCCGAAGCTTGCGCGGTTCTGATTCTGCGGGAGCAAAATTCGGATTCGGCTGGCGATGTAGTGTCGAGAGTCCCCGCGATTGTGGCGCGCGCCAACGAGACGTTGGCCGAATATCAGCGCATCCGTTCTTGGTTCGTCTGGGCTGATCAGGATTTTCCGCGCAGTTCAACGCAGAAGCCGCGGCGCAACGTGATTCGCGAGGCCGTAGAGGCCACGTTCGCCAAGCGCGCTGACACGGCGGCGGGCGAGGGCGCTCGCTCCGCAGGAGCGCTGGCGGAATTGCTGACACGAATTACCGGACGCCCGGCGCAGGACTTTTCGTCTGCTGCAAACCTCGAAAGCGGGCTTGGTCTGAGTTCTCTGGAACGTGTGGAACTGCTGGGAGCGCTCGAAGACCGCTTTCAGATTGACCTCAGTGAAACGAAGTTTGCCGATGCAGCAACGGTTGGAGATCTGGAAAGATTGTTGCGGAGCGCGGCAGTCGATGGTCGTTCGTCGCTGGGCATTGAAAAAAAGGCCGTTGGCAGACAAGACATTGGCCAGCAGGTCGGCGGCAGGCCGATCATCGCAGAGGCTAAGCGTTCCACTTTTCATTATCCGCGCTGGACTCTGCGCTGGCCGACTACATGGCTGCGTCTGATTGCGCATTACCTGCTTGCGCGCCCGGCGGTGTTTCTTCTGGGGTGGCCACGCATTGCGGGGCGCGAAAATCTGCACGGTGTGCGGGGGCCTTTGCTTGTAGTGTCGAACCACATTGATGATGTCGATGTCGGATTCATTCAAGCAGCGCTGCCGGCGCGCATTCGACATCGGCTGGCTACGGCTACGGGGGGCGAGGCGCTGGAGCTCTTGCACTCACCGGTTGCGGAGGGTCCGCTTTTTCGCCGAGTGTTTCGCCAAATCTGGGACCGCCTTCAGTGGACGCTAGGCGTCGCGCTGCTGAATTTGTTTCCCTTGCCGCGGCAGGCAGGATTCCGGAAAAGCTTTGCTTATGCGGGGGAGGCGGTCGATCGCGGATACAGCATCCTGGTGTTTCCCGAGGGACGGCACACCACCAATGGCACGCTCGGCGAATTTCGCACAGGAGTGGGATTGCTGGCGAACAATCTGCGGATCCCCGTGCTCCCGATGCGGATCGATGGCTTGTATGAAATCAAGCGGGCGGGAAAGAAATTTGCCGCGCCGGGAAAGATTAGAGTGTGGATCGGGCGGCCCATGCAGTTCGCGCCGGAGACGGATCCGGCGGAGATTGCGCGGGTGTTGCGTGAAGCAGTGGGCAATATTGAAACTGCACAGCCTTAGGCTACTTCGGTATTGCGGTTGTTTCGGGGCATCCTGACTCGGTTGTTTTATTTACGGTTTCGTAGCCTTCGGGCGGCTGAAAATTGGCTGTATCAGGTTCGCCCTGGGTCAGACTCACGATTTCTGACGTTCTGGTGCCGGAGCGCGGATCGTCGCTGATTTCGCGCATCAACGTCCCTTTAAGTCCGGGAGCTACGGCGGTCCAGATTTCGAATGATCGGACTAGCGGAGCGTCGTTGCCGATGGCGCCGGCGGGAATCGTCGTTGATGTGCGCTGTCCGTGGGATTCGATGTCGAGGATGGTCTGCATTCCCAGGTCTTCGTGTGTGGATTTGCCGCTTCTGCCCTGCACGCGCGGCGCTGCGGTCGTGGTCGAACAATCGTGTGCCGCTCCGGGGGTGGACATCGTGAACACGGTCACGCGCTTGCCCGGGGTATTCCACATTGTCACGGTTCGAGTCGCAGGATCAAAGACACTGAAAATGGTGGTCGGCGTTTGATCTCCCGACGGAGAAGCGATGGTCGTTTCGAGAAATCGGCGGCCTTGCGAATCGCGCGCCTTCAATTCGGTAGAGTCATGAGTGATGGTGGTTCCGTTGGGCAGAGTCTGCACCTGGGTGATTTTGTATTCCGCGGTAAAGGGGGAGTTGGCCTCGTGTGCAGTACCGCTGGTGGTTCCGAGGGTCCGGCTGCGCGCGATCTGGGCCGTGGCGGGCAGGGAGAAACCAGCGACAGCGATAAAGGCGCAAGCTATTGCCGATGCTTTGCAGGTAGTAGTTGTGCGCATAAGACACGCTCCGCTGCGAACCTTGTGACAACACAGTGTGATGCGGATTGCGGGGCAAAGCAAGTGCGGTTTCTGGGGGAAGGGATAGGTGGTTGTGGAACTCCACCGTTCACTTCGCGATACAGGTGGGGCACCGACGCAGGATGCGTGTTAGAAATACCTTGAAGGGCTTGTCCGTCATGTGCAAGGCGAAGAATGCGGCGGTGGTCGGGCTGGTGGGGATGCTCCTGACGGTTGGCGCTGGTTGGGCGCAGCAGCCTACGACGATGGGTGGGACTGCCTCGGCACCGGCTCGACCGGCTTCGGGCGAGCGGGCGGCCGCAAGTGCGAAGGCTAGTTCCGCGAAGGTTACCGCCAAACTTACCGCCAATCTTACAAATGAGCAGAGGGCGCTACATGCTTTGAACCGGCTCACGTTTGGGCCGCGGCCTGGAGATCTGCAGAAGGTCATGGACATGGATGTGAATGACTGGATCGAGCAGCAGCTGCACCCGGAGGAAATTGGCGACGGAGTGCTCGATGGAAAGCTGGGTCCGTTGCGGACTTTGCGGATGTCGACGCGCGACCTGGTGCAGACTTTTCCCAACAACAACCTGGTGCGGCAGGCGGCGGAAGGGAAGATTCCATTGCCGTCCGATCCGATGAAGCGCTCGATTTACGAAGTGCAGATCAGCATTCTGGCGGAGCGGCAGAAGCAGGATCAGGCGGCGCGCGACGGTAAAACGATGGACGCGGATACGAAGGCAAAAATGGAAAAGCAGAACCAGGATTCCGTGGCGACGCAGGCCGACACGATTCTGGCACTGCCCAAAGAAAAGCGGATGGAGGCAATTCTGGCGTTGCCAGCCGACGACCGGCGGATTTTTGTTACCAACATTCGCGGAGCGCAGCGCGACCGGTTGCTGGCTGACTTTCCCGGCGATCAGCGTGAAGTGTTTTTGGCGATGAACGGGCCGGTCGGGGTGATCACCAGCGAACTCCAGCAAGCGAAGCTGTTGCGGGCGCTCTACAGCGAGCGCCAGTTGCTGGAGGTGATGACGGATTTCTGGTTCAACCACTTCAATGTTTTTCTGAATAAAGACGCCGATCAATATCTGACGACGGCGTACGAACGCGACGTGATTCGGGCGCACGCATTAGGCAAATTCAAGGACTTGCTGGTGGCGACGGCGCAGAGTCCGGCGATGCTGTTCTATCTGGACAACTGGTTGAGCATGGGCCCGAATTCTCCAGCAGCAGTCGCGGCAAATAAGGGCAAGCCCGGACAGGCGGTTCCGGGACTCAACGAGAATTATGGGCGCGAGTTGATGGAGTTGCACACCCTGAGCGTCACTGGCGGATATACGCAGCACGATGTAACGGAACTGGCGCGCGTGCTAACGGGATGGACAATCCAGCCGCTGGAGCAGGGGGCGGCATTTCAGTTTGACGCGAAAAAGCATGAGCCTGGAGACAAGGTCGTCGTCGGGCAGACGATTCCTGAGAATGGGATGAACGAGGGCATGCAGGTGCTGGATATGCTGGCGCATCATCCGAATACCGCGAAGTTTATTTGCCGGAAACTGGCGATGCGATTTGTGGCGGATGATCCGCCACCGGCGCTGGTCGAGCGGATGGCGGCGAAATTTCTGGTGACCGATGGCGATATTCGTGAAGTGTTGCGGACGTTATTTAAGTCGCCGGAGTTTTGGTCGGCGAAGGCCTATCGGGCGAAGGTGAAGACTCCTTTTGAATTTGTGATCTCGTCGCTGCGCGCAACCGGGACGGACTTGAATAATCCGGGGCCGATGCTGGGCATTCTGAACAAGATGGGAATGCCGCTGTATCAGATGGTGCCGCCGACGGGGTATTCGATGACGGCGTCAACGTGGATGAACTCGGAGGCGCTGATCGACCGGATGAATTTCGCGCTCGCCCTGAGTGATGGGAAAGTTGGCGGGACAAATTTCGACGCGGGCCGGCTGCTGGCGCTGGGAACGCTGACCAGCCGCGGATTCCCGCGGCCGAATCCGGCGGATTCCGAGGCGGGCCGCGGGCAGGAGACGGCTTTACTGCTGATCGAGAATGCTCTGCTGAATGGCGAGGTTTCGGCGAACACACAGAAGGCGATCCGGCGGCAATTGGACGATCCGCAGGTGGCGGCGCACGCGCTGGATGATCCGAAGCGCACGCTGAATACGATGACGGCGCTGGTGATTGGATCGCCGGAGTTTCAGCACCGGTAGTGTAACTCGATTCAAAATTCCGAGCAGTCAGCCGATGGCTCCCAGCTTGCGCCTAACAGTTAGCACTCAAACGTTAGCGCCCCAGAAAACTGCGCGAACTCGCTTGTACCAGATGTTCCTGAAAGACAAAAGGCCGGGCGACTAGCCCGGCGCTTCGCGCTGAGAAACTGTCGATCACGTGTCGAGCGATCAGTTCCCATTAACCTTGTTCGACTAGCTAGGTTTAACTAGCTAGGTTCGACTAGCTCCGTTCGATCCCGTTATGAACCGTTACATCACCAATGCCAGGCCTTCGAGTTCGCGCTCGAGGACGGGCAGCGAGCAACCGGCCATTTCGACGCGTCCTGCGGCATCGATGGCGGCGGCCTGAGAAACCCCGTAGCCGCGGCCGGCCAGGAAAACCTGTAACAGTTCTGCTGCCTCGCGGGAGTCGACCATGCCACCCTGGATCAGGTCGTTGCGCAAGGCGGCTAGCTCGGTCACCGTGAATCGTTCTTTCATCGCTATTCTCACCTTCCGACCTCCCTTCGTTGCCTGTTAGATTCATCGGCAACTGCTTTCGTTACAGCAATTGAAATGCCGTAACTTTGGTACATCTTCCAGTACGGCTAAACGCCGCTTCCGGATGTTAGAACCCAATATTTTCCAAAAGGTTGCGGAGAAGTGTGGGGGCGGAACCGCCGAAAAGCGACCTCGGGCTGGCGTGGGGGGAACGACACTAAGTGTCGCTCGGGAACGACGGAGAGCCGGAATTTGCCGCGTGCGGGTTGCCACCTGCCAAGTGACTAGGCCGGGTCGATTTTGGCAGCGTCAATCAGCATGATGGGAATGTCGTCCTGAACGGGGTAGACACGGCGGCACTCGGGGCATTTGAGGCTGCTGCCGTCGGCGCTCAGAGCGACCGGCTTCTTGCATTCCGGGCAGACAAGGATTTCCAGAAGATCGGGCGAAATCATGGCGGGATTTATTGTACAGGGACGCCGCGCTGCCGGCGGCCCGGGTTGTTCATGCGATAGAATCGCCTTTCTGTCTAGCTAATTTTGATGCGAGGTGTGATGTCAGCCAGGATTCTTGACGGGACGAAAATTGCGGGCGAGATTCGCGCGGAGATCGCCGTGCAGGTGAAGACTCTAGCGGCGTCCGGTGTACGGCCGGGTCTGGCGGTAGTGCTGGTCGGACATAATCCGGCGTCGGAGGTCTACGTTCGCGGCAAAGTGAAGAGTTCCGAGGAAGTGGGGCTTTATAGCGAGCAGTACACGCCAAACGAGAACGCTACGACCGAAGATTTGCTGGCGTTGATTGGCGATTTGAATCGGCGGGATGAGATCGATGGAATTCTGGTGCAGCTACCGTTGCCGGTGCAGGTGGATGCGAAGAAAGTTCTGCTGGCGGTCGATCCGGCGAAAGACGTGGACGGGTTTCATCCGATGAATGTGGGGTATCTTTCTACGCAGCGTCCGGGACTGGTGCCTTGCACGCCAGCCGGGGTGATGGAGATTTTACGGCGAAGCGGGATTCCGGTGGCGGGGCAGGAAGCGGTGGTGGTGGGACGCAGCGACATTGTGGGTAAGCCGGTGGCGATGCTGCTGCTGAACCAAAATGCCACGGTCACGGTCTGTCATTCGAAAACGCACGATTTGCCGGGAGTTTGCCGGCGCGCTGACATTCTGGTGGCGGCGATCGGACGAGCAGGCATGGTCACCCGCGATTATGTGAAGGCTGGCGCTACGGTAATCGATGTGGGCATTAACCGGGTTACTGACCGAGCGGAGTTCGAGCGCTTGTTTTCGGGAAATAAGAAACGCGAAGAATCGTTTGCTGCCAAAGGCTCGACGCTGGTCGGTGATGTTCATCCGGAAGTTGCGGAAGTTGCGGGAGCGATCACTCCGGTGCCGGGAGGAGTGGGGCCGCTCACCATCGCGATGCTCATGGCGAATACGGTGAAGGCGGCGCGGCTGCGGCGCGGGATAGCGTAACCGAGCCGACGTTCGTTATGACACAAGCGGAAAGACTCGGCGGGCCGTTTTTACGAGGAAGTTAGGGTACGACTTCTTGCTGAAAATTGGACTTACCGGCGGTATAGCCAGCGGCAAATCGGCCGTCGGGCAGATGTTCGTCAAGCTGGGAGCGCGGCTGCTGCAGGCCGATGCGGTCGCCCACACCCTGATGCTGGTGGGTACTCCCGTTTATGAGCAAGTGGTGCGGCGCTTTGGCCGCGGGATATTGAAGGCGGATGGAAGCATCGACCGCTCGCGTCTGGCCGACCAGGCGTTTGGACGAGGCGGCGCTCCTCCGCGAGTGAAGGAGTTGAACGAAATCGTCCATCCGGCGGTGATGGAGTACGAAAATCACTGGATGCAGGAGATCGAATGGAGCGATGCGAAGGCGATCGCCATTGTCGAAGCGGCCCTTCTTTTGGAAGCGGGTGGCACCGGACGTTTCGACCGTCTGATCGTTGTGACCTGCGGTCCCGAACAACGCATTCGGCGGTTTGCGCAGCGGCTGGGGATTTCGGAAGATGCGGCACGTGCGGAAGTGACGCGGCGGATGGCGGCTCAGATATCGGACGAGGAAAAAATTAAGGCTGCCGATTTTGTGATCGACAATTCGGGATCGCTGGAAGAAACCGAGCAGCAGGTGCAGCGGGTGTTCGAGGCCTTGGGCCAGGTCTCAGGTCCCAGGTCTTAGGTCTTGGGCCTTAGGACTGTCGCCTGACCTTCTCGTCACCACCCAACGAATCGGAGACTCGCTCCGGCTTTTCGCGGCGCAAGACAAGAGTGCATCTCCGAGTAGCGGCACGATACACGGTGCCGCGGACCGTTCCTTAATCATTAATCATTCTTGCGGGTCGGCATGATCAGCCATTGCAGAATTGAACTTACGATGCTCAGCGCGATGGCTCCGATGAACGCGGCGACAAAGTTGCGCACGTAGAATCCGCGGACGAATGCCGCTGCCAGTTCCAGCATGATCGCGTTGATCACGAACCAGAAAAGGCCGAGAGTAAGGATCGTCAGGGGAAAAGTGAGAATCTTGAGCACCAAGCCGAGGGTCGCGTTAATCAGCCCGATGACGGCGGCG
>DATEBK010000193.1:0-7841 GCA_035287825.1 Terriglobales bacterium
CCTTGTTGTCGAGATGGCGCTACAAGCAGATGGCTTCGACCGTGCGGTTCCGCTGCCGCCCGAACTCAAGATTACGCACATCCGCGAAGGCATTGAACACGTGGAGAGCAGGGCTGACGAACTTATCGACATTTACTTCGAACAGGCAAACGTGTTCAGTGGCATTGTGGGTATTCTTGGAATTCAGGCGCTCAACGCCTTGAGCCCTTATAAGAAACACAAACATCCTGATGTTGCGCAACAACGGTTTCCCGATCTTTCGCTACGCGGAAAGCTGAACCCGCCTCCGCAACACGCTCTCGAATCCAAGGGTTCGACGCGCCCTTGGGCCCTCCAATCGCATTACAATCACCCCGGCTGGTACATTGTTTGGCGCTATGCCGTCGACCAAACCCAGCGGCTAAAGCTCGGCAAGGCGGTTGCGATTTGGCGCGTTGATATAGCTTTTCTCCACGAGGAGGATTGGAAGTATGAGGGAAGCAAGGCGGCTGAGGGGCGGGGTGGGCGAACGCATACTTTCGGAATCAAGCTTCCTGCCAAGCTTCTGAAAAACTGCATCGTGTACCAAAATCCGAGAGTTGCGATTCGTCAGGGTGGCCCAGTCCTCGCAAATCTGGATGAGTAAGTCTTATCGCGCGCACGACGACCTGAAGCGGTACCTATGCAGTGCAGGGGGCGGATTGCAGCGCTTCGATGGATGCTTTGACCTGGGCGGAGACGGTTTCGGTATCGCGGAGAGTGAGTCCGGCGGTGGAGACGGGGTCTCCTACACGCATTTCGAGGGGTTGGCATTTGATGTGGTAGGTGTTCATGGGGAGCAGGTCGAAGGTGCCGACTAAGGCTATGGGGACGATGTCGGCCTGGGCTTTGATGGCGAGGAAGAATGCTCCGGGGAGAAAGGGTTGAAGCTGGCCATCGCGGGTGCGGCCGCCTTCGGGAAAGATGACGACGGGCGTTCCGCCACGGAGGCTGCGGACAGCCGACTTGATGGCGCCGATAGAGACGGCGGGGTTTTGCTGGTTGATGCAGACTTGTCCGGAACGCTTGAGATGCCAGCCTACAAACGGATAGGCCAGCAATTCGCTTTTGAAAACGATGCGAAACTGAAAAGGCAGGTAGACGTAGAGGATGGGAATATCGAGCGCCGAGGCGTGAGTGACGGCGTAGACGCGGGGTTTGGAGTTGTCGAGCTGGTCTATTCTCCCGATGACCTTTACCGGCGAAAGCGTCGTCTTCATGGTTAGCCACGACCAGAGGCGAGCGAAATTGTGCTGGATGCGTCCGTTGCGGTCGAAGAAGGAGAGCAGCAGGGAGAGTGTGCCGAGGATGATGGTGTAAGCCCAGATGAGGGGATCGAGAATGAAATACGAGCGCAGGCGACTGAGCCAGCCGTGGCGGTGTTTGGGCTGAGTTGTAAACCGTGGTTCGAGCCAAGCTGGGCTGGTGGCCGTCGATGTGGATGTTTCGGGCGGACGCAGCCCGGCATCAACCTTTTCAGGATCGGCGGTTGTGGAGATCTTGTTCACGATTGCTTATTCGTACAATTTTTCGCGGGCAGGAGTACCCGCGCTACACATGCGCGATACATGTTAGATGCTAACGCCCAGGATTCGCATCGCTTCTCCTACTACATAAATGGAGCCAGTTACTACGATCAAGCCGCTCGGGCCGGCTAGCTGCCGAGCTTGGGCAAGAGCGGAGGCGACATTCGCGGCTTCTTCTATATTAGTGCCTCGGGAGATGCGGGCTGCGGCGTGGCGAATTTCGGCGGGGCTGGCGGCGCGCGGGTTGTCGGCGTGGGTCGCGATCACGGAGTCGGCGATGGGAAAGAGAATCTCGGTCATTTCCTGAACCGCTTTGTCGCGCATGACGCCGAAGACCATCGTTAGTGAACGGCCGTTGCCCAGGTCGGGATAGGCGGATGAGAGCGTCGAGCGAAGAGACCAGGCTCCGGCGGGATTGTGGGCGACGTCGAGGACATATTCGGGATGGTTCTGGCCGGGAGGAAGCACCTGAAAGCGGCCGGGCCATTGAGTTTCGCGGATTCCCTGCTCGATGGAGCTGGGTGTGATTTGGCTGAATCCCTGGTCGTGTAATTCGACGGCTGCGGCGATGGCCAGAGCCAGATTGCGGAGCTGATGGCGGCCGACGAGTGGCGAGTCGACCATGATTTGTGTGCCGAGGATGTCGAGCGGATAGCGCTGCCGTTTGTCGTCGTGTCGGCCGTCGTGTCGGCCGTCGCGTTGGCCGAGCGAGGCGTCGCTCATGGGTAGCGGCGCGCTGCCGGGCGATACCGGCGGCACGAAGGCGACGGCATTAATGGCGCGGGCATTGGCATCGAGGATGGCGTTTCCAATGACGTCATTCGCTTCAGGCAATTGGGGGAGGGTGACGACCACGCCGTTGGGGCGGATGATGCCGGCTTTTTCGCGGGCGATTTCGGTGATGGTTTCGCCCAAGTATTTCTGGTGATCGAGGGCAATGTCGGTGATGACACTGAGACGGGGATCGACTACGTTGGTGGCGTCGAGGCGGCCGCCCATGCCGACTTCGAGAACGACGATATCGGGACGGCTGCGGGCGAAATACTCGAAGGCCATGGCGGTGAGCATCTCGAAGAAGCTGGGATGCCAGGGCAAATCTCCTTCGCTGACGAGGCGCTCGGCGGTGCGATCGACAACGTCGTGGATCACGGCGAATTGGTCGTCGGAGATGGGATCTCCGTTGAGGCGAATGCGCTCGTTGATGGAGACCAGGTGCGGCGAGGTGTAGAGACCGGTCTTGAGTCCAGAAGCGCGAAGGATGGACGCGAGGGTTGCGGAAGTAGAACCCTTGCCGTTGGTTCCGGCGACGAGCACGGTGGGGAAGCGTTTCTCTGGATTGCCGAGCGCAGCGAGCAGCACGCGCATGTGGGCCAGGTCGAACTTGTGCGATGGAGTCTGCGACAGTTCGTGGCCGAGGGCGTACATTTGCGCGACTGCGGATTCGTAGGACATCAGGTCGTTGGTCGCTGGTCGTTGGTCGTTCGCGGCTCGTTGTTCGCGGCTCGTTGTTCGCGGATCACCGGAGGCGCAGGGTAAGGGTAGCAAGTCTGGCCGGCGTTTTCGACTCTGTCTCATCAGAAGGATGCTGCTGTAGGTCAAAGTGCATCCCAAGAGCCTTGAGCAGGAGGTCCACAGAGTAGATCGCCAAGAGGGGCTTGCTAACGACCAAGACGACTTTTGCCGGCGACCAACGACTAACGACCAGCGACCGCCTTTATGCGGCTTGGACCATGAAATCGAGGGCGCGAGCTATGTAGGATTTCAGGTCTTTGCGTTGGACTACGGCGTCTAGCATGCCGTGCTCGAGGAGGAATTCGCTGCGCTGGAAACCGGGGGGAAGTTTTTGGCGGATGGTCTGTTCGATGACTCGGGGGCCGGCGAAACCGATGAGGGCTCCGGGTTCGGCGATGTTGAGATCGCCGAGCATGGCGAAGGAGGCGGTGACGCCTCCGGTGGTGGGATCGGTGAGAACCGAGATGTAGGGGACGCGGGCTTTGTCGAGGCGAGCGAGGGCGGCGGAGATCTTGGCCAGTTGCATGAGGCTGATGACGCCTTCCATCATGCGGGCTCCGCCGGAAGCGGAAACGATGATGATGGGGGTGCGAGTTGCAATCGCTTCTTCGATGGCCCGGGTGATGGCTTCGCCGACGACCGCGCCCATGCTTCCGCCGATGAAGGAATATTCCATGGAGCTGACGATGACGGGGCGGCCGTTGAGCTTGCCGCGAGCGTTGACGATGGCGTCTTTCAGGCCAGTATCTTTCTTTGCCTGCTTCAGGCGTGAGGAGTAGGCCTTGAGGTCGACAAACTTGAGCGGGTCGGTGGAGGCCAGGTCGCTGGCGAAAATTTCATACTGATCGCCGTTTTCACCGACATCCTGATTGAGATCGAGAAGCTGGGCGAGGCGGGCGCGGGCGTCGATGCGGAAGTGCTTGTTGCATTTGGGGCAGACGTTGAAATTCTCTTCGAGGTCTTTTTTCCAGATGATCTGGCGGCAGCCGTCACACTTCACCCACAGGCCTTCAGTGCGGACTTTCTTCTCGCCTGAGGTGTCGAGCTCGCCGGATTGTCGCTTGAACCAAGTCATAGAAAGCAGCTGTCAGTTCTCAGTTGTCAGTTCTCAGTAAAAGCCGAGTTCGTACCTACTGAGAACTTACACCTGATGGCTAATATTCGATTCCTCTCTGGGCCATTACGCCTTTTTCGTAGGCGTGTTTTATTTGGCGCATTTCGGTCACGGTGTCGGCCAACTCGACTATTGTCGGGTGCGCGTTTCTTCCGGTCAAGATGACGTGGACCATTTCGGGGCGGCGTTTGAGCGATTCGGCCACTTTCGCTGGATCGAGCATACCGTAGCTGATGGCGTAGTTGATCTCGTCGAGGACGACCAGGTCCCACTCGCCGGACTGGATCGCCTTTTCGGCCTCGGCCCAGGCTTCTTCAACCATGCGAACGTCTTCGGGGTCGGGCTTTTCGGCGCCAACTTTTACGAAGCCGCGTCCCATTTGCTTCATGATGAATTTGTCGCCAAAGGCCTGAACGGCATCGAGTTCTCCGTAATGCCAGGAGCCTTTGAGGAACTGGAGCATCAGGACACGCATTCCCTGGCCGACGGCCCGGAGCGCGGTTCCCATGGCAGCGGTGGTTTTGCCCTTTCCGGGACCGGTATTGACGATGATGAGACCGCGGCGGATGTCGGACATTCGGGGCGAATGTTTGATTGTACGCGGATGGGGAGGGGCGTGCCAGGGAGCGGTGTGTTGGTGGTGGGTCGAATTGGTTCAGAAGATGGGAGGTTGGGCCATTCTCCAGGACCACATCAGGAAGGAGGTTGCGGTGAGGTCGATTCCGGGTTCGGTGGTGCTGTAGGACTGAACATTGTCGCGATAGACGGCGGTTGCCTGAGGGTTAAACGGGCCGTTATTGCCATTGAATTCCCTGAATGTGTCTTTTCCGTTGGCGGGACAGAGATTCATGCCTTCGAGTAGGCCGGTGGTGGCGTAATTGGCGGGACCCTCGGTTGATGCTCCCCAGAGAATGGGAATGCCGCCGGAAGTTCCGTTGAGAGAGCCAGCGAGATTGGCGACCTGGTGCTGGATGCAATTGGGGAAGGTGGAGCCGTCGCCGACGATGAAGGACGATCCCCAGGAATTGGCTCCGAGAATGTTGGCCAGCCATCGTTGCGAATAGGTGTCATAGCGCTTGGCGTTGGTGAGGTAATAGGCTTCGCTGGCCATCACGGATAAACCTGCGCCGTGCGATGTGGTGTCGCCGTAGCTCCAGACATAGCCGAAACCCCAAGCATCTTGCGCGGATTGGGCGATGGCGTCATCAACCTGACGGAGGAATTGGCGGCGGATGGCGGAGGCGGAGAGCGCGAGGCCGGGAGGATTTCCGGCGGCTTGCAGCGCTAGATAGAGTTCGAAATGGGCGAGGCCGCTTACGTCGTAAAGGTTGAGAGTGTCGGTTTGGCCGGTGTCGTAAATGTTGGTGATGTAGTTCCTGGCGAATTGCGCGGCTTGACTCACATAGTCGAGGGGATTCGTGTGCGGGAGTCCGGCGGGGAGCTGAGATCCGGTTTGCTGGGCTGACTGAAGGGCGAAGTAGAGTTCGGTTGCACCGAGTTCCATGTCATCGTCCCATACATTTTCGGGATAGCCGTCGAAGGGAGCGATGGTGAGCAGGCAGTTGGAACAGGAGCCGGAATTGACGGTGGGAGCGGGGTCGGGATAGGAGAGATCGGCTAGGGCGAAGATATCCTCGGCGTTTTTAAGGCAGCGATTGGCGAGGGATGGGTTGGTCGCGCGGTTGAGCTGGTAGCAGAGGGCGAAGTCGGCGGTGAGACGGCCGGCAAGATTGGGACTGATGGGCGATCCGGCGGGAGCGGCGAGAAATACGGGACGGCGGCAGATGAAGAATGTGGTGTAGGGATCGCAGGGACGAGGGTCTCCGGGCTGATCGTAATTGTCGGCGGCTTGAGGGAGGGTCCAGATGTCGTATTCGGTGATGAGGCAATAGGGAGTTGGATAGGTGCCTCCGCAGTTGCCGGTGGCGGAACTGGGATTACCTTCGCCGTAGTAGTCCCAATCCTGACTGTTATCGACCTGGTAGTAGAGAGTTTGAGATTTGGCGTCCCACATTTGGAGGAGCCAGTCGATACCGAAGGCGGCTTCGGCGGTGAAGTTGGAAGAGGCTGGCGCTCCGGGGCCGCTGTTGCCGGCGTAGGAGATTGAGGCGGGCGGCGCGGGAGGATTCAGGGGAGCGGACGCGCCCATTTGATTGGGAAAATCGCGGACGCCGATTTCCATGAGGGCGGTGACGTAGCTGACGGTTTCTACATATTTCATATAGTCGCCGGCATCCCACCAGCCGCCGGCGGCGTTGAGGTTCGGGAGATCGGCGGAGACCAGTGGAGGGGCGGGGGGAATGTTGTCGATGAAGTCGTTGGTGTCGAGGGGAGGCGTGGCAAAGACGCTAGCGTTGCGATCTTTGAGGTGTCCGGGGGCGGTGCGGAGAGCGTTGGGAATGAAGTTGGGGCCATCGCGATCGGTTTGATAGAAGAAGAGAGTGTTCAGGAGCAGGCCGGAGTAGAGCGTGGATGGCGCATCGACGGCGAATTGTGGAGAGACGGCGACGGCGCGTCCGGATGCGGAGTAGACGGAGATGGTGTAGAGGTCTCCGGCGGGAACGTTGAAGTCTAACGCATAGACATTGTAGGTGACGGTTTTGCTGTGGCTCCATTTGCCTAGAAGCGCGCCGACGTGGGCGGAGTAGGTGGTGGTACCTGCGGAGTTGATGACTTTGAAGGTGGATCCGGTTTCTGGTTTTTTGGACATCAGGTAAGCGCGAGATGGGGTTTCTCCGGATTCGTAACCGACCTGGCTGACGCGGACATAGTCGGACGCGGCTTGGGCCTGGTGGGCGGGTAGAAGTGCGAGCAGGATGGCGGCGAGCGAGACAAGGCGCGTGTGGAAAAGGTGGTGGGAAGGCAACGGACTTCCTCCTGCCGGGGGTGGGAATCGCCTGTATTAAATGCGTTTAATACAGGGGTATGATGATGCCTTTTTGCGGAGGGAGTGTCAAGAGGGCAGGGGCTTGTGGTGGAGGTTTCGCCGCACCAGCTTGCGGACTAGCCTGCGGACTAACTTGCGATTAGGGCATTTCAACGAGGCGCTGGCGCTTGGGCTGGGATTCGGGCTTGGAGGCGTCGGGGTCTTCGGCGGCGAGGAGATGAGCGGCGATCCGCAGAGCGTCCATCTCTCTGCGGACCCGGATGAGTTCTTGCTCTTTCATTTTCAGGACGTCGTACGGGTTTTTCATTGGGGGAGGATCCTTACCAGTCAGGGATGATCACCTGTCAAAACCAGAGTAAGCGAGATGGGGCGCGGGGGATAGCTGCCGGAGGTGCATGGGAGTGGGAAATTTCGCGAGGTGAAAGCGAGGCCGGGTGACCGCTGACCATTTACTGATGAGTTAATGTCCTAAATGATAGGGGTGATGGTTGAGGATGGTGAGAGCGCGATAGAGCTGCTCGACGAGAACGACGCGGGCCAGTTCGTGAGGGAGGGTCAGTTTTCCGAGTGAAAGGGTGAAACGGGCTTGCTGACGGGCGGTTTCGCTGAAACCGTCACTGCCTCCGATGGCGAAGACCAATGGCATTGCCTGGTGGGAGTCGAGAAAGGTGGCGAGTTCTTCGGAGGAGAGTTGCTTGCCGCGGGAGTCGAGCAGAACGAGGTGGTTCTTCTGATGGCGCTCTCCGCTGGCGAGAGACAGGATTGCGGTTTCATCTTTGACGGC
>DATEBK010000194.1:0-3823 GCA_035287825.1 Terriglobales bacterium
GTGCACTTTCTCGGCACAACACCATACGGAGGTCGTGGATGCCTTTCACCGGATTGCGCAAGATAGAGCAAACAAGATCGTAATCCTTACAGGTGCCGGTGGGGAGTTCATTACTGATGTCGATTGGTCCTCCTTCGGGAACGCCGCGGATCCCGGCGTCTGGAGCCAGGTTCACGACGAAGGCGTTCAGGTGTTGGAAAACATAGCCAACATACGCGTCCCAGTCATTGCGGCAATCGAGGGACGCGCCCATGTGCATTCCGACTACGCGCTACTTGCGAGTGTAATTGTGGCAGGAGAGGGTGCGACGTTCCAGGATGTGGCCCACTTCTCACAGGGTGTTGCGCCCGGCGACGGAATCTTTACCACCTGGAGTTATCGCGCGGGGGCGGGACGAGCGGAGGCGTTCCTGCTCAACCCACAGCCGCTCACGGCGAAAACCGCGCACGAATGGGGAGTGGTTGCAGAGGTTGTGCCGAATGGTATGACGCTACCCCGAGCGCGGGAATTGGCCAAGTTGTACTTGAAGGCTCCCGAAGTGACCCGCCGCAATACGCGCATACATTTCATTCAACCGTTGAAAGAGCGCATTGTCCGAGAAGTTGGCTACGGACTTTCGCTCGAGGGAGCGTCAGCAGGCGATCTCGTCAAATCAATGCAAGCCAAGAGTGAACCGGCCGCTCAGAAAGGAAAAGTCGCATGAAGCTCACAGACCGTTCAGCCTCCTCGATCAATAGTTGCGACCACTGCTTAGGGTCCTGCTCAGAAAGAGGAACGTACTGACCTTTGCTCCTCTTCGCGCCGAACGTCGTGCTTCGCAATGCAGCATGAGAGCCAGGAGGCCGTGCACTTCGGCTTCATCCGACAACTGTAGAAGCACTCGCGCCAGCCAGACTGCTTCCTCCGTTAGGTCTCAACCGTGTTGGTCGACTCGCGCCATAGGCGCAGCGGCTCGCCGGCTAAAACAACTTGTTGATGACGAATAAAATCGATGAGCGAGTGGCGCGCCGTCGTCAGCAGCCACGCCTCTGGATTTCGCGGCACGCAGTCCCACGGCCCGGCGGTGAGCGCTGCTATTCAGCGCATCTTCGGCACCCGCCACATCCCGCGTATGAGAAGACAGATATGCCACGAGACGGCCATAGGATTCGCGCGCGATCTGCTCGATTGTCCGATGGACGTCCTCCTGATCGGCTGCTGTCATTCCTCGACTCTTCGCTTGACATCCGGAGCGAGCGGCCGGACTTCGACCGCGCCATACGAAGCAGCAGGGCAGCGAGCGGCCCAATCGAGTGCCGCGTCAAGCGAGGGTAGTTCGAGGATGGTGAATCCTCCTAGTTGTTCCTTGGTATCAGCATACGGGCCGTCCTGCACGCGGCGCTTCCCATCTTTAATTCGTATCGTGGTTCCAGTTTCGGGTACTTGTAACGGATCACCGCCTACGTAGACGCCAGCATCGACTAGGGCCTTGTAGTATGAGCGCCACGCACCCGTGTAGGCGTCCATCTCATCCTTCTTGCGGCTGGCAAAAGCTTCCGGCGATTCATAGATCAATAAGGCAAATTGCATCACGCTTCTCCGTGGAAACAGTTAGTTTTAGTTACATCTGAACATATGACGTGCGCAAGTCGACGAATTCGACATTGCTGTCAAGAACTCAAAATACTGACTGGGAGGTACGACGGTTTGCTGTTCCAATTGGGCGAATGGCACCCGCGGACGGCGGGATCAGCCGCGCACGTATTTGTCGAACCAGTCGATCGTGCGTTGCCAGGCCAGATCGGCGGCGGCTTTGTTATAGCGCTCCGGGGTCGCGTCGCAATTGAAGCCATGCACAGCACCCGGATAAATGTAGCCTTCATGCGGGACGTTCGCCGCGCTCAACGCCTTGTCATAGGCTGGCCATGTCGCTGCCAGTCGCGTATCCAACTCCCCCTGATGCACTAGGATCGCCGCCTTAATTTTCGCAATGTCTTCTGGAGCGGGGGGACCGCCATAGAACGGCGCAGCTGCCGCCAGGTCGGCTCCGAGGCGCACCGCCAGCATATTGGCGGTCGAGCCCCCATAGCAGAAGCCGGTGGCGCCGATCTTTCCACTGCAGTCAGGGCGCGACTTCAACCACAGGGCCGCGGCCACCATATCCTCAGACATCTTGTTCTTGTCGATCTTGTTGAACATCTGGCCGCCCTTATAGTCGTCGCCAGGATATCCGCCCAGTGAAGTGAGTCCGTCCGGTGCAAACGCCATGAAGTTCGCAAGGGCAAACCGCCTCGCGATGTCCTCGATATGCGGATTCAAACCACGATTCTCATGGATCACGATTATCCCGGGCAACTTCGTTATCGTCTCGGAGCGCGTGTCGGCACTGATGGGCCGCACGAGATATCCCTTGATATTTCCATTGCCCTTCGGGGAGGGAACAGTCTCGTAACTGGTCTTGATCCGGTCATCGTTGCGGGCGACTTGCTGGCCCAGCACATAATTTGGCATCAATGCATTGATAACCGTGGCTGCCGCCAGACCGCCCACTAGTCGCTGCACGCCCTCCATAAAGGCGCGGCGACTAATGTCGCCGTGAATGAAATCGTTGTAGAGTTCGATGGCTTCGTTCGGAAGTTTGGATTTTGTCGGTTCCATGGGTTGACTCCCGCCCGCGATAATATCATCTGTTTCCGGGCTCGAGAGAAATCAGATGCATCGCTTTGGTAAGAGTTTGCTCGCGATTACCAACCCATCTGGCGCATCCTTTCGAGGATGAGCGCACTGTAATTATTCATCCGATCGGGCCGCCGCTTCAGAGGAGCCGGCAGAATCGCAGCGAGCCGTGCCGCCTGTTCTCGCCCGACATTTCGGGCAGAGGTTCCGTCGTAGTAGCGACACGCCGACTCTGCACCATAAATACCAGGACCCCACTCGACTACATTGAGGTAGATCTCCAGAATGCGCCGCTTGCCCAGAACGAGTTCGGCCACTGGTACCAGTGCGAACTCTGCTCCCTTGCGGAGGATCGAGCGGCCCGTTCCGAAGAATAGGTTTTTAACGAGCTGCTGCGTAATGGTGGAAGCTCCGCGAGTGCGATCGCCTTCTAAACCGTCTTCGGCAGCGATTTGGATCTCGTGCCAATCGAAACCATGGTGCTCATAAAAGCGCGCGTCCTCCGCGGCGACTACGGCATGCTGGAGTTCGAGCGAGATTTGGCCGAGCGGAACGAATTTGTAGTGTTCGTGGTACGGAGTGCTGTGTATCCAGGCCTGCAAGTGGCGCTGGATGTGGACCGCAGTTGACGGTGGATCGATCCACCGAAGAGCAAGAAGGGTCAGCGCCGCAAGCGACCACAGAAGCACCACCCCAATGGCAAGCCAGAGAACGAATGACCGAATAGAAAAGGGTCTCAGAAAACCCTCGCGAAGACGTGCCTTGGGATGTGCGTCTGGCTTTTCAGTCACACTTCAGAATACTAGCGTGGGCTTGGTTGTCGCTTGTGGCTGATCTTGCGCGCGAGTGTGGAGTGCGGTCTTTACGATGTGTGCCTCCCACTCCCAGCTTTTTTTCCGCCGATCGCATCCAGCTCCGCCATCACGTCAGCAGGAATCTGCAGCCTCGCGGCCAGAAGATTCTCGCGAAGATGCTCAACGGAAGACGTTCCCGGAATCACCAGCATATTGAGCGACCGATGCAGTAGCCACGCCAGCGCAACCTGCATCGGCGTGGCCTCAAGACGCGCAGCAACATCCGATAAAGTAGTCGACTGCAGCGGAGTAAACCCGCCCAGTGGAAAGAATGGCACATAAGCAATGCCATCGCGAGCCAGTTCGTCGATAAG
>DATEBK010000195.1:0-8081 GCA_035287825.1 Terriglobales bacterium
GCGGCTCGGTGGTGGGAATCTGCATGCTGAACTTGAACCCCGGCGAGCCGGGCTGAATGAGGGTATCGATGACATCATCCTGATGGCAGGTGGGTGGGACGTTCAATCCATGAAAATGAACGTTGGTGGAATCGAGGGTGGCGTCGCCGCCATCGCCGCAGATCTGGCCAGGAGAACCGGACATCTTCATTCCCGCCATCGTTGTTCCGGCCATTTTGATTCTTGTCTTTGCCGCATCTTTGTCGTCGATGCGGTTGACGACTTCGAGATTGAGTGTGTCTCCGGGGTTGACGCGCAAAGTCGGAGCTTCGACCACCTGACCGGCGGCATCGTATTTGTAGCAGTAATGCGTATAGCCGTTCTGATCGACGGAGTGGGCCAGCGTGAGTTTTGCGGTGAGCACGCCGTTCTGCGACGAAATACTGTAGGGATCGTTCGCTACGCTGCCAGTCGCCGGGTAGGCGGGGCAGTCTTCCGCTGCGAGCGGAAGGACGGCACATCCACAGAACAAGATCGCCAACAACCACTGCGACCGCAAATGCATGCATTAACTCCTTGTGATCACGCCGCGGTTAGGCGGCGGTGCAGCTTCAGCGCTCATTGGTCTTCGATACCGGCAAATCTTCGGTTATAACGTCAGCCCAACTTCCTTCAGCCTTAAGTTCAGCTCTAAAAAGATCGCGGCGGAAAAGTTCCGATCGACAACAATCCCTGACTGTTCGGGTCGGCAAACGGCGATTGCGGAACTTCTTGCAGCGAACATTTTCCGCCTGACGACGCCAGGGTCACCATGGCAATCGCGGAAGGAGTGCCGAATTCGGCCACATACAGACCCCCGCCATTTCCCGTCTGTGCGATCAGGCCCAGGGCACCGAGATACGACCAATCCGCCGATTCGCCGCGAATTTGTTTTGAGGTGCACCCGGGGGTCAACTTCCCTGTCGTCTTGTCGAAAGACAGCGCGCTCACGGTCGCTCCCTGTGTGTTCACGACGTAGAGCACGGTTTCATCAGGGCTGAGCATGACATTGCTCGAACTAATATTTTTCTTCGCGGTGTAGACGATCGTGGGAGTCAACTTGCCAGAAGAGATATCGGACACCTCTATCACCTGCAACGTGGAAGTGTCGCCGAAAATCGCGTAGTGTCCATCGCTGGTGACGTCGATGGAATTGGGATAGGTGGCATCCTGCGAGGTCAGCGTCGCAGTCGAATACTGTTCGTCGCCATTCGTCAGAGGAATGCCGGTTGAAATGTCAAAGGATTCGATCGACCCGTCGGTGAAGCTAGTAATCATGATATTGCCGTGGATGGTCATGCCATTGATCTGGCCGCCGGCCAATCCAGCGGCAGAGACATCATTGATGAAAGTCAGATCGCATCCCGGTTGTATGGCGAATGTTCCGATAGTGTTCGAACTGGAAAAGCTGGCATACAGATATTGGGCGTTCGAAGCGAGACCAATGCCGTTGGCGGAACCGTTGTCGGTGGGAGATCCCGAGGCGGTGCCACCGACGGTCAGGGTGCTGAGGACGATTCCGGAAATTTCGCCATCGGATGGGATCGAAGCGAACACGCACTGCTGGCCGCCGCCGTCGAGCATGTTGAGGCGATTGGCTCCGAAAAAACCGGCAACGACGCCGAAGCCGCCAATCTGCACCTGTTGCTGCAGGGTGAGCAGTCCTCCCTGCGAAACCGTATAGAAGCTGACGCCTGGGTCATCATTAGTAATGACGTATTGGGTTTGACTGGTCGCGGATCCGGGGAGGGCGAGAACGGCTGCAAAGAGGGCAATCGCGCGGAGCCACAGGGATTGGCGCAGTCGGTACATCCAGTGTCCTTTATTCTTACGGGCGGGGGGGCAACTAGTTTAGAGCTAATCTCAAACTATCCTATGAGATTAGAACACAGCTTGGGCGGCTGCTCAACACCTGACCGGGCGTTCGGCGAGAAGGAGTGATACGACTGCAAATAGTTGGCAAATATGGGACAAACGCTGGTACAAAGTGCGGGCTGAGAGCCACCGGCTTGCGGTTATCGGGAGCAGGCAAAAAGGCGCTCTTCTGTGAGGCCGGCCTTCAAGTCGGCAGCCAGCAGCCGATGAAATAAATGCTCTCCGGCCTCGCGACGCACCGAAAGCCGGCCGGTGCCGTAGGCACGAGACTTCAGCCCCCGCTGCACGGCTTCGCAAATCCCCAAATCTTCGTCTTGCACGCGATTCCCGACGGCAACGCTCTGCTCGTTGTAGGCGCGGGCAGACTCGCTGACATCGCTGAAGTAGAAATCGAAAACCACACGGCAATGGTCGACGTCGACTGGAATCACCAGGTTGGTATCGAGGTATCCTTCGTAGCAGTTGAACATGAAATTTGGATGGAGCCAGAAATACCAGGCGCGATCGCCGCGCCGGGTGGTGCCGGTCGCGGCGTCCTGATCAGAGTTCACCATGGGACTCGACTGCAGGCAATAGCGGTCTTCGTTTTCGATGGTGTAGTGCTTGTAATCCAAGACTGAATTTAGTCCTTTGTGTAAGTGAGGAACGTGATAGCCACCATCGAGGTAGTTATCGACAAATACCTTCCAGTTACAGTGGATGTCATAACTTGTGGTGGAGAAATGATGTAACTTAGCCAGTCCCAGGGGAGCCACACGTTTTACGATTCCCGCAAGATAGTCGCTTAACGGAGCCGCGTTCGGGTCGAGATTCACGAAGACAAATTGTTCCCAGGTTTCTGCTTTGACCGGGACCAGGCCGTTATCCTTACGCTCGAAGTTTTTCACGCCCTCGAACTCGGGCATACCCTTGAGCGATCCGTCGAGGCCGTAATTCCATCCGTGATAAGGACAGTGCAAAATCGAAGCTTGCCCACAAGGTTCGGTGACTACGGCGGCGGCGTGGTGACGGCATACGTTGTAAAACGCCCGCAACACGCCATCGTTTCCGCGCACGGCGACGAGCGGTTCGCCGGCGACGGTCGCGGTGACAAATTGGCCCGGCTTCTCGACCTGGTCGAGGCGTCCGAGGAACTGCCAGGTGTGCGAAAACACGGTTTGCCGTTCCAGTTCCGCGACCCGCGCATCCACATACCACGAAGCGGGAATAGTCGAAGCTTCGGCCAGGGGTGCGCTGGCGTTATAGCTGGCGACAATCTGCTCGACGGATATTTCGTTCTTCGGGCCGTTCTTCATTAGACCGTTCTTCATTAGGCCGTTCTTCATGACACTCTCTTCCCGCTCGATTGCGCTTTGTCGGAGCCGATTGCCCGGCGCAACAATTCCACAAACTGTTCGATGCGCGCTTCCCTTCTTTCCGGGACCGCTCCTGATTTGCGAAATAATCCCGGATCCAGTTCTTCAGTCAGCAGCGCGTCCTGAAAACGGTCCATGGTCCATTCCAGAATCGAGCCGATCATGTCGACATCGAGATCGGAGCGTAAGTCTCCCCGTTTTACTCCAAAGGCAACAAATTCGCGCCATCCGTAGGGATCTTCTTCCATGAGGAAGCGATTGATTTCCCGTCGCAGGGACAGATCGGTTCCGTAGTTACCAACGAGATAGATTCTGTAAGACGACCAGTTGTCACGAACCATATGCTCGGTGCGGCCCAGCCAATAGCGCAGGATTGCAAAGAATCCATGATCCAGCGCGGCGGACGGAGCCTGCATATATTTAGGAAACGACTTTACCGCCTTCTTATAAGACTCGAAAAACAGTCCATCTTTGCTTTTGAAGTGTTGAAAAACCGACCCTTTGGCGATACCCAACTGACTGGCGATATCCTCAACTCGCGCGGCGCTATAGCCGCGCTCGGCAAAATGGCGGATCGCGACATCGACAATCTGCGTCCGCTTCGCTTCCGAACGAGGACGAGGCTTACCTCCGCGACGGATCTGCATCGGCCTCGCCAGACTGCTGGTAATTCCTTCCATGGCCCAACTCCTCCCGGGTTCTTGACTTGTGGTCAACGCACGATACAACATCGGGAAACCAATATTCAATGGCACTTTCAAGGGACTAGAGCGAATTCTGCAGGTGGCGCGATTCGTGGCATTGACCGTGGGTCATGGACGCGATTCTTCCAAGAGTTGCGTCAGGCGGGTCTGTGGCGAAGCTAGCCATGGGAGCAAAGCTGAACTGTAAGGATTCTCTATAGGAAATTGCGTTTATCGAAATTAGTGGATCGAAATTGGGAGAATCCAAATCAAAACGGTCGAGGAATCCGAATGTCTGAGACGGTTCAGCAATATACGCAGCGCATCCTGGGCCATGCCGAGGGACTCGATCCGATCAAGGTGCAATCCGCGACGCCGAAAAAGCTGGCGCGGCTGATAAGAGGAGTTTCCCCGGCGAAACTGCGCAAGCGTCCTGCGCCGGGAAAATGGTCGATTGCCGAGATCCTCGCTCATTTGGCGGATGTCGAGATTGTTATCGGCTGGCGCATGCGCTCGATTCTGGGAGCGCCGGGAACGGAAGTCCAAGCCTACGATCAGGATGCGTGGGTCATCAGCGGACACTACGAAAAGCGCGATGTCCGTAAATCCATTGAGCTGCAGCGGGTGTTGCGGGAAGCGAATCTTGCGCTGTTCAAAACGCTTTCGCGGGAACAGTGGAAGCAATTCGGCCAACATTCCGAGCGCGGCGAGGAATCAATCGAGCGCATTGTGCGCATGGTCGCGGGACACGACCTGAATCATATCGGCCAGATCGAACGTATTCTAAAACCGGGAAAAACGGGCTGAACGGAGCGTACGGATTACCGAATTGCAAATACCGCAATTTCCAATTTCCTCAGGAACTGCCGATCCATATGCCCACTGCCAGCACGAGAACTCCTCCGGTGACCACCTGGAACGCGGCCGACAACAGGGGAGTATCCATATAGCGATTCCGAATCCAGGCAATGACAGCCAGTTCCATCGCCGCGACAATCACCGCGGCGACGAATGCGACATGAAAGTCTTGAATCAGGAACGGCAAGGTGTGTCCCATTCCCCCTGCCGCCGTCATCAATCCTGTCACCGCGCCGCGCAGCACAGGACGGCCGCGTCCGGTCATCGAACCGTCGTCCGATAGCGCTTCGGTAAAGGCCATGGAGATTCCGGCGCCGATCGATGCCGCGAGGCCCACGAGAAGCGCGTCATGACTTTTATGAGTGGCAAATGCCGCCGCAAACACCGGAGCCAGCGTCGATACCGATCCGTCGATCAGACCCGCCAGGCCGGGCTGCACAATCTGCAAGACGAATAATCGGCGTTGGGCTTCTTCTTCGGTCTTTTTCACCGAGGTGGGCATGCTCTCCTGCATGGCCCCGGCGGTGACCTGGTGTTTGCGTTCGATTTCCTCGAGATCGCCGAGCAGTTTCCTGATCCCCGCGTCGGTGACCTGCAACATTGCCTTCTGGTAAAACTGGCGGGTCTCGAGTTCCATGAGTTCCGCCTGCTTGCGGGCCTCGGCAATCTTCAGAGGGCGCGCCCGCCAGAATGGGCGCCAGCGGACGAATCCCTTGACGTCTTCGCGCCGAATCAGCGGAATGTGGTCGCCGAAGCGCGCGCGGTAGGTTTCGAAGAGAAAGGCGCGATGTTCCGACTCCTCGGCGCCCATGTCGTCGAACAGCTTTGCGGTTGCGGGATAGGTATCGCGGAAGGCCTCAGCAAAGTCCGCATAGATGCGTCCATCTTCTTCTTCCAGTGAAATCGCCAGCGCTAAAATCTCGCGCTCTGACAAGTCTTTGAACTTTCGCGCCATGCGAACAGTGTACTGATTCTGATTTGGGATTCAAGAATTGAAGCAGATATAGTTCACACACCGAGCGCCGCGGCAACTTTTGCCGCGGCCTACGCGGCAGGTCTTGCCTACTGGCGCGGAGTTGCAGGATCGCCGCGAGAGCCGCTGTTGCTAACCCCCACAAAACACTGCACGGGTTCCTGGTGCATGCGGGGCGGTCGGCTGGAACTGAGCGTGCTTCTAGTTGAACCGTTCACTGGGAAACTTCGCCGGCAACCGTCTCGATCAGCAGTCTTTTCAGCAGCGAATTTTCCCTGAGCGCTTGGCTACTCCACATCGAGGTCTATCTATGTCCATCTCCGCGATTCAAAACACTTTCTCCAATCCGTTCCAGCTCAGTGCGGCCAACAACTCGTACCAGCAGCAGATCCAACAACTGAGTCAGGCTCTGCAGTCGGGCAATCTTAGTGGCGCGCAGTCCGACTTCGCCAGTTTGAAACAGGCTTTCTCTCAACCTACCAGCACGCTGGGAAAGACTCCACCGTCGCCTTCCGATTCTTCAGCGGTTCCGATCCATCAGGCGCTCAACCAGCTCGGCTCCGATCTGCAATCCGGCAATCTCTCGGCTGCGCAAAAGGATGTTGCCAACGTCGAACAGAGTTTGACCAACGCGGGCACGATCGCGTATAGCACTTTCCACTCTTCTTCGGCTGCGGGGAGTGGGAATTCAAGCGGCCAGAATGCCGTGCTGCAGGACCTCAACCAGATCGGCCAGAGCCTATCCTCCAACAGTCTTGCGGGAGCACAGCAGGCCTATGCCACGCTACAGCAGCAACTAACGCAGTTCGCGCTCAGCGGATCGTCGCTGGCGACCCTATCGCCGGTATCGTTCGACGCGTGATCCGGATCACTGTGCGCCAGTCCGCTCGTCGCCAGCAGGCGTTGAGTGGGGACATTGCAAAATAAAAAAGAGCCGCCAGCTATCTACCGGCAGGAGAGGTGATTCCCGCGGCTAGCTGACGGCTTATGTCTGATAAAGTTTAGCGTTCGGCGCGCATGGTCTCGATGGCATCGTGCAGCTCACGCTCGGCCGCATGAAGATGCTCTTCAGCTTTTGCGCCGTGCCCGTTCATATCGTAGTGATTGGCAGCGCGCGCCCGATCCATCTCATGGATGGCTTCGGTGACGTGGCCGTGGACTGCATCCAGATCGTGCCAGTCATGCACCCGGTCGGCAACCGCTATTCCGGCGGCAAACGACAAACACACAGAAAGAGCACCAACGATAAGCGTTTTCTTCATAGGTTTTCCTCTCCAAGTTGAGCACTTACACTTTTAGTAACGTTGTGGATTGAGTTTATCGGCGCACGAGTCTTCGTCATTTTCCCCGACCCCCAACATCCTGTCAAAAGAAACAAAGACATCCTAGTGTTACGAAAGGTTCAGGTGGGCAACGTGCCGAAGGACACGCCATGGTTCTTTTCTAACTTGCGGTTCGGGTCGGCTGGTTGCGAAGCCCTTCGGCACGGGACCCAGTTGCGTTTCGTTCACGCCATTCGGCCCGGCTACAATGCAGCCAGTGGACGACCTCACACAACTGGCCGGAGACTCCCTGCTAAAGGCTGCTGGGGTCAGCGATTCTCGGGTCGGTGATTTTCCTATTCGTGACCCTCGCGTTACAGTGCGGCGTGCTGGATCTCCCGATCCTACCGGCGGCTGCGTCGTCTACTGGATGCAAAGGGCACAGCGCGGAGTCGACAATGCTGCGCTGGACGTGGCCGTCGCAGCGGCGAATGCGCTGAAAAAGCCGGCAGTCGTATTTTTCGCTCCCGTGCCGTTTTACCCGCACGCTAATCTTCGCCACTATCACTTTCTTGCCGAGGGCATTCCCGATATCGCGAAGTCTCTCAAGAAACGCAACATTGGCTTCGTGCTGCGGCGATTTCCCGAGCACAGCCTCATCCGCTTCTGCGAAGAAGCAAGACCTGCGTTGGTGGTGGGAGATGAAAATCCGCTGCGCGAGCCAGAATCGTGGCGGATCTCGGCAGCGAAGAAGCTTAACCTCCCGCTGTGGACGGTTGATGCGGACGTAATCGTCCCTTCAAAATTGCTGCAGAAACAATATGCGGCCCGCTTCATGCGCCGCAGACTGCGCCTGCACCTCGATCATTTTCTGGTTCGGCCACGGAACCTGAAGGCCCACGTGGCGTGGAAGAAGCCAAAAGGCTTGCTTTCGCTCGACCCCGATTTCGACATCACGCGCGGGTGGCCACTCGACACTTCAGCCGGTGAAGTTTCCGGTTTCCACGGGGGAACGACCGAGGCCCTGCGGTTGCTGCGGCATTTTCTCAAACACGGA
>DATEBK010000196.1:0-10167 GCA_035287825.1 Terriglobales bacterium
GTTCGAGATCTGGTGGTGATGGCGTTTCAACTCCGACAGAATGGTTTGTTTCTCGAAGGCGCGCACGCGGTCGGCGAGGGGGCCGCTGCCAGTTGCGGCGGTCTCCGGCGAGGTCGCGGAGCCGGGCAACGCCAGCGCCACGGTCTCAGCGGTGACTTCATCGGAGGTCGCCATCAGCATCAGGCGTTCGATGGCGTTGCGCAGTTCGCGGACGTTGCCGGGCCACGGATGCTCTTGCAGAGCGGACATTGCGCCGGCGGTGAAGTGAAGCGGTTTCCATCCGTTAGTGGAGCTCACTTGCGCGGCGAAATGCTCGATCAGCGCCGGAATGTCTTCGCGGCGCTCGCGTAGCGGAGGCAGGCGCAGCGGGAAGACGAAGATGCGGTGAAATAAATCCTGACGGAACTTGCCATCGCGGACCTGCGCTTCAAGATCGCGATGGGTGGCGACGACGACGCGGACATCGACGGCGGTCGGACGCTCACCCCCAATGCGCTCGACCTCGCCTTCTTCCAGCACGCGCAGCAATTTGGCTTGCATGGCGAGCGGCATGTCGCCGATTTCGTCGAGAAAAATGGTGCCATGCTGGGCCTGCTCGAACTTGCCGAGATGGCGGCCGGCGGCGCCGGTGAACGAGCCTTTTTCGTGACCAAACAATTCGGATTCGATCAACTCCGGCGGGACAGCGGCGCAGTTCAGTGTGACGAAGGGAGCGCCGGCCCGCGGACTGCGCTCATGCAGCGTGCGCGCCACGAGCTCTTTTCCCGTGCCGGTTTCGCCGAGAATGCAGACGCGGGTTTCGCTCGCGGCTACGCGCTCCACTTGCGCCATCACGCGGCGCATGGTCTCGCCTTTCCAGACGATTTCGTGTTTTCCGAGACGGCTTGCGAGGTCGCGATTTTCGCGTTCGAGACGGCCGAGCTTCAGCGCATTCTCGACGGTGAGCAGCAGTTTCTCGGTAGAGATCGGTTTTTCCAGAAAATCGAGCGCGCCGAGCCGCGTGGCACGGACTGCCATTTCGATGTGCGCCTGACCCGACATCATGACGACCGGAGCACCCACACCCTGCGCTTTGAGATCTTCAAGCAGCGCGAGGCCGTCTTTGCCGGGCATCACCACGTCGGAGAGGATCAGGTCGAAGGATTGCGATTTTGCCAGTTCCAGAGCCTTGTTTGCGTTGTCGCACACGGTAGCGTCGTGACCTTCCAAACGAAACGCCCGCGATAGCGAAGCCAGCGTATTGGCCTCGTCGTCGACGATCAGTAAGTGCGCTTTTTGCGCCACAGTTTTCTCCGTAATTAAGACTGGCAATTAAGACTCTACGTCCGGCCGATTTGCCAATGGCTCGTTTCGCACGGCAATTCGATGCGGAATGTCGTGCCCTTATCTTTCGCGCTCTCGACTGAAATCTTACCGCCATGATCGCTCACCACCGATTGCACGATCGCGAGACCGAGGCCGGTGCCGTGCTGTTTGGTCGTGTAATAAGGAGTGAACAAGCGGGAGCATTCTTCTTGCGTTAGGCCTGCGCCCGTATCGGACACGGAAATCTCGATCCGGTCGTCGATCCGATCATCCAGCCTCGCGGTGCGAATCGTCAACTCTCCGCCCCCGGGCATGGCGTCGATCGCGTTCAGAACAAGATTTTGCATGGCGCGATGCAGCAGATCGGGATCGACAGAAACTTCGGGCAACGCCTCAGCCAAGTCGCTATGCACTGTTATCTGGCTCTTCTCCTGCAGTTGAGCATGAAAAACGCGGAGCACCGAGCGCACTACATCGTTGATCTGCGTTGGTTGGCGTTGCGGCTGGGGCATCTTTGAAAATTCGCTGAAGCGGCCGATGATGGTTTTCAAATTGTCGATTTCCGCCAGCAGGGTGGTTGTGCTTTCGGCGAAAACTTCATCGAACATCTGTGGCGACTTCTGTTTTGCGCGCATCAGATTTTCGACTGTGACCTGCAAAGGGAAAAGAGGGTTCTTTAATTCGTGGGCCAAGCGCCGCGCCAATTCGCGCCATGCGGCCACGCGTTCAGCCTGCAGGGTGCGGTCTTTTTGCTGCGCGAGGTCTTCGGTCATGCGGTTGAAGGACATTGCCAGTTCGCCCAGTTCATCGCGTGACTCGACTTCGACTTTGGCCCCGAGATCACCGGCGGCAACGCGGCGCGCGGCTTCAGCCAGCGACACGACGGGGCGCGTGACACGAGCGGCGAACCAGACGCTCGCCAGCACCGCAGCCAGAATTCCGATGCCACCGACCAGCATGGCGGTGGAGATGATCTGCCTTTGCAATTCGATCAACGGACGCCGCGAGCTGCCAACCAGCAGAACGCCCATCAGTTGCTGAGTTGCGCCGGTTTGACTGGCCGGCGGCGTGGATGGACCGAGCGCTGGTCCGGTGAGAGGGATGGCGTGAAAAACCTCGGCGTCGGCGGGATCGGAGCTCCAATGGATCACGCCCTGAGTTTCCTTCTGAGTGTCTCGCACTTTGGCGACGAGCGGTGCGATCTTTTCGGAGCCGGCGGCTGGCCCGTTCAAGTCGAGCAGAGATTTCGAATTCCAGTTTCGGTCGAGGTTCTGATAGAGCATGACGCGCGTGCCAGTTGGAATGTCGAGCGTCGAGAGAAACGCCTGGTCCAGGCTTTCGCCGCCGATCACATATAGGGGGTGTTCGGCAACGCGGGCGATGCGCACGGCAAACAGGCCGAGGGTAGCGCCATCGGGGAGTTCTTCGCGCTTGAGAAACGCGCCGGCTGGGTTGGCGACACCCGGAGCTGCGGCGTCGGCAATCGCCTCTTCGGGGTATCCGAATTTCGCCTGCCACTGCGCCGAAGAAAGTATGGTGGCGTGCCAGTCGACGAGTTCGAGAAAGTCGAGTTGCTGTTGACCGGCGAGCATGCGCGCGGCGCTGACATACGCCGACGAGTCAGAGGCACCGCGATCGAGGTCGAGTGCGATGCGCTGTACGGTTTCGCTGGCGGCAACGGATTCGACTTTGCGCTCGACTTCCGAACCACGGCGCTGGAACTCAGAGCGAAACTGGGCAGCGACGGCATCGGCGCGGTCGCGGTCGGCCTGTTCGAACGAATGCCTGAGGGTGCTGTACACGGACGCCGAAATCACCGCGACGCAGAGCAAGACCGTGGCTGCAAATAACAGAAGAAGCTTCTTGCGGAAGCTCATTGTGAGCCAGCCTCGCGTCGTGGGTCAGGGGCAGCCAAAGGTTGACGCCCATCCGCCAGCCAAAGGTCAGCCAGGGCGAAGCCGGGGCGATTCCATCCTCCCATGGAATCCGGCTGCCAGTCGCGCACGCGCCCGTTCAGGGCGGTTTCGAGCGGCAAATGAAAAAGTGGGATGACAGCATAGCCTTCAAGCAGACCGCGTTCGGCCGAATAGAGATCATCGAGAGAGCTGCCATCGGGTGTCGGCTGCGAGTGTCCAATCTGTAGCAAACCTAATTGCGCCGCGGCCTCGGCGAGTGATGTGGTGGGATCGGGACTCGGCAGCACTATGTGCACCAGACGAATGTCTTCTGTTCCCGACAAGGACACTTGCACGGTGATACCAACCTCGCGCGCATTCAGCGCAATGCGCTCGGCGATCAGTTGAGCTTGAGGATCGCGGGGATCATAGCTCAGATTGAGCGCAGGTGGTTGAGCACCGGCGAGCAAGGTGCGGGCAAGTTGCGGATTGGCCTGCGTCGAAAACACGGCGCTGTAGCCCGTCATCCAGTTGGGAAGAATGGCAGCCGTCGTTTCTCCCGCGCCTTTCAGAAGCACGGACTGGATGGGTTTGCGATCAATGGCGAGGGCCAGCGCTTCGCGAAGGCGAGGGTCTTGCGTTTTTGCGTTCGAAGAGAAAACCAGCGCCAGCAATTCTACAGGCAGCGAGGATGAGAAAGACGATGACGAAGATGCGCTCGGGCGTTGCGATCCGTCGATCGTCGCATTGGCGGCTTGCGGCGTGGCCTCAATGATGTCGGCTTTATCCAGTTCGAGGGCGATGGCTTGATCGCGGAGCGATTTGCCGAATTCGATTTCGACTGCGTCCACGAAGGGACGCCCAGCCCAATTGTCTTCATATGCGGCGAGCTTGAGAAGTTTGCCGGGCCTCCATTCGGCGACGAGGAACGGGCCTGTGCCGAGGGGAACATGGTTCGCATTTCTCTTGAGGAGGAGATTGCGAGGCAGCGCGAGTTCAGCGAGAAGCGACGGCAGAGGAGCATCGCTGTCGATGCTTATGGAATCCGCGGAGGCGCGCACGTTCCAGGATGGATGGAGCGCGGCCAGAATCTGCGCTATGGCGGCGGGCGATGCGACGCTGCCATCGTGGAAGCTGACTCCGCGGCGCAGTGTAAATTCCCAGTGGCGCCTGCTGTTGTCCGAGCGCCAGGCCGTAGCCAGCGCGGGTTGGGGGCGGTCTTGGGCGTCGACGGTTAGGAGAGTGTCGCCGATGAGGGAAAGAACGCGCGCGGCATCCCAATAAGTCGTATCCCGGTAATCAGTGGGCGTGGCGCGGGCGGAAAAATCGAGGGTGTCGGGTGCGGATTGGAGCATGACGCGCAGCGTTCCGCCGTAGTGCGGACGCGTGGCGGCGTTTGCGGGTACGAAGACTGCCGACGCCAGCGCAGCACAGAGCAGGCTCTTGCGGAGCAACCGTTGGGTGCACGTCCCCGCACAAGCTTGAGCCGGACGACCCTGGTACGCACGAGCCTGGTTAATTGCTGCAAGAAACCGATACGCGATACGCCTCATACCATCCTGTGTCTTTCCGCTTTATAACTGCCACGGCGCCATTGCCGGTGCTTTCCGGCCAGAGCGCGACGATTTGGCCGTCGAACTCCGTTGCGGAGCTGGCTGCGATGGGATCACGATCTGGAATCTCAAAGGCGCGCAGGCCGTCGCGCTCCGCTTCTCCACTCTCTGAAACGAGTAATTGCGCGCCTGTGCCGCAATTGGAACGAACCGCGGCCAGATCGCTTCCCCACCTTACGCCGCGGACTAACTGGTCTGTAAATCCATCCAGCAAATGCAACGATCCATCGACGGCGGCGAATGCCCACAGCGTGTAATTGGAATGAGGAAGCGCAGCGGAAGAATAGAACGCGGGAACGTTCGCAACTTTTCCGATTCCAGGAGAAAGTGTGCCGGCGAAGAAATTGCGTTTGGCGGCATAGAAAGCGCGCACGCTTCCGTCATCGGGCGTCAGGGGCCAAGGATCGTCGGTTTCACCACAACTGAGGGTGATGGCGGCGCCTGTGCTGGAGTTTGTGCGGCAGAATGTTCCGGGGAGATAGACATCGAAGAGATGATCGCGGCGCAGCAGCAGGCGTCCGCGGAGATCGCGGGGAAAAGTATGCGAGTGAACGATGGGCAAGGTACTTTCCAATTCCCATTGTCCACTGAAAGCTGAGGACTGACGGTGGTAGATCGCGACGGCGTCGGATTCCAGGACGATCAGGCGAGATGCGCCGGGCATATCTATGAGGGCAACGTCGAGTATAGGCGGCTGCTGCGTCAACAGCAGCGTTGCTCTCAGCGTCATCGGCAAGGCGGCGCTGAAGGGAGTTCCGGTAGGTGGCCGTGGAGTGGAGACCATCGCGACCTTCTTTCCGTCAGATCCGATCGTAATTTCAGCGGTCCAGACGTAATCGCGGAGGCTCTCAGAGAGAACGACTTCGATGGTGCCGGCCGCCTGTTCAGGGTTTGATGTATGCACGCCTTCGACGCGCAGTTCAGCCTCGAGCGCGCCGCGCACCTCGCGCAGCGATTTGCCGTCGAGCGAAGAGTGATTGGTGACCTGCAGAGCAAAGCCGCCAGGTCCAGAAGCAGCGGAGATCTTGTGGGCAAGTTCACGGGCGGTGTCTCCGAGGGACGAGGCGGATGCGAGAGGCGGAAGTGATGCCACGAGCAAGAACAAAGTCAGCCAACCCTGCCGCATACCGCTCGAGGTCCGCGCTCGCATGTGTGGAATGGGCTGATTATAGCGCGTGCGCGATCGTGGGCTGATCATGGCGGTCCCTCGGAAAATTCACAATTCCGCTGCCTATTGCTGAGATTTTCCGTCGCCCTCCGCGTCCTCGGCCTGGCTCACGTGGTTAGGCGCGCCCATGCCGCGCAGCACATCGTTGGTAAAGAAAAACTTGCCGTCGGCCGGGACCATCATGATCTGCAATTTGTCGGACAGGCGCTCGGCGACAATTTTGTTGATGAGCAGCGGGTTCTGCTTCAGGATCGCACTCTCGCTCGTCATACGCTCGGCATCGGCGGCAGCGGTCAGGCGAATGCGTTCGGCTTCGGCTTGCGCAAGCAGTTTGCGGCGTTCCATCTCGGCTTTGCTGTCGATGAGTTTGGCCTCGCCGGCGGCCTCGGCATTTTTGACGGTGGCTTCTTTGCGCGCTTCGGCTTCGAGCTTCGATTGTTCAATCTGCTCCTTCTTGAGCGGGAGCGTGTACTGCATAGCGTCGGCTTCGCTCTTGGCTTGCAGCACGCGTACAGCAGCTTGTCCTTCAGCTTGTTTTACCTGTGTAACCTTGGTCGCGTCGGCGTCAGCCTCTGCGATCTTTACCTGTTTCTGGTGGATCTCCGTCTCCACACCCATGCGGTCGTTCTCTTGTTCCTTCAGCAACAGCGATTCCAGACCCTTGGCATATTCCTGGGGAAGTTCGATATCGCGCAGCATGACTTCTTTGACGACGATGCCGTCGGCGGCGAGGCGCTGGCGAATCATTTCGGCGGAGCGCTGGCGGACTTCTTCGCGCTTGGCGGAGAAGACTTCGCGCACCGTGTAAGCAGGCACGAGTTCACGCCATGCGGTGGCAACAACTGGCGGGACGATTTCTTTTTCCAACGGCTGCGGCAGGTTGGCTTCGATGTAGTCGAGGCGCTTGGGGTCGATCTGGTAGCGGACGGTGATGGCAAGGCCCAGGGTGAGTCCTTCTTTTGCCTGAACGCGCAGGGGTTCGCCTTTGGGTGCGCTCTTGGCCAGCCCATCTTTGGCTAGCCCGTCTTCGCCGATGCCGGTGGTGAACAACTGGTCGCGTGTGTTGAATAGTTCGACGCGCTCGACCAGCGGCACCACAAAATGCACGCCGGGATATAGAGTTCCGGCGAGTGTGCCTTTGGTCTGACTGACGCGAACACCGGCCATGCCGCTGGGAACGATTATGATGCCAGCCGAGACGAGCAGCGGGGCCCATGCCAGCATGACCAGCGCGGCCGAGGTGCGCCATCGCATCGCAGGCGCGGGACCGAGTGAGCTTCCCTCTTGCGCGCCGGCTTCAGGATCGGGATGTAACCGCCGACGTTGCCACATAATCAGCAGGTAGGCATCGTAGGAGAGAATTCCGGCGGCGACCACGAACATCGCGATTCCCGCATAAAGCAGCAAATACTTGAGCAGCAGCATGGTGGCTTATCCTTTCAGTGACGCTTGTTGACAGAAGTCGGTTGAGGGGTTTCCGGGCGGCGGGCGAATGCCGTGCGGACAATTTGTCCGAAGATGAGTTCTTCAATCAGCAGAGATGTGGCCAGCGAGAACGTCAGACCGCCGATAATGACGAGACCTTGTAACATCGTTTCCATGAGTAGCTCCATTGCTTCGATCGTGGAAAGGCAATCGAGGAGCCATGACTAAATTGTTGAAACTATTGGGGTCAATGTCCGCAGGTAAATTGGATTCTGTGTCCGGGGGAACGCGAGCGTGTGCGGAGCGACACGCCATGAACGTGATATGGAGACGGCATGACATGGCTGTTCCCAAGCGCGAACGAGCATCGACCGACGGCTGGCGACTCGGCCTGAAACTTAGCGTCGACCTCCGCATCTCATCTTGTGCTAAGGTCGGCTTAATCGAAGGACCGCCATGATCACTCGACTCGAAGACAAGGAACTGAAACGAAAGAGTCGCCGTGAGCTCCTCAAGCTGGCGCCGATCGTTGCCCTGGGAGCGTTTGCGTTTCCCAAAGTGAGCGACCGGTTAATCGAGGAGGGAGTTCGTTTTAGCGACTGGGCAGCCGGCGAAATGTTCCGTTCGCAGCACCTTGCGCAGACTTTCTCTAATTCCGACGTCGTGCCGTTCACGAAATTTCCTTACAACTTCTACGACGTGGTCGATCCCGGAGTCGATCTGGCGAAGTGGACTCTGACGGTTGAAGGTGATGTGCAACATCCCGGCGAGTACACGCTGGCGCAGATCCAGGCATTGCCCAAGAAGGTCCAGAATACGCGGCATATTTGCGTGGAAGGCTGGGATGTCATCGGTTCATTTGGCGGCACGGTCATCTCAGATTTTTTCAATCTAATTGGAGCGAACACCAAAGCGCGCTTTCTTGAAGTCACGTGCGTGGATGATTACTACGAGTCGATTGACATGGCTTCCGCGCTGCATCCGCAGTCGCTGTTCTGTTATGAAATGTACGGCCAGCCTCTCGATCGCGGTCACGGTGCGCCCTTGAGATTGCAGATGCCGACTAAATTGGGATACAAACAGGCAAAGTATCTCGATACGATCCGCATAACAAATGTGTTGACACCGGGCAAAACTGGCTACTGGGAAGACCAGGGCTACAGCTGGTTCGGAGGACTGTGATGGCGGACGAACCGAGCGGCGATGGCAGGCGCGAAGAGATAGAGAGCGCAGAAATTAACAAAGAAGACATCACGAAAGAGGAAACAGGAGCGGGTTCGGAACCCGCGTCATCGTCACCCGCAGAACCGGAAGTGTGCGAAGCCGTGGTGGCCAAGTTGGAGATGGTTGCCGACGAGTCCGTCCCCAACGAGCCGGGCTTGGCAGAAACGTCGGCAGAAACTACGACCAAGGCGGAGGGACCCGAACTCGTCCGTGCCGCCTACGAGCATCCGCTGGCGATTCGGATTACCCACTGGGTGAACGCTATCAGTCTGTTCGTTATGATCACCAGCGGGCTGCGGATTTTTCGCGCCTTTCCCAGTTTCGGACCCAAGATCCCCGAAAAGATTCTGCTCGATATACCTAAGTCGCTGACGCTGGGAGGGTGGCTCGGTGGGGCCTTGCAGTGGCACTTCACGTTTATGTGGTTCTTTGCAGCCAGCGGGATTTTTTATGTGCTGTTTCAGATCTTCAGTGGCCACTATCGAACCATGCTGTTTACGCCACGCGACATTTCGGGCGTCTGGCCGATGGCGCGACACTATTTTCTGTTTGGGCCAAAACCTCCAGCGAGGGGACAGTACAATCCTCTGCAGAAATTGGCTTACACCTCGACCGTCGCGTTCGGAGCGCTATCCTTGCTCACCGGCATGGTGATGTATAAGCCCACGCAGTTTTCGTGGCTGGCGTTTTTGTTTGGAGGATATCACCTGACACGCATCTGGCATTTCGCCGCGATGTGCGGCTTCCTGGCGTTTATTCCCGGACATCTGATCATGGTCGCGCTGCACGGATGGGCGAATTTCTTCTCGATGTTATCGGGGTGGAAGCGGGAGCCGGAATATCAGGAATAATCGGGAATTGGGTCGTCGGGTAGATCAGAAAGACATTTTTTTGATGGCCCGACGACCCTATCACTCATAATTCCTGTGACGGCAGCTTAGTGCTTCATGCTGTCGTCAGATTTCATTTCATCCTTCTTTGTGGTGTCGGTTTTCTTGGCCGCCTTCTTGGATTTCTTTTTGTTCTTGGACGAGTCTTTTGCCATGTCGTCCTTTTTCATGGAGTCGCCCTTCATCTGGTCGCTCTTCATCGAATCGGTTTTCGTGGTGTCCTGTTTCATGGTGTCGCTCGACTGCGCGAAGGCCACAGCACAAAACAACATAGCGGCGGACATCAGCTTCACAAACATGTGCTTCATAAACACGTCTCTCCTGTTGGGACTTGTTCGCAGATTGGGCGCCGCGATTTCGCGGGGCCGTGCATGGGATGCCGGGGGCGAAAAGAAGTTACAGGTCACGGAAAAAAGCCGCCATCAGATTTTCGCTGAGGGCGGCAATCAAAGGAGAACGAGGAAAACTTGAGTTTCGAAAGCGAAAATTGTTGAATCCGAATCAGGCGCGCAGCTTGCGCCGGATCACTCCGGCAATGCCGATCAGTCCGGTCGACAGCAGCAGCAGGCTGCCCGGTTCCGGCGAGGCCAGGCCACTCTTGGGACCGTTCCAGCCAGCGGTGCGAAACCTGAGGTTGTCACGTCGAT
>DATEBK010000197.1:0-7290 GCA_035287825.1 Terriglobales bacterium
CCCTTTTCACCGCCCAGCGTTCGAAAGGATGTTCCGAGGGATTTTGCCGGCGCATCAGGAGCAGGATTTTCCGTTCCATACACCACGATCTGCCCCAAATCGCCGGCGATCTTCTCCACCAGTTCCCTGTCCAGCGGCTCGCTCGAAATCACCCGCAAGGAAGAATCTTTCGCATCGGTCGCCGTCGCGGTACTCGTTTCCGTACGGAGATACAGCGAGCCATGGTCGCTGACAATGTCGCGGAAGTCTCCCACGATAAATGGAGGAAAAGTAAACGCGATCGCGCCTTCAGGCCCCGAGCAGAATCCCTGCGATTGGTTCCCGTACCTCGCACAAACCTGCCGTCGCGACCACTCCGGACGATGCGGCCTCACGCGGCCAAGAATCTCCGCATCCAGCTTTGCGCCGCCCGAAAGCTGCGTCGCCAGATGATGAGCGATAGCCCGGTTCGCGGCCTCCATGCTGCGCAGGCTTGTCGTGATATCAGAAGTCACGACAAAGCTGGCAAACTGTCCCGCGAAGAGATACAGCGAGATCAGTGAAATCATCACCAGCAGAACGATCGGAATCACGCCGATAAAGACATAGGTGACGATCAGCCGGTTCCGCAGCCGCCACAGCAACTGCGTTCGCACCCAGCGGAACGCGGCAATCGCGAGCAACACAATCGTCAGCGCGCTGAGAAAGATGACCCAGCCTTGCAGGCTCTCCGATGTCGACGGACTCGCGCGGCGCGTCAGCCACTGCACCGCGAACAGAAGCAGGTCCAGTGTCAAGGCATACAACGCCGCCCACGCAACCCAGCTCTGTGGCCAGAGCTTCTTATCGCGCAGCCTGCTTTCGAGCTCAAGGGAGATCAGTCGCATCCTGTCATTCGCATCCCGTTTTCCCGATCAACGTCCCGATGGACGTCCGGTTCAACGTCATATCTCAGGATAGATGTCGAAAAAGGCCGCGAGACTCGTCTTGAGCTGCTTTTCGATCTCGTCCTTGCTGCCTTCAAGAGTGTGCATCGCGACCTGCGCCTCACGCCCGTTCTTCAGCTTAATCGTGGCTCCGCTGACTTCCGTGAGTTCATCGGAAGGCAGCAGACGCAGACCGTAAACCAATGTCAGGTTTGCCATCTCAAGATTGTATGCCAGAGTTTGCGACCCGCGACGAAAGCCAACTCAGCCAGGAGGCCATTGCAGCAAGCGCCCACCGATCAGATGCACATGCAGATGAAAAACCGATTGGCCCGAGCGCGGACCGACGTTCAACACCGTTCGATAGCCGTCTTCAATCGAGCGCTGACGCGCGATGTGCGCCGCAGTCAGGTGACAACGTCCCACCAACTCCGCGTCCTCGGCCGAAGCTTCTTTCAATCCTGTAATGTGTCTCTTGGGGATGATCAGTACGTGCGTCGGGCCTTGCGGGTTCAGATCTTCGAAGGCAAATGTGTGCTCGTCTTCGTAAACTTTCTTGGATGGCACTTCGCCGCGAATGATACGGCAGAATAGACAATCCGCCATGCCTAAATCTCCTCTCGCCTGGGATCACCATCATCCGGCAAGTAATACCTCAGGCAGATTTCCTCTATCTGGCAGCAAGCATACCACTCGACCTGACCATGTTTCGCCGAGGAGTTGTGTGAAAATAAAGATCTAAGACAAAAATTAACGATAAGATATTTTTCAATCGAGCCGCACCAGAAATACTGCTCCTTCCGCAGTCTCAGTCTCATGAGCCAGAGCGGTCGCGCGTTGCCGGTCGTCGTCCGGAACCCGCACTCGCACCCACCACCCTCCTGCTGGACTCACAAACTTCAAAACTTTGGCTTCCTGATAACGCCTCTGCAAGTGATCCGCCAATTCGACCGCAGATTCTTTCCCGGCGAAAGAGCCGATCTGGACCGCCCAGCGTCCACCTGTATCGAGCGGCGCTGGCGCCTGCAAGACTTCCAATCGGACTTTCGCAGTGCCGGGAAGATAGACATCCAGCGCCTTCGCCGCCGCCAGCGAGAGATCGACAATCCGTCCCGGAACAAACGGCCCGCGATCCGTGATTCGCACCAATGCTGAATGTCCCGTCTTCAAATTGGTAATGCGCACGACCGAGCCCAGCGGCAAAGTGAGGTGCGCCGCTGTCATCGCGTGCATGTTGTAGATCTCGCCGTTAGAACCGCGGCGGTTGTGATACGGAGCGCCATACCAACTCGCCATTCCGACCTCTTCAAAGATCGGTTTCGTGCCAAGCGGAACTTCGACCTTCTCGTTTTCACTTGGCGCCTCTGCCGGCTGATGACTCGGAGCCGGTTCTTGTTCAGGAATGGTCGGTGCCGGCGGGACCTGCGCTTGCTCACTCTTATGCCGTCCGCACCCAGCCAAAAACACGCTGCTCAGCACCAGAACGAGCGAGAGAAAATACGACCACCGCGAGGAGAGCCACGACCGCCTTGCGTTCCCGTAAACGTACATTGAAACGAACTGCCTCAAGAACTCTTGTGCTCTGTTTCCAAGAAATCCGCGAACTTGGAGATTTTTCCCGCTGCGATCCGCAGCGCCTTCGACGAATGCGTTCGCACCGCGGGAACAACCTCGTCGTTCAGATAAGTCACCAGTTCGGCAGTCTCTTTTTCCAGAGTCTCGGCGATATTCGCCACCGACCGATTGAAACGGGCCGAAGCTTCTTCCACCTTGCGGTCGAATTCTGTCATACACATCCTGCCGGTTAGGATTAACGTCCCCAACTCACACACATACCAGGCTTCATCATTATGGTGCGCACATCCGCAGCGGTCAAACGGCCTATTCCGCCCCAGATACTTCCTATCGATGCTGGGATGCCTCGCTGACCATAAGCTCAAGTTGTTTCTTTTCAGTGGCCAAACACTTTTGTGCCCGACAAAGACGTCCCTAAAGTTCTGCACGGGAGTGCCGATAACGCCCAAGGTGCGGAGGTCGATCAAGACTCACGCGCGAGGTGGAACAATGAAAGGACGAGGTTGCATTCTGTACAAAACGATGCTGGCGTTGTTCGTACTGCTGGCCGTCAATGTGGGCCATGCCCAATACGAGAGCCAGAGCATCAGAGTGAGAATCCCGTTTAACTTCAACATTGGACAGCAGCGGTTCTTAGCTGGGGAATACAGCCTGAAACCACTGTTTCAAAACACCACCATCCTGCGAGACCAGAGGGGAGAAGTCCTGACTGGCATCGGGACCATCTCCGTGGAATCCAGAGAAATACCTGCCTCAACCAAACTGATCTTCAACCGATACAACGATCGCTATTTCCTGTCTCAGATATGGGAAGCGGGGAACGAGATCGGAAGGGAACTTACCAAACCGCCCCTCGAGCTTGAAATGTCAAAACAAGAAAATTCACCTGGAGAGCAGATCGCACTTACCTTTGCTCCGCCCCACTAGCCCAAGCTCGGCCGGCCCCGCGTCAGGCGACATTCGCCGGCGCGGGGCGGATATATATCTTGCCAGGTGCCCACGTCTATGAACCCATCCCAGAGTGGGCCTCGCCACGGTACAATCACGCCATGTCTCCGAGGGTGGCCATCTCCTCTCCAGCGGGTTTCATAATCTGGGCGCGAAGTTTCGCGTCGAAGCTCGCCTTGCCTTTCGTACTGCTGCTCGCTTTGCTATCGTGCGCGGCATGCACCTTCAACGGCGATCGTCCCGCGCGTGCCTTCTCCGAAGCAACCGGGGGCGAAGGTCTGGAACGCGTCTTCTGGAAGCAGATAAAGGCGGCAAACTGGGTCGAGATCGAGCGCGCTCTGGCTTCGAATTACGCGGGCACAACTCCGGCAGGAGCTCTTGATCGCGAGACCGCACTGGCACAATACCGTACCTGGCAATTAAAAGAGGCTTCGATCGGCGACCTGAAAACCGAGTTAAACGGAAATACCATCGTGGTGACCTACACCATCACTCTGAACGGCACCGCCTCGATACCCAGCGGCTCGCAGCCGCTCCCCTCGGCACCGCAACACATGATGACGGTCTGGCAACAGCAAAAGTCTGGGTGGGTCGAGATAGCGCACAGCGTCAGCCAACCGTAAATGCGCGCGCAGACCCCAATCCCGGGAAAAGCTCGGCGAGCCATTTCCCGCGAGATTACACCCTCATCCCATGTTACTCATGGAGTTCTCGGCAAGGGTCTCAGCCGTTTTCGTCGGGCCCTGCTCCATTGGTACGACCGCAGTCGTCGCGACCTTCCCTGGCGGCGCACTCACGATCCTTACGCGATCTGGCTCAGCGAAATCATGCTGCAACAGACTCGTGTCGTCGCCGTGCTTGAACATTACAAGATTTTCCTGGCTCGGTTTCCCGATATCGAAGCGCTCGCCGCAGCGCGCGAAGATGACGTACTGGCCGCCTGGAGCGGACTTGGCTACTACCGGCGAGCGCGGCGCATGCATCAATGCGCGCGGCAGATCGTCGAGCACCACGACGCTTGCTTCCCGCGGACTTTCGACTCGCTACTCGCACTCCCCGGCATCGGACGCTACACGGCTGCGGCCATTGCCAGCATCGCCTTTGCCGAACCGGTCGCCGTCGTCGATGGCAATGTCGCGCGCGTGTTGCAGAGAATTCTGGGTGGCGTCGACCTGAGTGCGGCGCAATCCTGGCAACATGCTCAGGCGCTTCTCGACGATTTGCGCCCTGGGGACTTCAACCAGGCGATGATGGAACTTGGCGCAACTATTTGTACACCGCGAGCGCCGCGCTGCCCGGAATGTCCGGTCCGGCAATGGTGCGCCACGCGAGGAGAAGTTCCACGGACGCGGACGTCCACACCCCAGCGGAGAAAGCATATCTGGTGCGCGCTCGAGCAAAGACAGCAAAGACATGGAGTTGGCCGGAGCCGCGATGAGATCCGTCTGGTACAACGCCCCAAGCGCACTTCGCTTATGGCGGGCATGTGGGAACTGCCGACGTCGTCCGAACCTCCGCAATCAGCGCCCGCGCATTGGCGCACATTTCGCCACTCCATCACGGTCACCGACTACACGGTTCATGTTCTGCGGGATACTCCATTAGTCAAGGCTCCATCCACGGCAAGAGGTAAGTGGATCGCGATTGATCGCGTCATGCAGCTCCCCATCACGGGCTTGACACGTAAGATTCTCCGGGCGGGCGGTATCATCTAATGGTTGAAGAGAAATTCCCATGACCTGGCTTAACCGCCTGTTTGGAGGTCCGAAAGATATGACCGCATTGCGCGAAGGAACCAAAGCGCCGGACTTTTCTTTGCCTGCGCTGGATGGCAGTACGTTTTCATTGCAAACCGGTCTTCAGCAGGGCCCCGTACTCGCCGCCTTCTTCAAGGTCTCCTGCCCGGTTTGCCAGTACACGTTTCCCTATCTTGAGCGCCTCCACAAGGCCTACGGTAGCCAGAAAGTCTCGATTGTAGGTATTTCTCAGGATGACAAAAGCAAGACCACGGCCTTTTTGAAGGAGTATGGCGTGACTTTTCCCACGCTCCTCGATGATCCCGCCGGCTATGCGGTTTCAAACGCCTACGGGCTCACTAACGTGCCCTCTTTGTTCCTCATCGAACCGGACGGTGAAATCCAGATCTCCAGCGTGGGCTGGGTGAGAGCAGACGTGGAAACGCTAAATCGGCGTCTGGCAGATGCCAATCAAACGGCGACGCGACGTTTGTTTTTACCAGGAGACGATGTCCGCGATGTCCGGCCGGGTTGAGGCTCCAAGAATTGATCCCCGCGGTCGCGGGAGAAATCGAACCTGAGCGCCCCCAGACACTCTCCGAAACTTGCGTAACTTTGGGTCTGTCCCGCCAGCGTGCTAGCCTGCTGCTTAGTATCGCAGTTTCAGCGATTTGCGAGCAGATTAAGCGAGAGATCCCAGGCGATGCCCAAGCTCCCAGTCTTTCGGTTGCGCAGTTCTGAACCACCCACCCTGCCCGATCTTCAATACCGTGCTATCGCCCTCGCGCTCAGCAATTTGCAGCTGGGCGTGGACAATCTGCGCTACGACGTCTTTCTCAGTTCGCGCGTCACTGCCGACTTGAGTTTTCATCTCGCACGTTACATCTGCCGTTTCGGCGAGGTGGAATCGCTTTTCGAAATGGACATTCCGGTCGCGGCCCACAGCAAGTTCATTTCCGCGAACGGCGCGACCAAACTGAGCAAGCCCGGCCCCACCGACTTGAAAGCGCTGCTGGTATCGATTCATCTCGCCATCCTGAATCGCGCCAAGTCGGAGAACAATCCATCGGTCGATATTCTCGGCCGCCTCGCCGTCTTCAAATTTCTACGCACCGAACTCAACGTGCAGTTTGCCCGCATTCTCGAGCAGTGCCACGTGAAGTCGAAGTCGCTCGAAGGCGTTCGGCAAGTGAAAATGATGCAGACACAGGAGCTAGTCTCGTCGTTCCGCGTACGCAAGAAGATCATCCTTCGCCGCGCTGGATACGAAGTATTTCGCCTGATTGGCGAGATCGAGAAAGAGACCCTGGCCCGCACCCGGCGTTCCTTGCTTGGCGAATTTCCCGTCGATGTTTACCGCCTGTTTCTCAATCCCTTGATTCTTACCGAAGACGGCCGCGACGATTATCTTTGCGCCGAGAACTATTACATGTTCGGCAACTTCGATAAGGACCCCGACCGCTTCCCGCCTCTCCGGCGTTTCGCGCTAAACTTCCTGCGCGAACTTGGATACGCCGAGACGATCAGCGATGAACATTTGGAGCAAGCGCTCAGCGCTCCTGAAAATGCCGCCACTCTGGTCGGAACCGGCAGCGGTGAAGACCTGACACAAGAGGACCGCAACCGGAAAGACAGGCTCGACATCTGGACCCGCATGTTACACCGCGAAGGCGTGCTCTCGCACGTGGTTGCCTCCTACGAGACCGTACCCTTGCTCGCCGAGTATGCTCCGCGGGTCAACCCGCAGCAGATTAAGAATGCGCTCATCTTTCGCGAGGAAGCCGCGCGCGTCGAAAAAATACTGGCTGAGAGTCGCATCAGTGCCGACCGACTTTTTGCCGCAGTCGGACGCGTTGCCTCCTGCCGCGGGGCAGAGCGCGGCCGCTTTGCCGCCCGTCTTCTCTTCGACTTGCTTTGCTACAACCGCGACATGCAGGGACTGGAAGCCCTCAGCGCTGGCTTTGACAGTATCAACCTGGTCAGCGACGGGAAGGTCCGCGAGCTTTCCGCGCTCAACGGCATGCTCTACGAGTTCCTGCCTCCGCAAGATCAGAAGCCCGCCGAAGACCGAGTGATTCATCATGCCATCTTGAAGGCGGATGTGCGCGATTCATCGCGTCTCACCC
>DATEBK010000198.1:0-16211 GCA_035287825.1 Terriglobales bacterium
CTCTCCGCATCCGCTTGAATGGTTCTCAACTTATCATCACTCTCTGCATAGCCTTCCGTTCGCGATTGTCGTGGCGGCGATGTCGTTTGTTTTGGCGGTGCAGCGATGGAAGACTGCTGGCATGGCCTTCTTGAGCTTCCACATTCATCTGCTGGAGGACTTGCTGGGAAGTCGCGGGCCAGACGGATACCAATGGCCGATTCCCTATCTCATGCCGTTCTCTCATGCCTGCCAGCTGACGTGGCGCGGACAGTGGGCTCTGAATGCGTGCCCCAATTTTGCCATTACGATTGCGCTGTTGCTAGCGACCTTCTATCTTGCGTGGTTCCGGGGATTTTCTCCGTTGGAGATGGTCTCGCTCAGGGCTGATGCCGTGTTTGTCGGGGTGCTTCGGAGGCGAGTGCCGGTTTCGTAGAGCTGTCCATAGTAGCCCGTCGGTTGATGATCGCATCGGACTGCAGATCCCTCGCTGCGCTCGGGATGACAAGAAGGGAAGGGGAGCTTATGAGGCTCTACCAAGCTGGTCGATCGGATCGGTCATTGGATGGATCGTCGGATCGATCGAGCGCTGTTCGCTTGAACTCTCCTTTTTTGCGGGGGCAGCGGCTTCTGGAACATTGACGGCGGGAGCGGCGGGCAGGTCGTGACGCAGATAGTCGGCGTACCAGACGGCGAGTAACAGAGCGACTCCGGGAATAACGTAGGGGAGACGCATGGTGGCAAAATCTCCAATCAGTAAACCCAGTCCAAGGACAGCCAGGACGTTTCGCATGGAGTCGACGGCCGCCTCTTTATTGAGATTGCGGAGATTGTTGCGCACGTTGAACAGAACCTGAAAACGTTTCACCTTGATCGCCCCCGATCGAACTCTTGTTGCACTGGCAGACAGGCGAGACGCCCGCCGCTCCACACAACACAATTATCCTAACAACCTTAAGAATTGCCCCGGCTGGCCTTCGAATCCCGGGAAGACAGTTTTCAAATCTTTGTTGCCGAGATAGCGCGATACGACTTCGCCGAGAACCATTCTGAAGTCGGTGGTCAGGGCTAGATCGCGGCCTTCGTAGAGTTGCGATTGATCGAGGCCGGGCCAGCGGCCGTAGACTTTGCCGCCTTTGACCGGGCCGCCCAGAACGAACATGACATTCGCGTGGCCGTGGTCGGTGCCGCGGTTGCCGTTCTCGCGGGCGGTGCGGCCGAACTCCGACATGGTGACGACGACGGTGTCTTCTCCGAGGTCGCCGAGATCGGTCCAAAAAGCGGAGATCGACTGTGAGAAATCGCCGAGGACGTTGGCGATTTGGCCCTGGGTGCTGCCTTCGTTGACGTGGTGGTCCCAGCCACCGATGTCGGCAAAAGCGACTTGCACGCCGAGATTGGCTTTGATGAGTTGGGCGAGCTGCTTCAGGCTGTCGCCGAAACGGCCTTTGGGATAGTTGGCGTTGGGCGCGGGCGTGTACTGCGCGGCGTCGGCAGCTTTCAGCGTCTTGACGGCGTCGAAAGTTTCTGCGCCGGTGCCATGCAAAACGGTGTCGACGGAGTGGTCATACATGGCTTCGAAGGTATTCGACATGGGCGCGGCGTTGGGATTTTTTCCGCCCACAGAAAAATCGTTCAGATTGTTGACCGCGACTGCCGGCTCTTTGCCGGAGAGAATGCGCGGCAACGACGGGCCGAGCGCGATGGCGCGGAAGGCCGAGTTGTCGGCTGGGAGATCATGCAGGGCGCGGTTGAGCCAGCCGTCGTCGGTGACCTTGAGGCCGGGCGTGCCGGATTCCATGTAGTCCTGCGCATCGAAATGGGAGCGCGTCGGGTCGGGCGATCCGGCAGCGTGGACGATGGCGAGATGCTTCTGGTTCCAGAGAGGCTGAAACGAGGCCATCGAGGGATGCAATCCGAAAAATCCGTCAAGATCGAGCACGGATTTCTTCGGAATATTGATGGTCGGGCGCATGGCGTAGTAGTTCGGCTCGCCGTGGGGCACGACGATGTTGAGACCGTCGGCGGCTCCGCGCTGAAAGATGACGACCAGCCGTTTGTTGCGAATGCCGGGATCGGCTGCGCCAAAAGCGGCACGCGTAAGAAAGCTCGGCAGGGCAGTGGTTCCGACAACGGCCAATGCGCCGTTGCGAAGAAAAATGCGTCGAGTGATGGACATAGGATTGAACCTATCTTTTTCTGAAAAAAACTTTTCTGAAACAAGCTTTCTTGAAACAAGCTATCGTTTCTGAAATTCAGGCGATCCCAGAATCAATCCGGTAATCGCGGCTACGTTGGGCGGACGCTGGGGATCATCCAGACGCCGCTGGGTGATGGCCGGGTCGTCCAATTGCTTGCTGATGGTATCGTGCGTTTGTTTCGAGATGTCGCCGTTGAGCAGGGAATTTTCGAGCAAGGCCAGCACCTGCTGCGGATCGCCGGCGGCTGTGGTGGCCGTTCCCACACCCACGAGGCTGGTGGAAACAACTTTGGTTCCCTTTATTTTTCCGGCGGCGAGGGCGAGCGCGAAATTCATGCGTCCGAGCAGGGCCGAGGAGTTGACCCAGGTGTCGGCCTTCATGGAATAGCCGGTCGGGGGCACCATGCCGTAGGGCATCATTCCCATATTGTTGAGGGTGTTGACCAGAGCGCGGGCGTCTTCGACATCGGCTCCGCTGGCGCGGACGGCCGAAACTACGAACTCGAGCGGCGTTTTCACTTTGGCGCGGTAGGCATCGGGCGACCAGAATTCGGGCGACTGGAAAAGAGTGCGCAGCACCTCGCGAATGTCGCCATCCTTCTTCAGGAAAGTGTTGGTCATGCGATCGACGAGCGCGGGGGGAGGATTGTCGGAAACGAAGCGCATGGCCAGTTTCTGCGAAATGAAATGCGCAGTCTTGGGATTGTGGGCGAGCAGGTGCAGAACTTCGCGGCCTTCCTGTTCGCCATTGGATCGGATCTTATGTCCCATGACGAGCTTGTCGCCGGGTTCGTGCATGCGCGGCTCGAAGCGGAAGCCGTTGCCTTTTTTCGGCTGGTCGAGTGTCCATCCGGTGAAAACTTTGGCCACTTCGGTCACATCTTTCTGGGTGTAGCCGCCGCCGACGCTGAGGGTGTGGAGTTCCATGAGCTCGCGGCCGTAATTTTCATTCAGGCCGCTGGCCTGCTTCGGTTTGCGGGGACGATTCGGCGCGCCATAGTAGGGATGATGCGGGTCGATGCCGAGCGCGATTTCCGAATGTGGGCCGACGCTCAGCCAGTTGTCGAGATAGAACATCATGGCCGGACTTTTCGCGGTTGCAACCAACAGGTCTTCAAATTTTCCCAGAGCGTGGGGCCGGATGGCGTCGCGCTCATAGCTGGTCAGCAGGTAACGGTCGGCGCCTTTGTTGATAAACACGTTGAAGTGGTTGATCCAGAAGTCGGTCATCACTTCATCGAGCTGGCGCTCACTATAGATCGCGCGCATCAGCTTGGCTTGCATCAATTCATCGACGACGACCTGCTCGGGATTCTTGAGCGCGAGAACCGTTTCTTTTTGTTTTGCGTTCATGCCATCCATGAGGGCCTCGGCCTTGGCGCCTTTGGTGGTCGCGGTCAGAGCGCGGCGATCTTCGGGCGACATTTTCATAATCTGTTGCATGCGCTCGTCGGGAGGAAGATCGAGAAGCTCCTGTGTTTTCGCGTTGGCCATGCGGCGTTCTTCGCGGCGCTGCATCTCGACGGAGTCGTCGGGGTGCATGGCGTCGGAGGAGGCAGCGGGGGCTTGATTAGGCGGATTCGGTTGATTGGCTGCTTCGGCTTTGCGGTCCTGCTTGTCTTCGTAACGCTGGAGCTGCGCTTCGTATACCACGCGCTTGGTGGGATCGTGCGGCAATTGGGCTTTGCCGTCGGCGATCTGCTTGATCATTTGATTGGGGGGAAAATTCTCGACGATTTCTTTGGTATCCATGCGCAGGGTGCGGAATGGAGCCAGTCTGGCATCGAGAGCCGGGTCGTCAATTTTTTCGGGATGGAGTTGGAGATCGATCCATTTATCAACGCCCAGTTGCGCGACGAGTTCGACATCGCCGGGCCGCGGGCCGAAAGTGAGGCGATTCAGGGCATGGAGGGCACGTTTGGGCTCATCGAGCGGTGGGGCGGCGGTTTTATTCTTTTTGCTGGCGAGGGCGAATTGGGCCGCGACTGTGGCAGTCAGAAGTAGGGCTGGGACGAGCCAGCGGCGTCCGCGCAAGGGTATTTTTGATTTGACTGCACGCATCGTGGTCGGCCTCATCTGATCGGGCTCGTCAGATCGGTCTCATAAAGAGTGAACCCGAACCGGGGGAAAAGTTGCAGGGCAGGTTACCGGGGTATGCGGCTGAAAACAGTGGGTTAACGTCTTTAGAGCTAGCCCTTCAGTTGAGCCACATACGCGTTTCCGCTGTGCGACTTGCGGGCGGTTGCTTCGACAAACTTGAGAAACTCCCGCAGGTGCTGTTTTTCCGATAATTCCGCCTCGGAGAATTTTACGCGCACTCCGAAAGACGACGCTCGGCGCGTGGCAACGCCGCTGAGGATCACACCTTTCACCCAGATTTTTCCGTTCGCCACCCACAGGCCGATTTCCAGGGCCTTGCCGGCCGGGACGGCGCTGGCGGTTTCGACCAGACAGCCGCCGCGGCCCACATTGACGAGATTGCCCCATACAGGTTGTTCGATGCCCGCAATGTTAATTTCCACCGCGACATAGCATTTAATACGAGCAAAACGGCGGCGGTCGGCTTCTTCCTGCGAAGTGAGCATGTCTGGTTCAAAGGGCGGAGTCTCGCCTACAGGCACGGGCTGGGGATGTTGCAGCGGGGCGGGCGGAGCGGCTGCGGCCCAGGGCGCGGTTTGCATGGCTTCGCGGGCTTTCACGGCTGCATCTTTGATGGCATGCATCGCCTTGAGCAGTGCTTCTTCACGCTGTTCTGGAGCTACTTCGCGGTAGGTCTGAAGGAGTTGGCCAAGGTGGCTGACGAGATCTGGATCGGTGAGCAGTCGCGTCCAATCTGACCCTTTGGGCGGCTGTTTCGTGTCTTCGCTCATAAGTGAGGACGTGCGCTGGGACCTACACGCAAGACTAGCCTCGCGCAAACTTCAGTCGCCGGGCAGTCCTTGACTCCGCTCTAGATTGAACTTGGAGTGGGGGTTACACAAGATGACCAAGGTCACTGTGGCAGGTGCGATGGCATGATTTGCGGCTTAATAATTTGCATCGGGCCGCCCCGAGAATGAGTCCATTACTTTTTGCGAATTAAGCGTGCGGATTTAGCGGATTCGGCCAAATGTTGCAGGGATGAGCGTTTGTCTGTCGAGCTTTACGAGTGTCGGATATCGAGCGTTCATTTGCCGTTTGTACCGGATCATCCCTATTGCTTGTCGTTGAGCGGCCCTAGATACCATGGAGTGGATTGCCTCGGGCAAGGCTGTTGGGTAGAATCTAACTAACTGGTTAATTACAATGAAGAGTGCGACAATCTTGCGACTTTTCTTACCGCGTTTTTCATTACGGCGTATCCCTTTACGGCGCTTTCCTCTATCAACCGCAGGTTTACCGGTTGCTTGCGTTCTTTTGTTCTCGGCGGTCTTGTGCGCACAGAGTTCCAGTTCTTCTTCCGGCTCGACGGGCGGGACGATTCAGATCCAATCCCCGGCGACGTCGCAGGTGCAAACCTCAGCGCAGAATCCTGTCTTTGGCAGCGTGCCAGAAGCCAAGGCGACGCCGGGCATCCTGCAACTGACCTTCAAAGAAGCGATCGAACGGGCCTTGCGGCAGAACCTGGCTGGTCTTTTGTCGGAGTCCAACACGGTTGAGGCGCGAGGAGAGAAATGGGAACAGCTCAGTGACTTGCTTCCGAACGTCAACGCGGACCTGCAGGAGACGGTGCAGAAAGTGAGCCTGCAGGCGTTGGGACTGCGCAGCGGCGGTCCTTTCGGAAATGTGCCGGCGGTCATTGGTCCATTCTCCAACTTTGATGTACGCGCCTCGGCGACGCAGCGTGTTTTCGACTGGAAGTCGATCCAGAAGTATCGTGCCTCGGTGGTCGGCGAAAGCGTGGCGCAGCACAGCTTGAAAGATGCGCGCGATCTGGTGGTACTCGCTACCGGAAACGCTTATCTGGTGGCGATAGCTGGAGCGGCTCGCGTGGAGACGGCACAGGCGCAGGTAGAGACTGCGAAAGCGCTCTATGACAAAGCGGTGGCGCAGCAGCAGGCCGGGGTGGCTCCGGCAATCGATACGCTGCGCGCTCAGGTCGAATACCAGACGCGGCAGCAGCAACTGATCGCGGCGGCGAACGATTTCGCCAAACAAAAAATCTCGCTGGCCCGGGTGATAGGACTGGCGAACGATCAGGAGTTTGAATTGGCTGAAAAGACTCCGTACGAGCCGTTTCCGGTCCCCGATCTTGCGGGCAGCCTGCAGAGCGCCTATGCTTCGCGCTCCGATTACAAAGCCGCGCATGATCGTCTGGTGGCCGCGCAACTGGAACGCCGCGGCGCGGTTGCCGGATACTATCCGACGGTCGATGTGTCGGCCAATTTCGGCGAGATCGGAATAACGCCAGGCGATGTGCTCCCGACGTATGCGGTCGCGGGCACGGTGAATATTCCGATCTTTCAAGGCGGCAAGGTGCACAGCGACGTCCTGAAGGCCGAAGCCACTCTGCGGCAGGCCGAGGCGCAACTGGCGGATGTGAAGGGTCTGATCGATCAGGATGTTCGCAACGCGCTGCTCGATCTGAAATCGTCGGCCGATCTGGTGGATGTGTCGCAGAGTTCGGTAAACCTGGCGGAGCAAGCACTGACCCAGTCACAGGACCGATTTTCCGCCGGAGTTACCGACAACCTGGAAGTGGTGCAGGCGCAGGAAGCGCTGGCGACGGCGCACGAGAATTTAATTTCCAGCCTGTACCAGCACAATCTGGCGAAAGTTTCGTTTGCTCGCGCCATGGGACGGGCCGAAGAGGGCGTTCGGGAATATCTGCAAAGGAAATAAGCAAGAGGAAATCATTCATGGAACCAACCAGCAGCGTGGCCACTGAGCCGAAACCGCAAGCGGAGGCGCGGGCTCCGCAATCGCAGACTCAACCGCAGCAGACTCCGCCTGACAGCGAAGCCCGTTATCAACGGCGGGCTGCGTTTTTAGGGAATCCGCGCACGAGAATCTTTTTTGTTCTCGCCGGTATTGCGCTTGTGGTGGGAATCGTTTTCCTGTGGCGTTACTTCGCGAGTTACGAGTCGACCGACGATGCGCAGATTGACGGGCATGTGAATTCGGTGAGCGCCCGGGTCAGCGGCCACGTCATCAGCCTCAACGTGCAAGACAACCAGTATGTGGAACAGGGAACGGTCCTGGTGGAAATCGATCCAGCGGACTACGAGGTCGCGGTGGCGCAGGCGCGGGCGGAATACGCCGACGCTGAGGCACAAGCTTCGGTTGCAGGCATTAACGTGCCGATCACGAATGTCAACACGTTGAGCCAGGTGAGCAGCGCGGAGGCAGGCGTCTCCAGCGCGCAGGCGGGAATCACGTCGGCGCGGCAACAGTTTGAGGCGGCGAAGTCACAGGTTACGGAGGCGGATGCGAACAACACGAAAGCGCAGAACGATCTGGTCCGCTACAAGCTGCTGATCGACAAGCAGGAAATTTCGGAGCAACAGTACGACCAGGCGATCGACAGCGCGCAAGCGGCGGCGGCCACGCTGGCGGCGTCGCGGTCGAATGCGGACGCTGCTGCGGCGCAGATCAAACAAGCGCAGAGCAAGCTGGATCAGGCCGAGGCCGATCTTCGCAATGCCGGCACGCGTCCGCACACCATGGAAGTGATCAACGCGCGGGCGAAGTCGGCACTGGCGATTGCGGAACAGAAGAAAGCGCAGCTCGACCAGGCGGAACTCAATCTGCAGTACACGAAAATCATTGCGCCGGTCAGTGGAGCGGTGAGCAATCGCACGGTGGAGATTGGTCAAAACGTATCGCCGGGCCAGGAGATGATGAAGATCATCCCACTGGATGCGGCGAATATCTGGATCACGGCCAACTTCAAAGAGACGCAACTGAGCAGGATGAAGCCCGGCCAGCGCGTGGACATTGCGGTCGATGCGACAGGCAAGACCTACAAGGGCCATGTCGATTCGATCGCGGGCGCGAGTGGAGAGCGGTTCAGCCTGCTGCCTCCGGAGAACGCCACGGGTAATTTCGTCAAAGTGGTGCAGCGCATTCCGGCAAAAATCGTTCTGGATAACGGCGAAGATAAAGGACATGAACTGCGGCCGGGAATGTCGGTCGAACCGAAGGTCTGGATTAAATAATGGGCGCTGCTGCCATCACCATGAACGATGCCGCGGAATGGCGGCCGGCGGTCAATCCGTGGATCATCGCCGTGGTCGTGACGCTGGCTACGTTCATGGAGGTGCTCGATACCAGCATCGCGAACGTGGCGTTACCGCATATTGCCGGGAGTCTTTCCGCCGGGCAGGATGAAAGCACGTGGGTGCTGACGTCTTATCTGGTCTCAAACGCCATCGTGTTGCCGCTAAGCGGATGGCTTTCCTCGATCCTCGGCCGCAAGCGGTTTTATATGGGCTGTGTGGCGCTGTTCACGATCAGTTCCGCTCTGTGTGGATTTGCCCCGAACCTTACGATGCTGATCATCTTCCGCGTTCTGCAGGGCGTGGGAGGCGGCGGTTTGCAGCCGAGCGAACAGGCCATTCTGGCGGATACTTTTGCTCCCGCCAAACGAGGCATGGCATTTGCCGTCTATGGCCTTGCGGTGGTGATGGCGCCGGCGATTGGTCCGACGCTGGGCGGATACATCACTGACAATTTCACCTGGCGCTGGATTTTCTTTATCAATATTCCGGTGGGAATTATTTCGCTGCTGCTGACTTCGCGGCTGATTCAGGACCCTCCGTATTTCAAGCGGCGCAAGCTGAGTGAAACCCACATCGATTACACCGGACTTGGTTTTGTGGCACTCGGACTGGGAACGCTGCAAGTCATCCTCGATAAAGGACAGCGCGATGATTGGTTCGAGTCCAATTTCATCGTGACTCTGACGGTGATCTCGGTGGTGTCGCTGATCTTTGTGATTTTCTGGGAGTGGCACCACAAAGATCCGATCATCGACCTGCATTTATTTCGGGAGAAAAGTTTTGCGGTCTCGAACTTCCTGATGTTCATGCTGGGATTCGCGCTGCTAGGCAGCACGCTGCTGTTGCCGCTTTTCATGCAGACTCTGCTTGGTTATACGGCGGAGCGGGCCGGGTTGGCGTTGATGCCGGGCGGATTCACGATCATGTTGCTCATGCCCCTCGTCGGATTTCTGCTTTCGCGCTACAGTCCGCGGTATCTGATGATGTTTGGACTGGCAATGCTTTCGTTCTCATTGTTCAATATGACGAATTTCGACCTGGGCATCGATTTCCACACGGTAGCGATGGCGCGCGTGCTGCAGGCGGCGGGAATGGCGTTTCTGTTTGTGCCGATCAATACGGCTGCGTATGCCAGCCTGCCGCGCGACAAGAATAATGCGGCGTCAGGCTTGATGAACCTGGCTAGAAATATTGGCGGCAGCGTCGGGATTTCCCTGGTTACGACCGGGCTGGCGCGCCGCGCCCAGTTTCATCAATCGCGGCTTTCGGAGAGCCTGAGCGCGTCGAATCCGCAGTTTGAATCGACACTGCGCGGGATGACCGGCGTTTTTTCCGGCGGCGGCGTTGGACCGGGAACGGGTCCGGGAAGCGCAGTGCAGCACGGCTATGCCCTGTTGCAGGCTAGGGTCATCTCGCAGGCGACCATGCTGGCATATATCGATAATTTCTGGTTTCTGGGGGTGGTGATCGGCTGTCTCATCCCCTTCGTATTTCTGATCAAGAAAACGAGGCCCGGCGGCACCATGGCTGCGCACTAGGGCCGCGCACTAGGGCCGCGCACCGCGCATTCGCGTGCCGAGGCGGACTGCTCCACATTTTCTGCAGCTTTCGGTGCTTCGCGGGCAATTTCCGCTTGGCTTTGGATTCCCTCCGCGATAGACTCGTCGGCGGTAAAATGGGAACTGGAGCCCGGATGTTTCGCATCATTGCTATCGAGCGCGAGTTTGGCAGCGGCGGCGGAGGCATTGCCTGCGAATTGTCGCGCCGCCTGGGCTGGAAGCTGTGGGACCAGCAACTAACGTGCGAGATTGCCAAGCGCGCACAGGTGACGGAATCGGTGGTGACGTTGTGCGACGAGCGCGTGGATAGCCGCCTCTATCGTCTTGCAAAGGCCTTCTGGCGCGGGAGCTATGAGCGGAGCATGCCAGCCGGGAACTCCCGTGCCTTTGATGCCGACCACATGATGGCGATGGTGGAAGAGATCATGCAGAACATTGCCGGCGAGGGAAATGCCGTGGTCGTGGGCCGTGGCGGGCCATTTTTTTTGCGGGAGCGTGAAGATACTTTCCGCGTTTTTACCTATGCTCCGCACGACGAAAAAATTCGCCGTTTGCTTGCCCTGGGCAAGAGCCGCGACGAGGCCGAAGACCTGGTGGAAAACGTGGACAGGGAACGGATGGCCTACATCAAGCATTACTTCAATGCCGACTGGCCGAGGCGCGACCTTTATCACATGATGATCAACACAGTCGTGGGCGACGAGAACGTGATCGCCACCATCCTGAACGGCATGCAGATGCTGGAAGCGAACCCCGCCGAAACCGCGCTCCACGGTGTTCGCTGAAACGGACCTCCCGAAACGACCTCGTCCGCTTGGCAGCTCGCATTTCATCCTTCCGTGTTTCGTTCTGCGGTGCAGCTTCGTTATAAGATAAGCGCACAGGCATGGAACGAACTCCCTCAGCGTCTGCCGATTTGCATGTTCCGGTGGTTCCGGTCAAGGAGCAGGTGGCGCGGCTGGCAAATGCGCCGGAAGTACGCTCAGCTTTTGACCGCTTCCGTTCGCAGGAAGCACAATTTGCTCTATGGCAGATGGAAGCGACGCGTATTGCCGCGCCTCCGTTTGCCGAGGGCGCTCGCGGCGCCTGGCTGGCTGATCGATTTCGCGATCTTGGACTTGTCGACGTTCACGTGGACGAGGTGGGTAATGTGTTTGGCGTTCGTCCCGCCCGAGGCGACCGTTTTGTGGCGCTCAGCGCGCACATTGACACGGTTTTTCCGGCAGCGACGCCATTGAATATCCGGCAGCAGGCGAGCCGTTTGTATGGGCCGGGAGTTTCCGACAACGGTGCGGGCATCGCTGCGATACTGGCTGTGGCCAGCGTGCTGGCGAGCGAACGGATGGAGCACACGCTGCCGATCGTGTTCATCGGTAACGTTGGGGAAGAAGGCGAAGGCGATCTGCGGGGCATGCGGCAGGTTTTCCGCACGCCGCGGTGGCGCGACACGATTGCCTGCAGCGTGATTGTCGATGGCGCGGGATCTGACACGATCGTCGCGGAAGCGCTCGGCAGCCGCCGTTTTGAAGTGATCGTGCGCGGTCCCGGGGGCCACTCCTGGAGCGACTTCGGCGCACCTAATCCAATTATGGCGCTGGGGCGCGCGATTGAGATCTTCAGCCAGACGCCGGTGCCGACCTCCCCTAAAACGACTTTCAACGTTGGCGTATTTCGCGGCGGAACTTCGGTGAATTCGATTCCGGAATCGGCGAGTATTCGAGTCGATCTGCGCTCGACGTCAATGGCGGAAATCGACCGGATGGAGCGGGCACTGCGGGCTGCAATGGAGCAGGCAGTTGCGGCAGAAAACCGGACCGCTGCGCAACGCGGGGGTCTAAGGCCGCAGGTGGTGCAAAGCGAAGTGATCGAGATCGGAAATCGTCCGGCGGGTGAACTGGCAAAGGATGCGAGACTCCTGCAGGTAATTCGCGCCGTCGATTCGAACCTAGGCAACATAGCCCAAGTGCAGCGGGCATCGACCGATGCCAATATTCCGCTATCGCTCGGCCGCGAAGCCATCGCCATCGGCGGAGGCGGCTCCGGAGGAGGAGCGCACACGTTGCAAGAATGGTTCGACTGCAATGGACGCGACCTCGGACTGAGGCGCATTCTGCTTACAATGCTCGCAATGGCGGGAGTTGACGAATGACAGCCCGAATCGCTCCGATCCTACTGTTGACTCTAGCTGCTGCGGTATCGGCGCAGAGTGGCGCCCCAGCGCAAAAAGAACCTGCAAAAGAAGCCGAGAGTGGAGTAAAGCGGAAAGCAGACGTCATTTTTACTCACGCCAATGTTTACACGGGAGAGATGCAAGCTGCGTCGTCTTTAGGTTCAGGGCAGCGCTCGGAAGCACTGGCGGTGGTGGGTGACCACATTCTCGCGGTCGGGATGCGTGCCGACATCATGAAGTTGAAAGGACCGAATACCACCGTCATCGATCTCGGCGGCCATTTTGTTATGCCCGGATTCAATGACGCCCACATGCACCTGGCCAGCGGCGGCATGGAAAAGATGGGAGTAGATGAAGTCGGCGCCAAGTCGCTGGATGAATTCCGCGACCGTCTGCGCGCCAAGTGCGAAGCCGCCGAGCCCGGAGACTGGGTGCTTGGCGAGGGCTGGGACGAGACCAAGTGGCCGGTGAAGGTTCTGCCCACGCGCTGGGACCTGGATGAGGTCAGCGGTAAACATCCGGTGTATCTCGCACGGGTCGATGGACACATTGGCGTAGCGAACACGCTGGCCTTGCAACTGGCCAGTGTGAGCCTGGCAAGCCGCAATCCGGACGGCGGCAAAATCGATCGCGATGACACTGGCACGCCCAACGGCATTCTGCGGGAAAAAGCGCAAGACTTGATATTCGCGGTGGTTCCGAAGCCTACGCACGAGAAGCGGAGGCAGGCCATCGAACTGGCGCTGGCCGATCTGGCGAGCCACGGGGTCACCTCCGCGCAAGACTTTTCGCAGTGGGACGACTTTCTGATTTACGAAGATCTGGAGCGGGAAGGGAAGTTGACGGCCAGGATTTCCGAGTGGCTCACGTTCGATGATCCGGTGGAGACGCTGAACAACGAACGCAACTCGCATCCTGCGTCCGACAACATGCTGCACACGGGAATGTTGAAAGGCTTCATGGATGGTTCGCTGGGCTCGAAGACCGCGGCGCTGCTTGCGCCCTACAGCGATGATCCTGGCAACAGCGGCATTCCGCAATACGAAGTCGAAAAGCTGAACGCGATGACCAAGGAGCGCGTTCTCGCCGGATATCAGATCGGCTTCCACGCTATCGGCGACAAAGGAGTCCAGATGGCGCTGGATGCTTTTGCGCAGGCCGAGAAAGCGGCGAAGGAAGCAAAGATAAAAGCAGCGGATGGCGGTTCCGATTACCGGCTTCGCGTGGAGCACGCGCAAGTCACCACGCCGCAGCAGATTGCGCGTTTCAAAGAACTCAAAGTGATCGCCTCGATGCAGCCGAGTCACTTGCTCACGGATATGTTCTGGGCGGAGTCGCGCCTTGGGGCAAAACGGGCTGAGGATTCCTACGCATGGGCCGAGTTCTTGCACCATGGCGTGACGGTGGCTTTTGGCACGGATTATCCGGTCGAAGGGGTCACACCATTTCGGGGACTCTACGCGGCGGTCACGCGTATGAGTGAGGATGGGAAGAAGACTTACTATCCGGCGCAGAAACTGAATATCGAGCAGGCCATTGCTGCATATACGACAGGCTCGGCGTTTGCCGAATTCGCGGAGAAGCAAAAAGGCAGGCTGGAGCCGGGAATGCTGGCCGACTTTGTTGTGCTGGATACCGATATCACCGCCGCGCCGCCGCCGAAGATTCTGGAGACGAAAGTTCTGCGCACCGTGGTTGGCGGCAAGACGGTGTACGAAGCGAAGTAGGATCGCGTCATCTCGGCGTGCCTGATCTCACTGTCGCATGCGGTAATTTCAGAGCTAGAATCGGATGAGTTGGATCGCCTGATGACCCGATGACTCTGAAGGAGCGAGAACGCGCGTTTCTGATTGGTGCTCCACTGGCGGTTGTTCCAGCGCTGCTGTTTCTACCATCCGTCACCTTCCTGATCGTTTTCCCGCAGATTGCTTATGGACGGGCGCTAGGGATCGTTGTAGTGCTGCTATGCGCGATGGTGGGCAGCCTGGGATTGTGGAAACTCGCTCTGGGCGCGGTACAGAGGCCATGGGGACTTTTCAACGTCCTCAACTTCGGAGCGCTCTGCGTTCTGCTGGTTGTCGCCGGCTACACAGGAGTATTTCTGGCGCTGATGGCCGCCCGGTTGTAGAGAGGCATCTTAATGGCGAAGCGTCTTCATAGAGAAGCAGCCTAGAGAAGCAGCGCACGCAGCAAAACGCACCATCACCTTCAACTGAAATGACCGAAACGAAAATCATGTTTTGTGCGTCTAACCATCAGGCTGTCTTGTCCGCCCCAAGGCAAAGGTATAATTAGAGGTTAAGTTCAGGAGGAAAAAATGGATTCGCGCGAAAGCGCTTTTTTGGCCCGTTTCAAGGCCAACCGCTGGGCCTACACCCTCACGATTCTGGCAACGCTCGCCGTCGGCATTCTCATTGGTACGGTGGTCTCATATGGAGTGAAGGGCAAAGAAGGGCAGAAATCATCTGACGCGACCCCGCTGACGATTCCAGCGCCGCAGCAACTCTCGAATGCGTTCGCGCAAATCTCCAAGCAACTTGAGCCGAGCGTGGTGAACATCAATACGGAGTCGACGATCAAGAATCCGCACCGTCGCGGGCGGGTGCGTCCCGATCCGGATCAGGACGATCAGGGCGGCGACGACGACTCGCCGTTCCAGGATTTCTTTGACAAGTTCTTCGGCGGCCAGGGTGGGCAGGATCCGGGTACGATCCGACAACATTCGCTCGGTTCAGGCGTAATTGTCGATTCCAAGGGATACATTGTCACTAATCGGCATGTGGTCGAAAAAGCGGACCGTATTCGCGTGAAATTGCAGGATGAAAATCCCGCTTCGCCGGGCCATGATGCCAAAGTGATCGGCACCGATTCGGAGACGGACCTGGCGGTGATCAAGATAGATTTCGACAAGCCGCTGCCGGCAGCGAAGCTGGGCAACTCCGACGGTATGGAGGTTGGCGACTGGGTGCTGGCGATCGGCAGCCCGTTCGGACTGCAGGAGACTGTGACTGCAGGCATCGTTTCCGCCAAGGGACGCAACATCGTTCCCAACAAGCAATTTCAGTCCTTCATTCAGACCGATGCGGCCATCAACCCAGGTAATTCAGGCGGACCGCTGGTGAACATGGCGGGCGAAGTGATCGGCATCAACACCGCGATTCTTACCGAAACAAGTTCGTATGCGGGCGTGGGATTTGCCATGCCTTCGAACACCGTGGCGCAGGTTTACAACCAATTGATAGGGCCGGAGCATAGGGTTGCGCGTGGCTCCATCGGCATTGAGTTCGCGGGGCAGCCGAATCCTGCGATTGCGCGCATCTACGGATCGGGCGTGACGGTATCGACAGTGGTATCGGGCAGTCCGGCCGAAGAAGCGGGCCTGAAGGTTGGCGACACGATCACTGCAGTGGACGGTAGAGACGTGAAAAGCGGCGACGATCTGGTAGGCGACATCGCTTCCCGCAAGCCTGGTTCGAAGGCGAAACTCGCGTTCGTGCGCAACGGCAAGAAGCAGGAGACGACGGTCACGATAGCCGATCGTTCGAAGCTCTTTGCTGCTCGCCTGGGCGACGAAGACGAAGGCCAGGAAGCGGAAGCGCCCAAGGCCAGCAAGTTCGGGCTTACGGTCCGGAGCGTCACGTCAGATCTGGCTGACCGGCTCGGCATAGCCGCCGGCAAAGGCGTGGTTGTATCCGACGTGAAACAGCAATCGTTCGCCGAAGATGTTGGCTTGAATCGCGGCGACGTGATTCTGGAAGTCAATAAACAACCGGTGAACAATGCGGAAGACTTTTCCAAGATTGAGTCTTCGCTGAAGAGCGGGCAGGATGTGGTATTCCTGGTGCGGCAGCGAGGCTCGAGGGCGCAGGATGGAACCATCTTCCTGGCGGGGACACTTCCGTAACTGAAATACAATCCGGCGAGACTGGCGCTCGGTCCTCATTTTCAGAGAGGATAGGAGTAGCCAGTCTCGCCGCTTTTTTGTGGGGAGTGTACGAGTGACGGGAGCGGCTGAAGTGAACGGAGGTTCGAGGGCTGGAGTTCAGGTCTGGAATCAAGATCGACGATGTATCTAGAGGATACAATTCGATGGTGCCGCGCAG
>DATEBK010000199.1:0-7265 GCA_035287825.1 Terriglobales bacterium
TCTCCCGCCACGTCTGACTCGATTTCGTTCATCAGCTTCATCGCTTCGATGATGCACAACGCTTGGCCCTCGTCCACCCGAGAACCTACCTTCACGAAAGGTTCCCCGCCCACCGACGGCGCCGCATAAAACGTCCCTACAATCGGTGACTTCACCACGTGAACATCCTCACCCACTGCCCGTTCGGTTTCTCCCGTGTGGCCCTGAGCCGGCGTTCCGCTGGAAGACGGCGCGCTGGCGGCCGCTGCACCTGAATGGCTCGCCCCGGCCGGGGCCGCCGCCACCACAATATCTGGAGCGGAAACCGCGCGGCTGAATCCCATCGGCTGCGAAAAAGGCTTCCTCAGCCGTATGCGGAACCCTGCGCGCTCGTACTCAAACTCCTCCAGTCCATGTTTCGACATGAACTCAAGAAGCCGTTCTACTTCCTGCAGATCCACGCCACCTGTTTGGGAACTACTCTGGGTATGAGTATGCGGAGTCGTTTTTTTCGCCATTTAGAGTTCTAAGAATTCCCTGGATGCGCCGGTCAAATCCTCAGCGCCCTTTGAAGTAACCACAACGTCGTCCTCTATCCGTATCCCGCCAAGCCCCTCAACGTAAACGCCCGGCTCGATCGTTATTACCATGCCCTCTTCGAGTTTCGTTTCTTCGCCTCTGGCCAGCCGGGGCATCTCGTGTACTTCTATCCCCAGCCCGTGCCCTGTACTATGCGTGAAGTATTCTTCCAGCCCGTGACGTTTCAACGACAGTCTGGCCGCCGCGTCCACCTCTCCAGCCTTCACCCCGGGCGCCACTGCGTCCTTGGCAGCTTGCTGGGCTTCTAGCACGGCGTCATACAGCCGCCGGACTTTCTCCGGCGCCCGTCCCAGATACACCGTCCGAGTCAGGTCGCTGCAATAACCGCGAAGTATAGCACCGTGATCTAGGACGACCAATTCGTTTTTCCCGAGCAGCTTACCGCCAGGCCGCGCATGGGCCCATGCTGAACGCGAACCGGAAGCTACAATCGTCTCGAACGAAGGTCCGCTCCCGCCCTTTAGCTTGATCCCGTACTCAATCTCGGCAGCCACTTGCAGTTCGCTAACCCCCGCCTTAATCTTCGGCACCGTCTCCGCGAACACCTCGCTGATTAACCTCGCAGCTTCTCTCATCGTGGTCAGCTCTGAAGCGTCCTTAACCGCCCGCAGCCTTTCCACGGCGTCTCCCCCGCTTACCCAGCGCACTCCGCTGCCCGTGAGCTTCTGGAGAGTGGCCTTTTGCGCCACGGTCACTTGGCTGGGAGCGTAGGCTACGTGCAGCCGCCCCTTGCGCTTCTTTAGCGCCTCTGCAGCCGCTCGCAGCAGACCATTCCTGGAGATATGTATCTTTGCCCCCTTAACTTGTTCCTGCGCCTGAAACGTGTACCGGCTATCCGTGAACAACGTCGCCCGCGTCTCTTCGACCAGCAATATCCCGGCGCTCCCGGTAAAGCCGCACAAATATTGAATGTTCGGCAGGTGAGTCGCTAGAAAGGCGTCAGCGCGTAGGTTGGAAAAGGAAAGCCGGAGCCGATGGATTCGGCTCCGGCCTGAATTCACTTGCACCGGTTTGGATTTCACTTTCCCCTGATTCTCCGCTTGTCGATTCCCGCCGTTATTAGCTCGGCAGAATCCTCGGAGTCAGGAAGAACAATAGCTCCAGGGACGACGTGTTCACAAGTGTGTGCTTGAACAGATTGCCCACCACCGGAATGCTCCCGAACAGCGGCACCTGGTCCACTGTGCGCTGCTGCGAGGACACGATGATTCCGCCGATGACTACCGTCGCGCCGTCGCTCACCAGTACCTTGGTGTTCGCCTGTTGCGTGTCGATAGCCGGTATGCCCTGCACTCGGGGAATAGCCGTGTCGATTTGATCGTTGGTTACCGTCACATCCATGTAGATCGTGCCTTCCGCGGTGATTTGCGGGGTCACGTCAAGTTCCAGCACGGCGTCCACGAACTGCACCGAAACCGTGTTGTTCACGATGGTCTGGACTGGAATCTTCGTACCTTGTTTCACGATTGCTTTCTGGTTGTTCTGCGTGATGACCTTCGGCTTCGAGATCAATTTGCCCACGCCGCGCTCTTCCGCCGCGCTGATAATGAAATCCAACGCGAAGTTCTGGGACGAGAACGCGTAGCTCAGTGCGCTCGTTGGGGTCGTGGCCCCCAGGTTCGTGATCAGAGGCATCGAACCGCTGGTGATGTTCGATCCGCCGGTTCCCACGATGATCGGGGGCAGCGGGGTCGGCGAGTTGCGCACGATCGGGCTGGTGCCCACCGTGCTCGCTCCGCCAAGCACGCTCTGCCCGCCGCCTAACGATACTGCCGCAGCGAACTGCGTGCCGATGTCGCGCGTAAACGACCTGTTGGCTGCCACCACTCTCGCTTCGATTTCCACTTGTTGTGATTTCCGGTCGAGTTGCCGCAGCAGGTTGTCCATCACCGGCAAAACACTCGGGATGTCGCGGATAATCAGCGTGTTCGACCGTGAATCAGCCAGCACGTCTCCTCTCGAAGAGAGGAATTTTTTCAGCGTTGGGACCAGATCCTCGGCTTTGGCGTAGCTGAGCTGGCGAGTGGTCGTGACCACATCCGCTGCTTCTGCTTGCGCCTTGGCTAGCTCGCGGTTCTGATCGGCTTCTTTCTTCAAGGTGTCCTTGGTAGCGATGCGCAGCACGTTTCCGTCAAGCTGCTTGTCCAAACCGTTGTTCTTCAAAACGATGTCGAGAGCCTGATCCCACGGTACATCGTCCAGGACGATCGTGAGGCTGCCCTTTACGCTCGGATCCACCACGATATTCAGTCCGCTGATTTCGTGTATTAGCCGGAAAAAATCGCGCAAATCAACGTCTTTCAAGTTTACCGAAATCGGTTCACCCGAATACTTGCCGGATGCCGGAGGAGTCTGAGCCTGCACGGTAGCGTTAGTGATTGGCTGGCTCGATGCCGAAGCCGGCGCTGATGCCGAAGCGTCAGCCCCATTCGGATTAGAAGCGCTCGCCGCACCCTCCGTCGCAACTTGCTTGGCCGCTAACCCCACTTGTTGATCTTGCGGTTGTGGCACTGCAACAGCCGGAATCGCCAACGCGGCCGTGGGCTGCGTCAGAGTTGACGGCAAAATGATGACTGGAGCCGAAACTTGCTTCGGTTGCGTAGCCTCCGAAACTGCCGGAGCAGGCTTTGGTGATTCGAGCTTGGTCGTAGTTACGTCCACAGGCTGTGCCGATGGAGTGGATTTCACCGCGCCCTTCGTCGCCTTGGCCGAAAACTCAATCGTAATCCCCGAATCCGAGCTTGTGATGTTATACGGCGTCGCTTGCCGCAAATCGATTACGATGCGCGATACTTCCGGCGAAAATTGCGCCAGCCGGATTTCGCGCACAGGCTCCAGATTGCTCGCAATATGCTTCTCGGAAGTTTTCAGGTGCGCTCCCGAAAAATCCAGAACCAGTCTGTCCGGATTCTGCAATCGCATCGCGTGATAATTCAGCTTGCCCGTTCCCACCACGTTCACATCGGTCAGATCGCCGTTCTGCGACAAATTCACTTGGCGTATGGCCTCAATCGTTGAGCTGGGTAGCTTGGTTTCGGATGATTTGGCGGCAATCGGCACGATCGCAGGCGCCGGTCCCGTCACTATTGCGGACTTGCCTGCCGCATCGTCTGTTCGCCCGACTAGCAAGCTCAGCTCTTGCGAGTCTTTTCGCTCCAGTCGTGGCTCAACGCCCTGGCTCAGCAAAATCTCGATGCGCACCACTGGCTTGGCTCCCGAGGTGTACGTCAGCATTCGGTAGCTCTTCACCAGGTCGGAGGCCACCACGCGCGCCCCCGCTGGGTCCGCGGAAGACACTCCGCTCAAGTCCAGCACGAACAAACTTTCGCTCGGACGATAGGTGGTGTATTCGAACGGCCCGTTCGCCTGTGCTTCCAGCGTGACGTTGCCGTTCTTTACCACCGCCTTCACATGCACTACTGGCCCATCACTGGCCGGTAGCGCTCCGCTCATCAGTATCAAGGCTGCTGCAACCAGCGCAGTCGCCCCCATCGCCCTCCGCATAATCCTCATTGCTGCTCTCCTGCGCTCGGGTAGATTCGTTTGGTTACTAATTTCTCAACCGGTTTCCCGAATGCATCTTTGGAATTTTCTTTAAACGTCACTCCATCTAATCCAATCTTTTCCACGTCGCCGTCATACAGACGGTCCCCTTCTCGAAGGAAATACGTTCGCTGATCCGGGTTGGTCACTACCGCCAACATTCCATTAGCTGCTTTCACTGTTCCATCCACGTGAACTGTTGCTATCACCAGCCCGGCCTTTCCCGGAGGCAATGGCGGCCCGCTTGGTTTCTTGTCGTTTACCAACGGAGAGAACGGATCGCGCTTGCCTGCCACTCCGTCCTTCCCCTCGGGCTTTGCCGCTTCCTGCGGCGCCCCGTCTGTCGCCGCCGGCGCGGCAGCAGCCTTTTTCTTGTGACCCGCCTTGTGCGCGGGGGCCGGACTTTGTTCCGGGTTCTTGCTCGGACTCTGTCCCCAAGCCGCCGGCAACAGACAAAACGACATCGCCAGGGTCGCTATCAGATTCGCAGTTGTCTTCACTAGTGTCATCGTCATCGCCTACCGTTTTACTGGTGCGGACGTCGGCGTTGTTGTTGCCGCCGGCGCGTCTGCCGATTTCGTAAAGAACGTTGTGATCGTGAATGTTCCCGTCACCGAAGCTCCCGGATTCAATCGGAAGTTGGGGGCAGCGCTGTGAGCGCCTATCCCTTCCAGCTTCAGGTCACCCACGTTGATAATTCGCGATAGCCGCCCCAGCCTGGCGAAGAAATCCAGCACCGAAAAATACGGGCCGTCAGCCTGCACTTCAAACGGCAGCTCGAAGTAGTAGGTCTTGGCCGCCACTGGATCCGCTTTCAACCGGCGCAGCGAAACTCCCGAGCTCGTGGCCGCCGCTTGAATCATCAGCATGAACTGGTCAACTTGTTTCTCTTCCGGAACAATCGTTTGCAGCGTGGCCAGCTGCTTTTGCAGCGCATCCATCTGCGATTGCAATTCCGCTCGCCGTTGCTTGTAAACTCGCAAATTCGCGACTTCCTGCTCCAGCGGTTTCTCTTGCTTCTGCGCGTCTTGCAATTGCGCGCGCACCGACGCTAACGGCAATCCCGGAATGTAGAATCCCGCCGCGATGATCACCACCGTCAATCCCAGGTAGAACAGCGCTTGTAGCGGCCAGGGCCAATCTTTGAAAGAAGTTGCCATTGCTAGCTCCTCCCTGGGGCCGCGGGCTGCGGAGGAGGCGTGGATGCCGGCTTTGCTTGCGGTTGCGCGTCCGGATTGGACGATTGCGCCACCGTCGCCGTCATCGTGAAGTTGTACGTTTGCACCGTCTTCACCACGTCATCTTCTTTCGCCTCTTGAATTTCAACTTTGTCGAAGTATCCCGATCGTCTCAGTTGCGTGATGAAGTTCGCCACTGCGTTAATCGAACCCGCTTCACCCGAGATTTTCAGGCTGTCACCCGTGCGCTCCAGCGACGTCAGCCACAGCGCATCCACTCTCACCACCGTGTTCGCCACCATTTGCAGTAATTCCTGGCCGCCCGTGCGGTTCTTCTGCAAGGTTTCAATCACGTTGATGCGTTGCTCCAGCACCGCCTTCTGCGTCTCAAAGCGGTCCACGTCCTGCTTCACCAGTTGCAAGCTCTGCTTCTCGGACCGTAACGCCGCAATCCGCGCGTTGGTCGCATCCAGCTCTTTCTTCTGCTGGAAATACGTCACCGACAGCACCACCGCAGCCAGTCCCAACGCCACCAGCAGGAAGATGATCTGCATCGTCGCTTCCAGCGGTACCGCCTGTTTGGTGGCCTTCGGACGAGCCTGGCCAAGTAAATTGATCCGAATCATGGCGTGTCAAAGCTCCTCAGCGCCAACCCCACTGCGATTGCCAGGCGCGGCGCCAACTCGCGTATCTGGCTTTCATCATGACGCCCTGAATTGATTGCAATCTTGCGAAATGGATCTAGCTCCTCGACCGGCATCGCAAACTCTTCCTTCAGCAAATCCAGCAGCCCGGGAACGCGTGAAGTCCCTCCCGCCACGTAAATCCTGCGGATGTTTTCTCCGCTTGCCGTCGCCCGGAAAAAGTCGAAGGTCTTCTGTATCTCCAAAATTAAAATGTCAGACACCGACCGCAGAATCGCCGTCTTCTGCTCTTCGCTCACTCCCGCTAGCGTTCCGCCCATCTTCAACTTCTCGGCATCCTCGAAACTCAAATCCAGTTCCTTCTGCAGCGCGTCGGTGTACTGGTTGCCGCCCACCGAAACGTCGCGCGTAAACAGCGGCGTCCACCCGCGCACGATGTTGATGTTCATCACGCTCGCGCCGATATTCAGCAGCGCCACCACCTGCGAAGGGTCCGGCTCGTAGTTCACTTCAAAGCAGTTCTGCAGCGCGAACGCATCAATATCCACCACCACCGGAGTCTTCCCCGCCTGCGCCAGCACGTTCGTGTGATTCAGAATCTTGTCTTTCTTCACCGCCACCAGCAGGACGTCCATCTGGTTCTCGGTAGCTTCCAGCAGTTGATGGCTCAGGTTCACGTCCGCTATATCAAACGGGATGTGCTGGCTCGCTTCCGACTGCACTCGGTCGTACAGCTCTTCTTCCGTCATCAGCGGCATGCTCACTCGCTTGACGATCACCGAATGCCCCGATACCGACGTCGCCACATCCTTCGCCTTGATCTTCTGGTTGTCGAATATCGAGATAATCTTCTCCGCCACCGAAGGTGCATCCATGATGGCGCCGTCCACCACCGTATCCTGCGCCAACGTCTCGATCCCGTAACTCACCAGCTCGTAGCCTGCCTTCGACTTCTTCAGCTCGACCGCCTTCACGGAACTCGAGCCGATATCCAGGCCGATTAATGATTTCGTTTTCCCCAGATTGAACATCGCGCGGCCCCTCGCTCCTCACTCCGTCCCGCTTCGCAGGTCGGACCCGCCTCTTCTCCACTCTTCTATTTTCTTTCGGATTCTTTTCGTTCTTTGCTCGCTACCCGTTAGTACTGCTACGCCCGGTACCGTGCGCTTCTTTTACTGTTTATTGCATCCACCTCGGCGAGTGTCAATCAACATTGTCGTCGCGTGTGCTATTGGTAAAAACCCGGTCAGGGGGACAGGCAGGCGAAAACGTACAGGTCAAAAGTACAGGTAAGTGCTTGAAACCCTTATAGGGAAAGGCG
>DATEBK010000200.1:0-31638 GCA_035287825.1 Terriglobales bacterium
AGCGAGCTGGCGCTCGATCGCTTTGTGGCGCGAGCGCGGCGGGCGGCGGGATTGAAAGGTAGAGTGAATGTGCTGGTCACCTCGAGCGCGGAGATGAAATCTTTGAACCGGCGTTTTCGCGGCAAGGACAAGGCGACGGACGTACTGTCGTTTCCGGCCGAGGCTGACTCGCAAGAAGGACTGGCCGGCGAGATTGCCGTGTCAGCCGAAATCGCGGCGCACAATGCGCGGGCGCTTGGACATTCTCCGGCTGAGGAAGTGAAGGTGCTTGTGTTGCACGGCATTCTGCATCTGCGCGGCTACGATCATGAATGCGACAATGGACAAATGGCGCGACGGGAAAAGCAGATGCGCGCGAAACTCCGGCTTCCGTCGGGGCTGATTGAACGAAGCGGCAGAGTCGATAAGACGAAACGATGATCGGCGTCGGCATCAGTCTCGCGCTCCTGATCGGCCTGCTGACGCTGGTCTCTTATGTTGACCGTCTCTACCAGGAGATTGGCAAATTTCTGTCGCGTGAATTTCAAGACAACATCGACGCTTTCGAGCAACTGGTGGAGCCGCGACTGGGAGTGACGCGGGAGCGGGCTTCGCTATCGATGGCGATTCTGACGCAACTGGTCACCGCGGCGATTGCCATGATCGTCGGCTTCAGCGTGTTTCGCGACCGCGCCTGGAGCGCCTATGAGGTGCTCGAAGCCACGCTCAGCCTGGTGCTGATCATTATCGTATTCAACCGGCTGCTGCCGTTCGTCTTTTTCTCGCGGTCGAAGGGACGATGGCTGGCGAAGTGGGTGCTGCTTTTGCGGTTGCTGATCGGCATCGTGCTTCCGGTGACGCTGGTGCTTGGATTCTGCCAGTCGGTGGCGGCGCTGACGCGCGAGCACGCCGATGCGCAACCGGAAACTTCTTCTGAGGCGGTCGATGCGTTGATCGAAGCGGGGCAGGAGGAAGGCATTATTCATGAAGGCGACCGCGAGTTGATCCAGTCGGTGGTCGAGTTCAGCGGCAAAACGGTGCGCGAGGCGATGAAGCCGCGACCCGAAATGGTGGCGGTTCCGACCGACTATACGGTGGAGAAGATTGTTGAGTTACTGCGAGTGAGGCCGCTCTCGCGAATTCCCGTCTATGAAGGATCGATCCATCATATAAGAGGGATTCTGCACACGCAGGATGTGCTGCAAGTGCCGGATACCGAGGCGCACACGCGGACGGTGGCATCGCTGATGCGGACCGACGTTTATTTTGTTCCGGAAAGCAAGTTAGTAAGTGACTTACTCCGCGAGATGCAGCGCAGTAATATCCGCATGGCGATTGTGGTCGATGAGTATGGTGGGGTCGCGGGGCTGGTAACGATTGAAGATCTGGTGGAAGAAATTGTGGGTGAAATCGGCGACGAGCACGAGAAGGCGCAGGTAGTGCAGGATGGCGAGGACTCGTACATTGTTCCGGGAAATATGGACGTGGACCGGCTTGATGAACTGTTTGGCGTCCGGCCGGAGGGACATGAATCGTCGACCATTGCGGGATTGGTGAGCGAACTGGCGGGACGCATTCCGAAAAAGAGCGAAGTGATCGAAGACGAAGGCCTGAAGTTTGAGGTGCTCGACTCGACTGACCGGCGGGTAGAGCGGGTGCGTATCACCGCTGTGCCGAAGCAGATGAAATTGATTTGAAACAGGAAAATTCGCCTCCGCAGCGGAGAATTGTAGGGCGGCTTTCGATTGCTGCCGGGAATGCAATTCAGATCGCTGGCCTGATGGTTGCATGTGCTGCGCTGGTTCTGGCGCGATCCACTCATTCGAAGCTTACGTCGATAACCGCAATGATCGCGGCTTGGGTGCTGCTCTACTTTTACTGCCACGGAATCGCGCACTGGTTGGTGGGACGAGTTCTGGGCATTCGCTTCGCGTATTACACGGTTGGAGGGACGGGCAACCCGGCAGGCTATCCGGCGGGCATGCGCTGGGTATTTGAACATCTGCCGTTTTTCGGCGTACAGACGGTGAAGACGTCGATGCAGGCGGCGAGTCCGAGAGCCAAGGCGATCATGTGGTCGGCGGGAGTGACGTCGTCGGCGCTGGTGCCGACGTTGGGCGCGGCGTATGCGTGGCGAGCGGGAGTTTCCGGCGGCAAGCTGTTTCTGGCGTTCGCATTGTTCTGGGCATTGGGAACGCTCTCGAGTAATTGGAGGAGCGCGGGCGGAGATTTCGCCAAGGCGAGGCGAGCGCTTTCTGGCCTGCGATCACGGGCCGCGAAATCTCTTCTAGAATAATGGAACCATGTTCGCCTCCGTCACCCGGCTTCGCGTTCGAGCGGCGAGGTACCTTCCCGCATTTCTTTGGCAGACATTTCTTACACAACGGCAGGTTGCGCGTGCTGACGGGTTTGTCGGCGGGCGGTTGCTGATCGACGCTCATCTCACATTCTGGACTTTGACAGTGTGGGAGAGCGAAAAGACGATGAAGGCGTTTCGCGGCTCCGGAGCCCACGCGCGCGTCATGCCCCGTCTGGCGGCGTGGTGCGACGAAGCCTCCTATGCACATTGGAGCGCGGGCGATGTTTCGGCTTCTGTCATCCCAAGTTGGCCGGAGGCTTACGAACATTTAGTCAGCGAGGGGCGGATGTCTCGCGTGGAGTATCCGTCACGCGATCATGAAGCGCGACGGTTTTCCGCGCCGCGGCTGAAGCCGATGATTGGGCTGGATTTGAAGGCCGTGCATGAGAGCGGCTGAGATCATACTGTGACTTACGCAACGCCCATAATTAAAGCTTCTGGCTGATACCCTATCTCTATGTCCTTTCACTCTGGATTCGTATGCATTCTTGGACGGCCTAATGCGGGGAAGAGCACGCTGCTGAACGCGCTGGTGGGCGAGAAGCTGGCGATTATTTCTCCGAAGCCGCAGACAACGCGGAACCGCATTCTGGGAATTATTAATGTTCCCAAGCAAAAGGGGCACGACGCGGGGCAGATTGTGCTGATCGACACGCCGGGAGTGCATCAGACGGGATCGTCGCTGGGACGCAAGATGATGTCGGAAGTGCGCGAGGCGCTGGAAGGGTGCGAACTGATTCTGCTGATTGCGGATGCGAAAAGGAAATGGGACCGCGACGATGAGCTGGTGCTGGAGCTGGCGAAGAAGGCGGGGACTCCGGTGTTTCTTTTGCTGAACAAGATCGATCTGGTGGCGGATAAAAGCAAATTGCTGCCGTTGATTGCGGAGTTTCAGAAGCTGCACGATTTCGCGGAGATTGTTCCGATCTCGGCGCTCAAGAAAAAAGGTCTCGACGAATTGCTGGCTTGCGTGTTGAAGGCGCTGCCGAAGGGGCCACGTTATTTTCCTGAAGACCAGATCACGGACCAGCCGGTGCGGTTTATGGCGGCGGAACTGATCCGCGAGCAGGTGCTGATGCACACGCATGAAGAAGTGCCGCATGCGGTGTCAGTGGTGATCGAGCAGTTTGAGGAGAGTCCGCGGATGACGCGGATTGCGGCAGTGATTTATTGCGAGCGCGACGGGCAGAAAGCGATCCTGCTGGGGAAGGGCGGGCAGATGCTCAAGAAGGTGGGGACGGCGGCTCGATTGGACATTGAGAAAATGATTCGGACGAAAGTGTTTTTGGAATTGTTCGTCAAGGTGAAGGCGGGGTGGCGCGATTCACGCGGCTTTGTGGAGGAGTTAGATTGGCGGCGGCAAATGCAGCAGATCGGCGGGTTTCCGGAGGCCGAGTAAGCCAGTAGCCAGTGCTCAGTAGGTAATCCGGCAAAGCCAGTTTTGTCGATTCTGCGAGGGCTCTCAGGGCATGGTTTCAGAGAGTTAGGCGACGGCTGAGAGGGGCAGTCGCGAGTGGCTAAGACGGTGCGGTTTGCGGTGACAGTCAGGCACGACCCAAATAACGTTTGCATCTGGGGCGGTAAATCCCTAAAATCTGTGGGCACCTTCCTGCATCCTAGTTAAGGGGCAGGGCTGGAAGCAAAGCCCAAAGCCACCTATGGCGGATTCTTCCTCATCTCCAGAGCATAAGCAGCTAACGTGTGATTTTGCGGCGCAGAAGCTTGAGCTCAAGCTCAGCGTGACGCTGGCGGGCGACCGCGACGCAGTGGACCCGGTGGTGCGCAGCGTGATGAGCGTGGTGCGGGAACTGGGATGCGCTCCGGGGAGCGAAGACCATATTGAGCTGGCGCTGACCGAAGCTCTGGCGAATGCGGTGGTGCATGGGGCGAAGAACGACGCCTCGAAAATCATTGAATGCGACGTGGCTTGCGACGAGCGGCGCGGCGTGTTGATTGTGGTGCGGGATCCGGGGCCGGGATTTGACCCAGCAAAGATCGCCGACCCGCTGCACGAAGACAACATCTACTCCAATCACGGACGCGGAATTTACCTGATCAATCAGCTGATGGATGAAGTCCAGTTTCATAAGAACGGGACGGAAATTCATATGCTGAAGAGATAGGTAGAAGATCCAGAGAGCCGGCCGGCTACTCTTTTGCTGCAATTCCCAAACTTTTCATTTTGCGATAGAGGTGGCTGCGCTCAAGGCCGAGGACTTCGGCGGTGCGGCTGACGTTGCCGTGATTTTCATCCAATTTTTTCAGAATGTAGTCGCGTTCATAGGCGGCTCTGGCCTGATGCAGCGTGGAGCCTTCGGCGCCGGCGACGCGGCGCGCACCGTCGCGATGCACGAGCGGCGGCAGATGCTTGCGCTCGAAGCGGGTAGTAGTGGGGTTCATGATGACGATGCGTTCGACCATGTTGCGCAGCTCGCGGATGTTTCCCGGCCAGGCGTAGCGCATCAGAGAGTCGATGGCGTCATCGGTAATCTCGCGGGGACGGCGACCGTAGGCGGAGGCGAATTCCTTGAGAAAATGGCGAGCGAATAAGGGGATGTCTTCTTTGCGCTCGCGCAGTGGCGGGACGACGAAGGGGACGACGTTGAGTCGGTAGAAGAGATCCTCGCGAAAATTTCCTTTGGCGATTTCTTCTTCAAGATCTTTATTAGTAGACGCGATCACGCGTACGTCGACGGTAACGGGATCGTCGCTGCCGACGGGGATGAAGCGTTGTTGCTCAAGGGTGCGCAAGACCTTCGACTGCGTTTTTAAGCTCATATCGCCGACTTCGTCGAGAAATAAAGTTCCGCGATCGGCTTTTTGAAATTTGCCTTCTTTGTCGGCGGTGGCTCCGGGAAACGACGATTTGCGATGGCCGAAGAGTTCGCTGTCGATCAGGTCTTCGGGAATAGCGGCACAATTCATTTCGACAAACATCTGGTCTTTGCGCGAGCTTTGCATGTGAATGGCGTGGGCGACGAGTTCTTTGCCGGTGCCCGATTCGCCGTAGATCAGCACGCGTCCGTTGGTGGGGGCCATGAGATTGATCTGCTGGCGCAAGGCCTTCATGGGAACGCTGTCGCCGACGATGACACTCTTGGATTGCAGTTGCTTGCGGAGGTCGAGATTTTCATGGCGCAGGCGGCGGGCATCGATGGCGTTCTTTACCAGGATGAGGGTCTTTTCGAGGGAGAGTGGTTTTTCGGCGAAATCATAAGCTCCGAGCTTGGTGGCGCGCACGGCGGTTTCGATGGTGCCATGGCCGGAGATCATGATGACTTCGGGAGGGTCCTCCATTTCGCGTATTTTTTGCAGGACCTCGAGACCGTCGATGCCGGTGAGCCAGACGTCGAGAAGAATGAGGTCGAAGGTGCGTTTGCGGAGCTGGTCGAGACAATCTTCGCCGCTGGGGCTGACGCTGATCTTGTAATTCTCGTCTTCGAGGATGCCGCGCAGGGATTCGCGGATGCTGGATTCGTCGTCGACGATGAGGATGTGGGCCATTCTCTAGCTTAACAACTTCTAGAGCTTAACAACTTCTAGCTTGCCGCCGGAGCGATGACGGTTTCTGCCGCAACCGGGAGTTCGATGACGAAGCGGCTGCCTACGGGTTTATTTTCCTCGATGCGGATGGAGCCGTGATGGTCCTCAATGATTCTGCTTACGATGGCCAGGCCCAATCCGGTACCGCGCTGCTTGGTGGAAAAATAGGGCAGAAACAGGCGCTCTTTGACGTCGCGTGAGACTCCGGCACCGGTGTCGGAGATGGAGAGTTCGATGGCGTCGCGGCTGGCAACGAGCGAAGTGGAGATTGTAATTTCTTTGACGATTGCGTCCTGCATGGCTTCGGCAGCGTTATCGACGAGGTTGGCGAGAGCGCGCTTGATCGCTTCAGGGTCGGCCATCACCGCGGGCAAGTCCAGCGCCAGTTCGGTGCGCACGCGAATACCCTCCAAACGACCGTTGAACATGACGAGGGTATTTTCGACCAAATGATTCAGGCTGGCGGGTTGCGGACGCGAGGCGGGAAAGCGGGCGAGCACGGAAAATTCATCGACCAGGGCGCGCACAGTTTCAGCGGCCTTTCCGATGGTTTCGGCGCAGGTGCGGATGACTTCGAGCGAGGTGGCATCGGGCGCGGTGCCACGAGACAAATGGCGATGAATGCGCTCGGCTGAAAGCGCGATAGGGGTGAGCGGATTCTTGATCTCGTGGGCGACGCGGCGCGCGACCTCGCGCCAGGCGGCCTGCTTCTGCGCGCGCAGCAGGTCGGAGAGGTCTTCGAAGACGAGCACGTATCCGAGACCTTCCGCGGCGTGGCTGAGGGTGGAAACGGTGACGGCGACATTCAACTTGGCGCGGGGAAGGGCAAGTTCCATGGTGGCGGCGGTGATCCCCATGCGGTCGGCGCGGCGCAGGAGCGGTTCGAGATCGGCGAGCACCTCGGCGGGGACGACTTCGCGCAGGGGAAGGTTGACGAGCGAGGCGGGACTGACGTACTGGACGCGTTCCAGGTAAAACATGCGCGAAAAAGCGGCGTTGGCGAGGGTGACGCGGCGGGCTGCGTCGATGGAAATGACTCCGGTGGGAATGCTTTCGAGGACGGTTTCAATGTAGCGGCGGCGGCCTTCGAGGGCAGCGTTGGCAGCGCTGACATCGCGGCTGGAGGCTTCGATCTGGTGGCGGCTGGATTCCAGCTGCTCAGCCATGCTGTTGAATGACTGCACCAGTTCGGCGAGTTCGTCGGTGGCGCGAATATCGACGCGATAATCGAGTTGTCCTTTTGAAATAGCCTCGGTGCCCGCGGCAAGCGCGGCGACGGGACGGTTGACGAGTTTCGAGAGCAGGAGCGCGAGCCAAGTGGAAGCGAAGAGGACGAGAACGGTCAGGAGAAGAAGAAATCCGATGTAAGTGCGGCGGAAGAGTTTTCTTTTGGCGGCGAGTTCAACGTAACGCTGTTGGCTTTCCTGGATCTGGCGGGCGGTCTCGGCGAACTTTTGCGGCAGCGGCATGGCGACGAGAACGGCACCGTGCGGGAACGGGGAGGCTGCGACCACGTAATCTTTTTGTCCCCATTCGAAATGCGGATGCTCTCCGCGCAAAGCCGGCTGCACCGGGAAGGCATTTTTCATCGCCGACCACTGGGCTGGAGTATTGAGACTGGTGGCAGCATCGCCATTGGCCAGGACGACGACGAATCCGCCCTGCAGGGTGGGGATGTGTTCGCGCAGTTCCTCGTTGGCTTCGGAGATATTTCCGGCGGTGAGACCCCTTTGAAACTCGTCCGACTGGGTGATCGATTGCGCTTCGGAAGTCGCATTCTGGCCGGCGTAGTCATAGAGCAGGGACGACATGGCGGCGGTATCGGCGCGCACTTCTTCCACCGGCTGCGAGAACCATTTATCGATGGAGCGGTTCATCAATCCGTAGGAAAACCAGAACATGGCGATGACGGGCAAGAACGAGAGCAGAAGGCTGACGACGACGAGGCGCGTGCGGAACTTGGAACCGGCCACGCCGGCGCGGCGCTCGGCGTAGAGCTTGAGGAGGTTGCGGGCGAGAACGACGGACAGGGCGACAAAGGCGGAGAAGATCAGCGCCGTCAGGCCGAAGAAGAAGAGCAGCTCCTGATTGCTGTCGGGGCTGATGAACTTGAGATTGAACGAGCCTTGAGCGACGAGAATGGCGGTGAGGAGAAAAGCTCCGATGGCTAGGCCGATGACGGCCTTGCGGCGTCCGGAGGCCTTGGGCTCGTCACGGGTTGGAGTTGGCGGGGGCACCGATGAAAAACATTATAGGGCGTCCCGCGCGGCAGGAAGCGCGAAACGGCGTGCCATCCGCTCATGGGACTTGGCATGGGTCAGTTCACTGCGCAAGGCTTCGTATGCGGGCTTGGCGTGGTAACTGCCGTCAAACAGCAGAGCGGCGCCCTGGGTGTGTTTGGAGTGGGATCCGATCCAGGAATATTTATCGGTGAAACCCCAGGTCTGGATGGCGGTGCATCCGGGATGAGACAGACAGGAGCGCGTAATTTCGCGGTAGAGATTTGCCTGGAGTTGGAGGTCCTCGGGGCTGGCATTGCCGTTGGAGTCGACGGGCAGCGCGACATCCATTTCGGTGATGTGAACCTGCACACCCAAGGCGGTGAAGCGGGCAATGTTGGCGTCGATGGAGACGATGTCGGCGTGGAGATTGGCGATATGCATCTGGAATCCGATGCCGTCGATGGGGACGCCGCGCTTGCGGAAATCGCGGACCATGGCAAAGATGGCGTCAGACTTGGGATTGACGGTCTCGGCTTCGGCTTCGTTGTAGAAGAGCAAAGCCTGCGGATCGGCTTCGTGCGCCCAGCGGAAACAACGCTCGATGTAGGAATAGGGTTGCTCCGAGACGCGCGCCCCTTCTGGGGCAATGCCTGATGACGCCCCGATTCCGGGCTGATCGCGCCATAGAGTGCTGCGGAGTTCTCCGGGATGCAACTCGTCGAAGGCCTCGTTGACGACGTCCCAGGCGAAGACGCGGCCGCGGTAGTGTCCGACTACGGTCTTGATGTGTTTCTCGAGAATATCGGCAAGCTCGGTAGAGGTGAATTTTCCTTCCGTCAGCCATTTTGGATTCTGGCGATGCCAGACCAGAGTGTGGCCGCGAACTTTCAGGTCGTGACGAGTGGCGAAATCGACGATCTGGTCGGCTTGGGAAAAATCATAGCGTTGCGGTTCGGGATGCACGATTTCCCATTTGAGCGCGTCTTCGGGTTCGACCATGTTGAATTCACGGGCCAGCGTGGAAGCGTAGGCGAGCTCCGAAAGCTGGGCGGGACGGGCGGCAGCGCCGATGAGGATTCCGGAATTACGCGCGGCCTCGCGCAGAGACAGCTCCGGGACGCCGGGGCCGGATCCAAGACTCAAGGCGGCGGCCGCTAAAGCGAAGATCGAGGTTCGCCATTTCATTTTTGCCACAGACGTTTCCAATTGCGTTTGTGCTCATGCTGACTTTGCCTGAGGCAGGAACTTCTGCAAAGGACATAGCTCACAACGCGGTTGTGACTTTAGGCGCCAACCGACGGCGCACCGAAGAACATGATCGGACGCGCGGCGATCTTTGGATTGCGGACTAATTCAGCAATTTTCAGGTGCAAACCGGCCAAGGTTCGGCGAAACGCGGGACTGCCGCGAAGTACAGGTACCTAAGTTACTTTTTCGGAATTCCCATTGGGTTGACAATTTGTGTCAATGCGAAAGCAGCGTCGTTGATCCCTCAGTAAATCAGCGATTTCGCATGGAGCCGCGGACTGGGCGGAAATAGGTTCGCGGGAATACAGGAGAGATATGTCTCAACGGCTAGGTGACCTGCTCGTCAAGGAAAAGGTCATCACCCAAGAGCAGTTGGAGCAGGCGACCAAGCTCCAGAAGGAATCACGGACTCGGCTCGCCTCGGCACTGGTGAAGCTGGGTTTTCTCTCGGACGAGGATGTCACCAATTTTCTATCCCGCCAGTATGGCGTGCCGGCAATCAATCTCTCATATTTTGAAATCGACCCGGCGGTCGTCAAGCTGATTCCGTACGAAACGGCGAAGCGCTACCAGATATTGCCGCTCAGCCGCGTGGGTGCTTCGCTGACCATCGCCATGGTCGATCCGACGAACGTGTTTGCCATGGACGATATCAAGTTCATGACCGGCTTCAACATTGAGCCGGTGGTGGCGTCGGAAAGCTCGATTGTGGAGGGCATCGACAAGGCCTACGGCACCTCCAAAGAAGAAGAGCTTGAGAGCGTCATGCAGTCGATGAACGAGGCGGGCGACGCCGCCGACATCGAAGTGCAGGCTGAAGAACAGGAGCTCGAGCTGCAGCAACTGGAGAAGGCGGCCGACGAAGCTCCGATCGTAAAGCTGGTGAACCTGGTGCTGACCGACGCGGTAAAGCGCGGAGCCAGCGACATTCACATGGAGCCGTACGAAAAAGAATTCCGGGTGCGGTTCCGTATTGACGGCGTGCTGCTGGCGATCATGAATCCGCCGCTGAAGTTGAAAGACGCGATTACCTCGCGCCTGAAGATCATGGCCAAGCTGGACATCAGCGAAAAGCGGCTGCCGCAAGACGGCCGCATCATGCTGAAGATGCAGATTGGCGGCAAGAAAAAGCAGCTTGATTTCCGCGTCTCCACGCTGCCAACACTGTGGGGCGAGAAGATCGTGCTGCGGTTGCTGGACAAAGAAAACCTGCGCCTCGATATGACCAAGCTCGGCTTCGAGTCAGAGTCGCTGGTGAAATTCGAGAAGGCGATTCTGAAGCCCTACGGCATGGTGCTGGTGACGGGGCCGACGGGATCGGGCAAGACGAACACGCTGTATTCCGCCATCTCGCGGCTGAACCAGCCCGACACCAACATCATGACTGCCGAAGATCCGGTCGAGTTTCAATTGGGCGGTGTGAACCAGGTGCAGATGAAGGAACAGATCGGGTTGAACTTTGCGGCGGCGCTGCGCGCCTTTCTGCGGCAAGATCCGAACATCATCCTGGTCGGCGAAATCCGAGATTTTGAAACTGCGGAAATTGCCATTAAGGCAGCGCTCACCGGCCACCTGGTTTTATCCACACTGCACACCAACGGCGCCCCCGAAACCATTACACGTCTTATGAACATGGGCATTGAGCCGTTTCTGGTGGCGACTTCGGTGCATTTGATTTGCGCCCAGCGCCTGGTGCGAAGAATTTGCAAGGACTGCGCTGAACCGATCGAGGTGCCGGCACAGGCGCTGATCGACGAAGGCTTTACTCCCGAAGAGGCGAAGACGGTGCAGATCATGAAGGGTAAAGGATGCACCGTGTGCAACAAGACCGGATACAAGGGCCGCGCCGGTTTGTATGAAGTGATGGAAGTGGACGACGAGATTCGGGAACTGGTGCTGGTGGGTGCTTCGGCGGTGGAACTCAAGAAAAAAGCGATTGAACGCGGCATGATCACGCTGCGGCGAAGCGGTTTGACCAAAGTAGCGCAAGGCGTGACCTCGCTCGAAGAAGTGGCGCGCGAAACGATCCATTAGAAAACGGAATTGAGAAGGAACAGGAAGGGAATAAAAGCATGGCACTGTCATTAAGCGATCTGCTCCGCCGCATGTTGGAGATGAATGGAAGCGACTTGCACATCACCACCAACTCTCCGCCTCAGATCCGGGTGCACGGGCACCTGGTGCCGCTCGATTTGCCGCAGCTGACGCCGGCCGAGACCAAGCAACTGGCCTACAGCGTGATGACCGATTCGCAGAAGCACCGTTTCGAAGAGACGCTCGAACTGGACTTCTCCTTCGGCCTGAAGGGACTGGCGCGTTTCCGCGCCAACGTCTTCAACCAGCGCGGGGCTTCGGCATGCGTCTTCCGTCTGATTCCGTTTGAGATCAAGTCGTTCCATCAGCTGGGACTGCCTCCGGTGGTGAGCAAGATGTGCGACAAGCCGCGCGGGCTGGTGCTGGTGACGGGGCCAACCGGTTCGGGCAAGTCGACGACGCTGGCGGCCATGATCGACAAGATCAACAGCGAACGCCACGATCACATCCTGACCATCGAGGACCCGATCGAGTTCGTGCACATGAACAAGAACTGCATCGTGAACCAGCGCGAAGTGCACTCCGACACCAAAGGATTTACGGATGCCTTGCGCGCCGCGCTCCGCGAAGACCCGGATGTGGTGCTGATCGGCGAAATGCGCGACCTGGAAACGATCGAATCGGCGCTGCGCATCGCCGAAACCGGCCACCTTACATTCGGGACGCTGCATACAAACTCGGCGTCATCGACCATCAACCGCATCATCGACGTGTTTCCGGCGCACCAGCAGTCGCAGATTCGGGCCCAGCTCTCGCTGGTGCTCGAAGGCATCATGTGTCAAACGCTGCTGCCGCGCTCCGATAACAAGGGCCGCGCCATGTGCATGGAAATTCTGGTGCCGAATGCCGCCGTGCGCAACCTGATCCGCGAAGACAAGATCCACCAGATTTACTCGTCGATGCAGTCGGGGCAGGAGAAGTACGGTATGCAGACCTTCAACCAGTCGCTCGCGACCGCTTATTTCCAGAAGCAGATCACGCTGGAAATGGCGTTGGCGCGTTCCAGCAATCAGGACGAACTGAACGAGATGATTGCGCGCGGCGCCAGCCTGGCGAACCGCAACGTGGTGGCTCCGGCAGGGAAGAGCGCGGTGCCGGTCAAACGATGAAGACAGGTCCCAGGTCTTAAGTTGTCAGGTCTTGGGTCTTAGGTTTCAGGTATCAGGAGTATTAGGCGTCAGGTCGACGATATAGGGGTCAGGTTTTTCTAACACCTAAGACCTGACACCTGGTTCACAAGGAGAAAGCATCATGCCGGTGTTTACATTTTCGGGAAAGAACGCTACAGGCGAAAAAGTCCAGGGAGAGCGCGTCGCCGTCAACAAGGACGGACTGGCCGCGCAGCTGCGGAAGGAACGCATCACGCCTGGCTCCATCCGGGAGAAGGGCAAGGAATTTGTCATGCCGACTTTCGGCAGTGGCAAGGTCAAGACCAAGGACGTGGCAGTGTTCTTCCGCCAGTTCTCGGTCATGATCGACGCCGGCCTGCCGCTGGTGCAGTGTCTGGAGATTCTTGGCGCCAACCAGGAGAACCCGGCGTTTCAGAAAACGCTGCTCGGCGTGCGGACGACGGTCGAAGGCGGATCCACGCTGGCCAATGCCATGCGGCAGTATCCAGTCATCTTCGACGACCTGACGACCAACATGATCGAGGCGGGTGAAACGGGCGGCATTCTCGACATCATTCTGCAGCGCCTGGCCATCTACGTGGAAAAGGCGGTCAAGCTGCGCGCGGCGGTGAAGTCAGCTTTGATTTACCCGATCGCGGTGGTCACGCTGGCCATGTTGATTGTGGGCGCACTGCTGAAGTGGGTGGTGCCGATCTTCGCCAACCTTTTTGTCGGCCTGGGAGTTGCGCTTCCGCTGCCAACCCGCATCGTCATCGGCCTCAGCGCCTTCGTGGGTCATTTCTGGTGGTTCTTTTTCCTGGGCGCGGGCGGGGGATTTTATGGTCTCAAGCAGGTGCGCAAGCATCCGCGTGGCAAGTACTACTTCGACGCCATGCTGCTGAAGCTGCCGATTCTCGGCGTACTGCTGAAAAAGATCGCGGTAGCGCGTTTCACCCGAACGCTGGGCACGCTGATCACGTCGGGCGTTCCCATTCTGGAAGGTTTGGCGATCACGGCGCGCACGTCCGGCAACGCGGTGCTCGAAGAAGCGCTGATGAAGGTGCGCAAGGCGATCGAAGAAGGACGAACGATTGTCGATCCGCTGCGCGAGTGCGGTGTTTTCCCGAACATGGTCACGCAGATGATCGGCGTCGGCGAAGCGACGGGCGCGATGGATTCGATGCTGCAGAAGATTGCCGACTTCTACGAGGATGAAGTCGACTCCGCTACCAAAGACATGCTGGCCATGTTGGAGCCGGTCATCATCGGAATGCTCGGCGTCAGCATCGGCGGCATCATCATTTCTCTCTACATGCCGTTGTTCGCGATGATCGGAAAATTGGCGGGATAGAGAACCGGTCGTTGATCGGCGGGCACACATGTCATAGCTCGCGAAGAAATCTTGAATGACAGCGGCAGCGATGAACTGCGAACGACTGGCGGCTAACGGCTCGACGACTAACGACTAGCGACTAAACGACTAGCGACTAACGACTAACGACTAAGACCAGCTACTAACGACCGATTCTATGCATTCCATCTCCGATGAACGGAACTGGCTGACCTGGCTGGTGAAGGTTCGCATCCTGATCCTGATGGTGTTGCTGGCGATTGAGCTGGCAGTCATCCGGCTCACTCCGAACCCGTTGCCGGTGATGCCGTTTCTTACCGGGATGGTGCTGTGGTTCGTGCTCTCGCTGTTTTTTCTTTTTCTGGTTTCGGTGTGGAGCGAACACCGGCTGCAGGCCATCCTGCAGGTGCTGGCCGATCTGGCCATGGTCACGCTGGTGGTGCACCTCACTGGCGGCATCGACAGTTCGCTGAATTTTCTTTATCCCCTGGTCATCGTTGTGGCGTGCATGCTGTTGCCGCGGGTCTGGGGATACCTGAGCGCGGCGCTGGCTTTTATTCTGTTCGGGACGGTGCTCGAACTCGACTATTACCTGGTCATTCCCTCGTATTCAACGTCGCATCCCAAGCTGAAGGCGCTGCAGGTGGTGATCTTCGTCAACCTGTTTGCCTACTTTGCCATTGCCTATCTCGCCGGTTTGCTGATGAGCAAGCTGCGGCAGGTGGATGTGCAGCTCAAGGACGCGAGCGGGGCGCTCAGGAACCTGCAGGCGCTGCATGAAAATATCGTGGAGTCGATGAGCGGCGGGGTTATCACCACCGGGCTCGACGGACGCATCACGCTGGTCAATCGCGCGGCGCAGCATCTGCTGGATATGCCGGAAGCGGAGTTGCGGGGACGTTCGGTGGGCGATCTGTTTCAGGACCCGCTGCCGCACTTCGGGGGTGACCGCGGCGATGCCGAAGTCCGCTACCAGGCGGCCAATGGATTCCGCAAGACTTTTCGAGTGCTGGTTTCCGCACTTAATGTGAGCGCGAGCGGTGATCTCGGCTTTGTCTATTCCTTCGACGATCTCACCGAGATCCGGCGTCTGGAGCGCGAAGTGCGCATGCAGGACCGGCTGGCGGCGGTGGGGCGGCTGGCGGCGGCGATCGCGCATGAGATCCGCAACCCCCTGACATCGATTGCGGGGTCGGTGAGCATGTTGTCGGAGTCCTCGAAGTTGAATGCGGAGGAGCGGCGTCTGCTGGAGATTGTGATGCGCGAGTCGGAGCGGCTGAACAATATCATCACCGACTTTCTGGCGTACTCGCGGGGCAAACAATATCGTTTCGAGCGCGCGAATCTGGTTCCGCTGCTCGAAGACACATTGACATTGCTGGAACACCGTCTGATCGCCGAAAGCGCGGGCATCAGGATGGAGCGCAACTTTCCGGTAGCGGAAGCGTGGGTGCTGGCGGACGGCGACAAACTCAAGCAAGTCTTCTGGAACTTTGCGGAAAACGCGGTGCGGGCGATGAAGAGCAAGGGCGGAAAGCTGACTGTATCTCTGAACGGGCGGGGACGGGACTGGGAAATCGCCTTCGCCGATACCGGCCCGGGGATCAATCCGCAGCAGACGGAAAAAATCTTCGAGCCGTTCCAGTCGAACTTTGAAGGCGGCACCGGCCTCGGGCTGGCCATTGTGTACCAGATTGTGCAGGCACATGAGGGCAAGGTGTGGGCGCGGTCGGAAGTAGGGAAGGGAACGAGCTTTGTGCTGCGCCTGCGGCGCATGGAAACGGGAGAGGAACGGCACGTGGCGAGGGGTACGGCTTCCGCCACGACGTCAGCGTCGACTTCGGAAGCGATGTCGGCAGGCGCTGAGGGAGGAGCATTGCGTGGGTAACATTCTCGTCTGCGACGACGAGCGCTCGATCTGCGAACTGCTCGACATCACCCTGCGCCGCGACGGCCACAAGGTGGAGACCGTCACCTCGGGCGATGCCGCCAAGCGCAAAATCGATAGCGCGCTGTTCGACGTGATTGTTACCGACATCAAAATGCCGGGCGTGGACGGGGTCGAAGTATTGCGCCATGCGCACCAGATCTCGCCGGAATCGGCGGTGATCCTGATGACCGCGGTTGACGACTACGAAGCGGCGGTGGAGGCGGTGAAAGCGGGCGGAGCGACCGACTACATCCGCAAGAGTCCGGGACTGGTGGACGAGGTGAAGCTGGCGATCGCGCGCGCGCTGACGAAGGTATCGCTGAGCCGTCAGAACTTCGCCTTGCGACGCGACGCAGCGGCGAGGAACTCGCTCGATAATATTATCGGTGTCAGTCCGGCGGTAGAAAAGCTGAAGCAGACGATTCGCACCGTCGCCACCACCAGCAGCACAATTCTGGTTTACGGCGAAAGCGGAACCGGCAAAGAACTGGTGGCGCGCGCGGTGCATACCTGCTCGCCGCGGGCGGCGGAAGCGTTTGTATCGGTCAACTGTGGCGCGTTTCCTGAAACGCTGCTGGAAAGCGAGCTGTTCGGCTACGTCAAGGGCGCATTCACGGGAGCCAACCAGAACCGGCGGGGATTGTTTGAAGTGGCCGATCAGGGCACGATTTTTCTCGACGAAATCGGCGAGATGACGATGCCCATGCAGGTTAAATTGCTGCGCGTTTTGCAAGAGCGGACGGTGCGTCCGGTGGGCGGCACCAGCGAAATACCGGTGGATGTTCGAGTTATTGCCGCTACCAATCGCGATCTCGATCGCCAGGTGACCGAGGGGACGTTCCGCGAAGACCTCTACTATCGGCTGAATGTCATTCCCATTCGCGTGCCAGGTTTGCGCGAACGCCGCGAAGACGTGCCGCTGCTGGCAAACCACTTCCTGAAAAAATATGCGCCGGGAGCAGGCAAGAGCATTCACGGCGTGGCAGCGGCGGCGCTGGAAGCGCTGACTGGTTACGACTGGCCGGGCAACGTCCGCCAACTGGAGAACACAATCGAGCGCGCGGTGGCGCTTGAAACCTCAAGCGAGTTGCGCGTCGAGTTGCCGGTGGAGCGCGCGAAGGCCCGCGCCGCGGCCGCCGGGGCAGACGGCGCACCTGGTACGACCATGACGGTTGCCGCAGGCGCGGTTTTGCCAGAAGGCGTAAACATGGAGGACTATGTGGCGCAGATCGAGCGTTCGCTGCTGCAGTCGGCGCTGGGACAGACGAACGGTGTGCAGGTGAGGGCTGCCGATGTTCTCGGCATTTCCTACCGGTCGTTTCGCCATTTGATGAAGAAGTACGAACTGTAGAAAATCAGGTCTTAGGTCTCGGGTCTTAGGTCTTAGCTTTCGGCTCTCAGGTCAAGTTCCATCGCACGGCTGCTCACCCCTCCCAGCACGAGCGCCGGTAGTAGTCCTTATGCTGCAATATGTTGCAGACTGACTTTGGGGCCTTGCTGCGCGCCTTTTTGATTGAACCGCTGCTCCCGCTGTGATCCAATTTAGCAACGCCGTTTTGGGTGCGAGTCCGATGTTCCTATGAGAATTTCTGTCTTTGCTTTCCTCCGTTCCGGAGTCCTGTTGGCCTTGTTTTTAATAGCAGGCGGACTAGCCCGAAATGCGGCTGCTCAGGATTATCTACTCACCAATGACGATTCGTTCAGCAATGGCGTTTCGTATTACTCGATCGGCGGCAGCGGAGCGCCGACCTTTGCGATGGAGGTGCCCGGGCCCGGGCTGGGCATTGGCGGCGGATATTTCGGAATGAACCGCCTGGTGGTCGTCGATAGCGGGAACACGCAATGCATCTTTGCTTCCGAGGCAATGACGAACGACGTGGCGTGGTACGTTCCCGGCGCGGGAGTGGTGGGCGGCTCGGTAACCGGCTCGCAAAACGACGATGGCAGCGCCAACGGCATCGGACTGGCGGCGAACACGCAGTACGTCTATGCAAGTTTCAGTACCTCCAGCACGATCGCGACGTTTCAGTTGCAGTCCGGATGTGTGCTGACATTTGTGAGCGACATCGCGGTTGGCGGGATCAATGGCGGAACCATCGATGGCATGGCGCTGCACGGGAACATGCTGATCACTTCTTTCGCCGATGGGTCGATTGAGTCGTTCAGTGTGGGCGCGGGAACCCCGGTGCCGAACGGCGACTTGCAGATTTCAACGGCTTCACCGAGCGGCCAGAGTTATCCGAACGGGATCGACATTACTCAGGATGGGCACTTCGCTATCTTTGGAGATACATCGTCGTTTGACCTCATCGAAGTTTCCGATATCTCGTCGGGAAAGCTGACGGCAACGATACCGTATCGCCTGCACGGCGCCGGTATTAGTTCGAGCGACATCATGCTGAGCCCGGATGAAACCATCCTGTACATCGTTAACACGCAGGGCGCGGTGGTGACGGCGGCGTTTTTCAACAAGAATACAGGCCAGATCACTCCCGGGTGCACTTCAGCGAGGCTCCGGGATTATGTGCAGGGATGGTCGTATCTGGGCGGTCTGGCGTTGCAGCAGACGACCGGCAACGGCAGCGGAGTGTATGTGGCGGAATTCGGCGCGCCCTCGGGGATTGCGGCAGTGAACCTGAGGGTGAATGGCGCAAAGTGCACGCTCAAGGAAGCATCTGGTTCGCCGGTGGGCGATGAGTATAGCCAGGGATTGCTTTCGATCGGAAGGTTTCCGCCGCGTTCGTTCTAGAAGAGGCGTGTAGCAGGGCGGCGCCGCAGTTGGTAGGTTGATCCGAGTCAGTCAGTTTGTCCAAGTTAGTTAGTTGATCCGTTGTCGGGGGAGTGTTATGGGTTGTGTTACTCGCTGGTTGTTCTTGCCGGTATTCTTTGCAATGGCCGTTCTTCATTTGGCCGCGCAGTGTCCGGCGCGTCCAGTTTCCGGCACTGAGGTGCTGGACGCTTACACGGTTACTCCGCAAAACGGCGTGCTGCAGGCGGATCTTTCGCTCGGCTACTCGGTCGACCAGCAGGGATACACCCACTACTGCTATCAGTATCAATCTCCGAATGGCGTCGTCGAAGCGCCAACGCTGCGCGTCAACCCCGGCGACCAGTTTCAGCTCAACGTAACGAATGTCATTCAGGACAGCGACGCGTCGAAGATGCAGATGCATCATGCGGCAACGGGACAGGTTTGCGGCGATGGCGGCATGGCAACGATCAGTTCGACCAACGTCCATTTTCACGGCATGCCCATTCCGCCGACGTGCCACCAGGATGACGTGATTGATACGCTGATCCAGCCCGGTTCTCCGGCGTTTGATTTCAACATCCAGATACCTGCGGACACGCCACCCGGTCTCTACTGGTATCACCCGCATGTGCATGGATTCACCGAGTTCCAGGTGAATGGCGGAGCGGCCGGCGCGATCATTGTCAATGGAATGGAAAAGGTGAGGCCGGAAGTGAAAGGCCTTAGAGAACGCGTGTTTGTGGTCCGCCAGCAATATCTGGTGCCGTGGATTCCCGGTCCTTACGAACTCTCTCTTAACTACCAAGTTTCCAATTTTCCCAACAGCCCAGCGCCGTACATTTTGATGAAGCCCGGCGAGAAGCAGTTCTGGCGGGTTGCAAACGCGACGCTACAGGACTTCATGCCGCTGCAGGTGCTGATCAATGGCTACGCGGAAAAACTCGAGTTGATCGCGCTGGACGGTTACCCGCTCAAGAGCACGAGGAGGGTGGATACGATCCTGATTCCGCCGGCTGGCCGCGCCGAGTTCATTGTCACGGGACCTCCGGCAGGAGGTTTTGGCCAGTTCGTAACCGGGCCTTACAATACCGGGCCGACTGGAAATCAGGATTTCACGCAGATGCTGGCGGTGATGACTCCGACCAACGGCGGCGGTCAGTCGTTATCTCCTCAATTGTCAACTATGCAGTCGTCTGCTGCGCCCGAAGACAGTGTGAAGGCTCCTACCGCGAAGATGAGGTGGTCGGACATCGATTCCAAGGCTGTGACCGCGCAACGGAAGCTTTATTTTTCCGAGGAATTTGGCGGCACCAATGGTCCGATCCAATTCTATATTTCGCTCGATGGACAGCAACCGAAGGTATTCCAGGCCGATGAGAAGCCGCTGATTACGACGCATGTCGGCGCGGTCGAAGACTGGACCATCGAAAACCGCGCGCTTGAAACTCATGCTTTCCACATTCACCAGATCCATTTCAAATTGCTGGAAGTGGATGGGCAGCCCGCTCCGAATCAGGACATGATGGATACCATACCGATTCCGTTCTGGAGCGGCACGGGGCCTTATCACAGCGTAAAAGTACGCATGGACTTCAGCGATCCAACCATTGCCGGCACGTTCCTCTTTCACTGCCACATTCTTCTCCACGAAGATCTGGGGATGATGCATAAGATTCTGGTCGAGCCTTAATCGCGGCGGCTGCGGCTCGGCGGAATGCAAACGGGCAGGTACGGTGTCTTGTCCGTGGTTGCTGCCTCGCCGGATGCAGGGCGAGGTTCGGAATTACGACGGATCTGAGGGTCTTGACCTGATTGTCTTGAGCTGAACGTCTTAAGCTGAACGTCTTGAGCTAAACGTCTTGAGCTGAACGTCGAGCGAATCCAGAACTAATCTGGAACAGCACCAATCCGCGACAAAACATAAGACCAGGAGACAAAAAAATCGGGGCCGCTTTGCGCGGCCCCGTTAGGGAAGCTATTCAGTTTCGTTCTGGTTACTTGCCCGTTCCCGTCAGACTCGAGGTCTGCGGGCTACCGGCTCCGCTATCGCTCACCGACAGGGTGCCCGACAGAGTGCCGGTCTGCGTTGGCGAGAACACCACGCTGATCGTGCAAGTGGACTTCGAGGCAAGGCTTGACGAGCAGGTTGTCGAGAAGACACTGAAGTCTCCCGTTGTCCCGATCGAAATGCCGGTCAGCGCTACGCCCTGCTTGTTATCGAGCGTAAACACTTTGGCTGCACTGGTCGATCCCACTTTGGTAGCCGGGAACGTCTTGCTGGCCGGTGTGAGTGTGACTCCGGCAGCGCCGGTGCCTGTGAGAGGTACGGACTGCGGGCTGTTCGGAGCGTTGTCGGTGATGGTGATGGCGCCCGAGTTAGTTCCAACCTGAGTCGGAGTGAAGGTGACCTCGATTTTGCAGCTCTTGGATACTGCCAGTGTGCTGCCGCAAGGTTTGGCGCTCGGGGTGAGGGCAAAAGCGCCGCTGGCTGCGATGCTGCTGATATCCAGCGTCGCGGTGCCAGTGTTGGTGACGGTAACGCTCTTGCCTTTGCTCGTCGCACCCACAGCTTCGCTGCTGAATGTCAGAGACGGCGGTTCGATGGTGACAGCCGGCGCAGAGCTCTTTGTAACCGTCAGTTGTACCGTCGTGGTGTTGGTCAAGGAGCCCGACACGCCGCTGATGGTGACGGTCGAGGTTCCAACGGTAGCCGTTGCGCTAGCCGTAAAGGTGAGCGAACTCGTCGTGCTGGCGGGATTCGGAGAGAAGTTCGCCGTCACGCCGCTCGGCAGAGTGGAGGTGCTGAGAGTCACGCTGCCGTTGAATCCGTTCTCCGGGGTGATCGAGACCGTGGTTGAAGCGCTGCTACCCTGACCCACGCTGACCGAAGACGGGCTTGCGCTCAGGGTGAAGTCAGCTTGCGCTACAACCGTGACCGGGATCGCGTTCGACTGGATGCCGTTGGTCACTACGACCAGGTCGTAGCTTCCGCTGGGAACGCCGTTCGGCACGTCAAACTCGGTGGTCACGGCAGTGCCGGGAGCAATCGAGTGAGTGTTTTCATTGTGCGTGGTGGCGAAATACACATTGGAGCCAGACACCAATTGAACCAGAGGATAGTCGGTGTCACCCTGATAATCGTCACCGTAAGCATTGTTCTGCGTCAAGCCGTTGAGCTGCACACCGGCCAGGAGGTTGTTGGTCGAAGGGCTGCCAATCGTGCCGCTAATCGGAGTGATCGTTGGCGCGACGCCCGCAACCGCACCGGAAACCGGGGTATAGATTTCAACCGTTCCGCTGAAGTCGGTGAACATGATCTGACCGGTCGGAAGCACCATGAGGTGTCCAACATAGGACGAATCACCGGGGCAGTTCTTCGGATTGGGAGCATCCGACAAGGTTCCGGCAACGGGGTCATACTCGACAAACTGGCAACCGGATTGGAACAGTCCGGGGCTGAGCATGGCAAGCACCTTGCCGTTCGGTTCGAGGGCTGCCGGTCCGTCGGCCTGATCCAAGCCGCCCGAGGGAGTCGGGCCAGCGGTCCAGGTGTTGCTGGCCACATCGTAGATGGCGGTAGCGACTACGTTGCCGCCAAACTGGAATACCTTGTTGTTGTACATCAAGACTGCGGCGCCCAATTCCTCGTCGTTCGAGTTGTAGAGCTGGACGGGAGTATTGGCTGCGCAGGACCACACGCCGGTGGTCTGGTCATAGAGTTCCGAGCCGGTGGTGGTGCTGCAATTGGGATCGCTTTTCGCATCGACGGTGAGGATCAGACCGTTGGTGAGAATGGTGAAGCCGGACTCGTCGTTATTGGACTGCTTGACGCCGCCGGTTTCGGTCCAGGAATTCGGGCCGTTAAAGAGCGCAACCTGGTTGGAGCAGCAGTCCGACTGCATGTAGGTTCCGTCGGGAAGAATGATGCTCTCGGCATCGCCGATATTTCCCCAGCCGCTCGGCGGGGAGTTTTTCGCCCAGGTAATGGAGCTGCCGGAGATGGTGCCAAGCGCACCCAGGGTCGTCCACGCATCGCCACCATTGTTGTATTCGCCGCCTTCTACGGCAATCGTTTTACCGTCGAGCAGGACTTGCGAGCCGAAAAACCATGGTGCGTAGCCGGAAGGAAGAGTTCCGCCGGAACTCCAGGTGCCGTTGATATAACTGCCGGTTGAATCGGGGGTAAGAATATGCCAGTTGGCGGAATTTCCCTGTTGTTCTTCGTGCACCAGGATCCTGCCGTCTCTGAGTTGCAGCATGACGCCGACGTTAGCGCCGGGTTGGTTTTTGAGTGGTGTCCAGGATTGGGCACCTGCGGCTCCGAGCAAGGCGAACAGCGCGGCGCATGTAATGGCTAGCTTTTGAAGAAATTTCAAGCGGGATCCCCTTTTTGACTTTGGAAAAGCGGTAACTACCGTACAGACTGTATAACGGTTTTCTCTCCTTGTGTAGTGTGAAAAGATTCGTAACACATGTGCAGTGAATTGGTTCGCGACCGCATGAAGACAGAAGAATTTCGCCTCGATGTTCCGGCGCATTTTGATGATTGCGCCCACATCACCTCGCGAAAGGCGTGTTGCGGAGGAAAACAAATACCTTCGAAAGATTGATCGGTCCGATATTGGGGAGAACGTGGTTAAAGGCAGCACGAAAAGATCAAACCGTCAGGAATGCCGCCCCTCGGTCAGCCCACTCCTAAAGGATATTGACTGCGCGAGCCGCCAAGAGGGCGACTGTAGTCAGTGAGATGAGTGCTTGAACCATCATGAGAAGTTTGGCCCAGGTTGATAAGACTGGACAGTCGGTTGGTGAAAATGCGGTGCTGGTATTGAAGGCGAGGAAAAGGTAATCGACAAAACCTGGACTCCAGCATTGTTCTCCCATCTCCCGCTTGGCTTGCGTGTTGAGAGTCATCTGGGGAAAAAGAAATGCTCCGTCGGTGTGTACGCCGCGCAACTCACGCTCGCGCGGGCCACCTGCATCCAAGCGCCAGTACCAGGAGGCGAAGACCAGGATGTTGGTAATCCACAAGGCAGTTGCGGAGCGCAACAGATCCTGGGGAGTCTGTCGATGCGATGGCAGCCCGGCGACGAGGAGTCCGAGCGACCAGATCATGTCGACAGTCACGATGGAGCTGAGCAGATAGCCGAGAAACCGATTGAGATTATCTTTACCGCGCTGGCGCGCCCACGTTGTAGGTATCAGCAGGACGACAAGGACGGCGATGAGGAGCCAGTCCGGTCCTACGGACAAGGATTCAGGCAAAGAAAAGCGCAATCCGCCTACGGCAAGCAGAGCCAGGATGGCAGGCCAGCGTGGCTCCAAATGTTTCGAAGTATTTGGCATAGTACTCAATGGTGCGGCGCCGACGCTGGATCATCGGTTGCCGTCGCAGCAAAAACGCCGTTTAACTGTATGAAGTGATTGGTCGGGGCGCGCGGATTTGAACCGCGGACCCCCTGCGCCCAAGGCAGGTGCGCTACCAGGCTGCGCTACGCCCCGACTGAATCGATTATAAATGTGATTTCCGATAAGGGTAGGCTGGTGACTTTCGTGACATCCCCTAAAAGTGGAATGCTCTTGCAGAGGGTGGCCGGACTATAATTTTTATAGAACCATGTTAAGCGGAACCACGCTAGGCAGAACAATGTTCAGTCCACGCTACGCCCTGGTGGCCTACGTACACGATGCAGTAGGTGAGTTTGTCGAGCAGTTGCGACGCGAACTGCACCCGGCCATTGCCCACATGGCGGCGCATCTTACCATTCTTCCTCCGCGGGAACTGACGGGATCGGAATCTGCGGCCCTGGAATTTCTGGAAGAAGCCTGCAGCCGGGTTGTCCCCTTTAGCGTCGAGTTGGGAGAGGTGGAAACGTTTCTGCCCACGACTCCGACGGTGTTCATTCAGGTGAAGCGCGAAGCCTACCGGATCCGGGAACTGCACGATCAGCTTTGCAGCGAAGGATTGCGCTGTGCCGAGAACTGGCCTTATGTTCCGCATCTGACGATTCTGAAAACCGCGACCGATGCGGAGGCGAGTGCGGCGCTGACGGTGGCGCGGCAGCGCTGGGCGCAGTTCGCGGGAAAACGCCGGGTGCAGGTGGAAAAGTTAATGTTCGTCCGCGAGAACGACGGCTGCTGGGATGACGTAGCGCCGGTGGCGTTAGGACACGGCCAATTGTCATCCAAGACGTAATTGGCGAAAGCGGACGAAGAGGTATTTAGGACGCTTGTCGACTTTGCTGACTCAGCATAAAACCCGTTCCACGATACCCCCCGAAAACCCGTAAGTAGCAGGCAGTTTCGCGGATCGGATGGTCATGTACTTTCCACCCGTTGCCAAGCCCGTTGGGCGGATTACCATAGTGGCAACGGGCTGAACCGCAAGCGCCGGATCCCAGGCTGCGGGTTTGATCGCACAATCGATCAGAAGAGACACTATGCAAATTGGGGTCTATGGCTCCGGCTATCTCGCTACCGTCATCTCCGCCTGCCTCGCCGATTTCGGCACGCCGGTCTGCTGCTGTCATGCCGACGGCTCGCGCATCATGGAGATTGCCAAGGGCAATGTTCCATTCTTCGAAAAGAATCTTCAGGAAGTAATCCGGCGCAATGTGCGATCGGGGCGACTGGCGTATTCGGCGGAGCCGGAAGAGTTGGCGCGCAAGGCGCCGGTAATTTTTCTGGCGGAAGATTCCGCGCAGGGATTGGAAGAACTGGTACTCCGATTGGCAGGCGCGGGCGGCCGTTTTCAGGTGCTGTCGATTGTTACGCCGGGCCGGGTCGGCTCCACTACGAAGATCGAAAAATTGCTGAAGGAAAAAGGTCTGAAGAGCCTGCTGGTCTGCCAGCCGATGTTCTTCACCAACGGATGCGCAGTCGAAGACTTCAACTGGCCGGACCGCATTATTCTGGGAACGCCTTCGAGCGAAGCGGTGTCGTCGCTGAAACAGATTTTTCATCCGCTGGTGATGCGTGGAGTTCCGGTGCTGGTGACGAACTACGAAACGGCGGAACTGGCGCGCGAAGCGACCACGGCGTTTGTCGCGACCAAGATTTCATTCATCAACGAAATTGCGAGCCTGTGCGAGCACGTTAACGCCGATGCCGTCAGCCTGTCGCTGGCCTTGGGACTGGATAAAAAGATTGCTCCGCGCTGCCTGCAACCCGGAGCCAGCATGGGCGGAATTTTCGCCGAGAGCGATATGGAATCGATTACCGGGCTGGCACAGGAAAACCGGGTTGATCTGAAAGTGCTGAATGCGGCTCGTGAAGTGAACCTGAAAATGGCGGACCGGCTACTGGAGAAAGTTGCCGCCGCACTCGACACGATTCGGAACAAAGATGTGGGCATTCTCGGACTGGCTTTCAAGCCGAACACCAATTCGGTTGCGGGATCGGCTTCTCTGCAACTGGCGCAGAACCTGCTGGCAGGCGGAGCGCGGGTGCGGGCTTACGATCCAGTGGCAATTCCCGATGCGCGGATGCAGCTGAATGGTTCGGTAAGGTATTGCGAGTCCGCGTACGGCGTCGCGGAAGGCGTAGACGCGCTGGTTATCGCCACCGGCTGGCCCGAGTTCCGGGCGCTGGATTTCGCAAAGATCCGGCACCTGGTGAAACAGCCGATCATTATCGACACCAAGAACCTGCTGGACTCGTCACGGCTGCGCGCGATGGGCTTTCAGGTGATGGGCGTGGGCAGGTCGTAATAGCGTGATAGATAGCGTAATAGGAAGATCGCAAGCGGAAGATCCATCGTAGCAAGCGGAAGATCCATCGTAGGAAGATCGATCGTAGTATGAAAATCGGTGAGCGAGGCTAGAGCAGCAATCCCGCCGCAGTTGTTATAATCGTTGTCTGCGGTGGGAGTAGCTCAACCGGTAGAGCATCGGACTGTGGCTCCGACGGTTGCGGGTTCAATTCCCGTCTCCCACCCCAATATTTCAACTAAGCTACCTCGCAAGGGAGGGTCGACGCGGACTTGGCGTCAGAACCGTCAAGTCACCGATTTGCTCCGTCTTTACGGCATCGCGAAGGTGGGCGACGTGCTCGATCATCCATTGCTCGGGAATGATTTCTCCTACGAGCCGCCCGTGGCAAAAAATCCGGACGACTGAGCTGTCGGAAACCACAATTCCTATGGCTCTGGTGACGGCGCTCATGTTGGCGGCCGCAATGTGACGGCTGCCGAGGCCGAGCGGGAGGTCCACTTGTCCATCCGCGGCATCGAGATAGCGGCAGCCAGAAAGAAGGGTTCCGGAGCGGCTTACTACGAAGCCTCCATCCAATTGCGCCAACTCCTTGATGGTTCCGCGGAGATTGAGACTGGTGATATGGCGCGAAGACTCGGGATGGCCCGACAACGGGTCCAGAATCAACGGCCTCGACCTGGCGAGGACGGAGTCCTCATCCCCCAGCATGAAGAGCGTGCCAATGCGCCTTCCCTCACGGCCTTCGCGAGCAATCTCGACCGCGAGTTCAATCAGCGATTCGAGAATATCAGGCTCATATTCGGTGACTTGGCAGAGAATGCTCTCAAACATCCCATCGCCCTCCTGCTGTGGGGCTATAACAGCATCAGATGAGGGCGGCGGTGGCTTAGTTACAGCAAATTCGGACGATCGTTCCTCACTCGTGGCGTAGCGCTTCCACTGGCTCCATTGTGGCCGCCTTCCAGGCTGGCCAGATTCCCGCGGTAATCCCAATGATGGTCAGGATCACGAAGGCCGTCAGCATCACACTGCCTGAGGTCTTCAGAAAAATATCGCCTTCGTGGTTCGCAGTCTTGTACATGGCGGAATAGAGCGGCATGGGCGGAATAGAGTGGGCGAGCGCGACTGACACCAACATTCCTACGGCTCCAGCGGCGAAGGTCAGCACCAGAGCTTCCACCAGAAACTGCCATGCGATATCACGCTTGCGCGCGCCGAGCGCTTTGCGCAGGCCGACTTCCCGGGTGCGTTCGGTGACGCTGACCAGCATGATGTTCATAACGCCGACGCCTCCGACTCCGAGGGTCAACATGCCGATGAATCCGAGGATGAGTTGGAGCGCGAGTCCGAATTGCTGGATGTCTTTCATGTCATCGACGGTGTCCCACTCGGGAGTGGATTTGTCATCCTTGGGATTGAAATTATGGCGGCGCGACATCACTTCGCGCACCTGCGCCAGCGCCGCTTTGTGGAGCAGCGGAATCACGGCCTGAAAAACGATCATTCCGGGATCGCGCTCATCGTTGACGTCGCCCATGCTTTCAAAGGGCATGAAAAAATTCTCGTTGTCAGGGCCGTTGTTCGAGCTGTCCTGGATTTTCAGGCGGAGCAGGCCGATGACTTCCCAACTGCTGCCGTTGACGGTCACAAACTGGCCGACGGGATCGCGATTGCCAAACACCTTTGTGGCCGCGTTCGGACCAACAACTAACACGTGGCGATGCTCGGTAAAGTCGCTCTCCTCAAAATAACGGCCTTCGATGATGTGCAGCTTGCGCATCTCTCCATAGGGATATTGCACGGCTTTGCTCTGTACCGTGACAATGCGATCGCCGTATTTGTAGGGGAACGGGCCATCCCATTCCGCGCTGACCAGCCGCACAAGTGGAGCTTCTTCGCGGATGGCTTCAACATCGTCGTACTTGAAATGAATGCGCTTTCCAGCGCGCTGGCCGCCTGCCTGCATGCTGGTCTGGCCCTCCCAGATCATGATGACGTTGTTGCCGATGCCGAGGAAGGCGTTGAGCACGCCGGCGCTTACGCTTTGTCCGTAGCCGAGTAGGAGCACCACCGTCGTCAGTCCCCAGACGATGCCCATCATGGTGAGAATGGAGCGCAGCCGGTTGCGCGTCAGCGCATCCCAACTCTGCTGGATCAGCTCCTTGATCTGCACGTGCACTCCTTAGCCGCGACTTGCTAAATGGCTACTCGTTTTTATCTACTCGTTGTTATCGACTGGTTGATTCTCATTCTTGCCGCAAGCACTCGATTGGACTGAGGGCGGCGGCGCGCTGTGCCGGATACATTCCGGCGGCGATAGTGATGATTCCAAGTGTGAGCAGCGAAGCGAAAATCGCTACCGGAGAAATAATGGGATGAGGCACGATATCGGGCAGTTGCACGTTGTTGACGGCGAGGCAAATGCCGACGCCAACGCCTAACCCGATGGCTCCACTGATCGTCATCAGCGCGGCCGATTCGGCAAAGAACTGATTGCGGATATCGGCTGCGGTTGCTCCCAGGGATTTTCGAACTCCGATCTCGCGGGTGCGTTCGGTAACGGCGACCAGCATGATGTTCATGACTCCAATGCCGCCGAGCGAGAGCGTCATGAGCGCGACTGCGCCGAAGAAAATGGTCATGATCTGGAAGATGCGTTCCGTCAGCTGCGAACCGGCCAGCGTGTCCCAGATGAAGAGCGCGTCTTTATCATTGGGATCGAAATTATGTTCGCGTCCCAGAATTCGATAGACCTGCTGCAGCGCTTCTTCGTGGTGAGTTGGATCTGCGACTTCGACTACCAGATTGTTGATCCATCCTTTAAAGATGCCGGGGCGCTCGGAGGGCGGACAATCGCGCGCCATGGATGCGTAGGGAATGAAGAGTTGCGTGTTGTCGGGCCCGCTGCCATAGCTGCCATTCTGTTTTTTCTTTTCGAGAACGCCGATGACGGTATAGGGAGAGCCATTCATCATCAAAGTTTCGCCGATGGCGGATTTGCCGGGAAAGAGCTGATCACGGCTTTCCACGCCGAGCAGGACCACGCGGCGAGCGTAGTTCTCGTCGTCATCGGTCATCAGTCGACCCTCCTGCACCTTGAGCGACCGGAAGCGTTGATAATCGGGCCAGACGCCGCGCACGGGGCGCGATGCGGCGTTGTAGCGGCTTACCTCAGAGACGTTGCGGCGCAGTTCGGGGCTGACGGTTTTGATGAGGTAGGCTTCCTGCTTGATCAGTTCGGCATCGCGGATCGAAAGCCGCACCACGCGGCCGGCGGCGTATCCTCCGGCCTGCTCGCTGGTGCGACCGCCCCAGATGACGGCGAGATCGACGCCGATCGATTTCAGATGTTCTTTTTGATCGTGACTGAATCCTTTACCGAGACCGACTAATAAGATGACCGATGTAATTCCCCAGATGATTCCAAACATGGTCAGAAAGCTGCGCAGCTTATGGGCCGCAATCGAACTTACGGTCTGTCGAAACACCTCCCGAATGTTCAAGCTTCGATCCCTCTCCGCTTAGTTTGACCGTCGCCGGCGAAAAGCGTTAGCCGAGAGGGATGGGATTCGAGCTTCTGGAATGAAGTTGATTGACTCGCTCGTCTATCGAAGACGTTCTTCACCGTATTTAGAGATACGGTGGAATGCAGGTTGCGGTTCCCGCGCTGGAAAAAGCCTTGGGGATATTGGCTTAGCGCTCTTAATTCCGCGCGCCGACTGTCTCTTCTTTGTCGGCTTTGTTTTTGCTCGCGTAATGCGATTCGACGTAGTCGTCAAGAATCTTCGTGAACTCGGCCACGATCTTGTCGCCTTTCAGTGTGGTGAAGAGGCGGCCGTCGACGTAGACGGGAGCTTTCGGCTCTTCGAAGGTTCCGGGTAAAGAAATTCCAAGGTTGGCATGTTTGGATTCTCCCGGACCATTGACCACGCAGCCCATCACAGCGAGTTTCATTTCTTCAACGCCAGTGTGAGTTTGTTTCCAGAGCGGCATCTGCTCGCGCAGGTAAGTCTGGATCTGCTCGGCCATTTCCTGAAAGAAGGTGCTGGTGGTGCGTCCGCAGCCGGGGCAGGCGGTGACTTGCGGCGTGAAGCTGCGAATGCCGAGCGACTGCAGAATCTGCTGCGCTACGCGAACTTCTTCGGTGCGATCGCCTCCGGGTGCAGGCGTCAGTGAAACCCGGACGGTGTCTCCGATGCCTTCCTGCAGCAACACGGCCATGGCTGCGCTTGAAGCCACGATGCCCTTGGCTCCCATGCCGGCTTCGGTGAGTCCGAGATGGAGCGGGTATTGGCAACGCGAGGCGAGGATGCGATAGACATCGATCAGGTCCTGCACTCCGCTGACTTTTGCGCTGAGAATGATCTGGTCGGGGCGCATGCCGCATTGCTCAGCCAGTTTCGCGGAACTCAGGGCGCTCACCACAATCGCTTCCATGGTCACGTCGCGGGCGTCTTTGGGCTCGGGGAGCAGCGAGTTCTCGTCCATCATGCGAGTTAGCAAAGCCTGGTCGAGCGATCCCCAGTTGACGCCGATGCGCACCGGTTTCTCATGCTTGACGGCCACGTCGATCATAGTGCGGAAATTGTCGTCGCCTTTTTTCCCAATGCTGGAGTTGCCGGGATTGATGCGGTACTTGGCCAGACCAATGGCGCATCCGGGATACTTGGTGAGCAGCAGGTGTCCGTTGTAATGGAAGTCGCCGATGATGGGCGTGCGCAGGCCCTGTTTTTCGAGTCCTTCGACGATGTACGGAATGGCCTTGGCGGCATCATCATTGTTGACCGTGACGCGGACGACTTCGCTTCCGGCGCGGGCCAGGGCGGCCACCTGCTTGATGGTTCCGGGAATGTCGGCGGTGTCGGTGTTGGTCATCGACTGCACCATAACCGGTGCATCGCTGCCGACGCGAACTCCGCCAATCGAAGCGGTAAAGGTCTTTCTGCGCTGAATTTGGGCCATAAGAACCTATATTTTAGCAGCTATCGGCTCCCAAGCGTTACCTCTCAGCCTCGTGTTTGGAACGCATGGCTGTTGATGCTTGGGTGCGAAGCGAGAATCAGGACTTCGCCGTTGGGGAACTGTTTACTGATTGGTATACCTTCCAGGTATTGTGGAATCATAGGTTTAGCCGGTCGGCCGCGCTCCGCTCTTACGCAAATTGTTTCATCTTGACGAGAGAGCGCAGGCCAACCACAATGTTGAGGCACTGAGTTTTTCCTGTCTTCACGCTTATCCCCCAAGAATTGCGGTTTCATACGAGGAACGCGTCTCGTCGGGCGTTATTTGGACAGGTGTGTTCGCGCCACGAATTGCCTCGGCAAGTCTTCCCGCCGAAG
>DATEBK010000201.1:0-7439 GCA_035287825.1 Terriglobales bacterium
CCCGGTCTCGGAAACCGTAGAGAGCATAAGGGAAGAAAACGCCCGCACGCCAGGATGGGTCCGCGGCGGAGGGGCGTTGGGCGAATTGGTCCGCGCATTCGATTGGACCATGACCCCGCTCGGTGCCATCGACGAGTGGCCACAAAGCTTGAAAACCGTTGTTCGCACCCTCCTTACGTCACGCTTTGCCATGTGGATGAGCTGGGGGCCGGAACTCACCTTTCTCTACAATGATGACTACGCACGCATGACCCTTGGCAAGAAACACCCGTGGGCACTAGGAAAGCCGTCCCACGAGGTTTGGAAGGAAATTTGGGACGACATTGGTCCTCGCATTCACAGAGTCCTCGAGACCGGTGAGGCGACATGGGATGAAGCGTTGCTTTTGTTTCTGGAGCGCAGCGGATATCGCGAGGAGACCTACCACACTTTTTCTTACAGTCCCTTGGCCGGAGACGATGGCACGGTCGCCGGGCACCTGTGCGTGGTTACCGAAGAAACCGACCGCGTAATCGGTGAGCGTCGGCTCAAAACATTGCGCTCCCTTGCGGGAGAGTTGAGTCAGACGATCACCGAGGGGCAAGTCGTTTCCTGTATCGCCCGCTGTCTCGGCGAAAATCAAAAAGATTTACCCTTTACGCTGCTGTATCTGTTCACAGAAGATGGGAGCCAAGCGCGCTTGGCGTGTCAAACCGGAATCGCTGAGCATCACCCGGCCGCGCCAGAGTCGATTCCATTGGGCGAGGGGAACCCGTCATGGCCGATCAGCGAGCTACTTACCGGGAAAGATTCCATCATCGTGGAGAACCTACCCGAGAGGTTCGAGTCGGTTCCTTCAGGCTCCTGGGACAAATCGCCTTGGCGAGCGCTTCTTCTCCCAATTACGAGTCAGGGTCAAGACAAGCCCGCTGGTGTGATTGTGGCCGCCCTCAATCCATACCGCCCTTTGGATGTCAGCTACGCTGGATTTATCAATCTCGTTGCCGGCCAGATCGCTGCCAGCATTGCCAGTGCCCGCGCGTACTCGGCGGAAACAAAACGCGCGGAGGCTCTCGCCGAGATTGATCGCGCGAAGACAGCATTCTTCAGCAATGTGAGCCATGAGTTTCGCACGCCCCTGACTCTCATGCTGGGGCCGCTCCACGACTTGCTCGCCAGAAGTCAGACTCACCTTTCTCCAATGGCCAAGGATCAGCTCGACCTGGTGAGTCGCAACGGTTCCCGGTTGCTGCGCCTCGTCAATACCCTGCTCGACTTCTCGCGCCTTGAAGCCGGACGAGTACAGGCTGTCTATCTTGCTACCGATTTACCACGCTTTACTGCGGAGTTGGCGAGCGTGTTCCGTTCTGCTACCGACAAAGCGGGGTTGCGGCTAGTAGTTGACTGCTCCGATCTTGGGGAACCGGTGTACGTCGATCGCGATATGTGGGAGAAAATTGTTCTGAATTTGATTTCCAACGCTTTTAAATTCACCTTCGACGGAGAAATCTCGGTCGGCGTGCATCGCGTGGGTGACATGGCTGAGCTCCGCATTCGCGACACAGGGGTCGGAATTCCTGCGGAAGCCATCCCTAAGTTGTTCGAACGATTCAACCGTGTTCCCAACGTGCCGAGTCGAACCCACGAAGGCAGTGGGATTGGTTTGGCTTTGGTACATGAGTTAGTAAAGCTGCACGATGGGTCGGTAAAGATCGAAAGCATCGTGGGGCAAGGCTCCACGTTCGTGGTCAGTATTCCATTTGGACAAACCCACGTCGCGAGCGGCCAAATGGGCGGCTCTCGTAGTTTGTCTTCGACCGCCGTGGGCGCGGAGCCCTTTGTAGAGGAAGCTCTTCGTTGGCTTCCTGACTCCGCCGCCGGAAACGACGAGATCTTTTCCGTGCAGGATGAGTTGCTGCCGGTCCCCTCTCCCCGGTTGTCCGAGACTGCCGATGGTCCTCGCATCCTGGTCGCTGACGACAACTCCGACATGCGCCAGTATCTGTCCCGCCTATTATCGGAACAGTACAAAGTGGAAGCTGTTGCTGACGGTCAAGCAGCACTTCACGCCGCGCATACGACCCTTCCAGATCTAATCGTTAGCGATGTCATGATGCCGATACTCGACGGCTTTGGGCTTCTGAAGGCGCTGCGGGAAGATGAACAGACTCGCACCATCCCAGTGATCCTCCTTTCGGCCCGCGCGGGCGAAGAATCGCGAGTGGAAGGCATTGAAGCGGGTGCGGACGATTACTTGATAAAGCCCTTCTCCGCACGCGAGCTGCTGGCTCGCGTCAGCGGCAGACTAGAGATCGCCCGGCTGCAGAGGGATCGGGAAACGCAATTCAGAACAAGCAAGGCAGAGCTGGAGCAGAGAGTTCAAGAACGCACCCAGGAACTGTTCAACGCCAGCCAGGAACTCCGTGAACTCTCTGCCCAAATTTTGCAGGCTCAAGACAAGGAAAGACGAAGGATAGCGCGAGAACTCCACGATGGTGTCGGACAACTTCTCGCCGCGCTCGGGATGGAGGCCTCCAATTTAGCTGGCGAGAGCGAGCGGCTGAGTGCGCGGGCCGCCTTGTCGCTCAGCAACATCGAATCGTTCGTCGCACAGATGATCCAAGAAATCCGCACTATGTCTCACCTTTTGTATCCGCCCCTCCTCGACGAGGTCGGCCTGGAGTCCGCACTTACGGAGTACGTCAACGGGTTCGCAGAACGGAGTGGCGTTCAGGTATTACTCGACCTCCCGGTGGCCGTCGGGCGGTTGGATCGGGACTATGAGCTTTCGTTGTTTCGTATTGTCCAGGAATGCCTCACGAACATCCATCGCCACTCGGCAAGCAAGACCGCCAGCATCCGCATCGTCCGCGATGATGAAGCGCTGCTGCTGGAGGTCAGGGACGAGGGTAAAGGTATGCCCCCGGAGCGATTGTCAGAAATTCAGTCACGAGGTTCCGGTGTCGGGATCCGAGGCATGCGAGAACGGACCCTCCAATTATCCGGAACGATGAGTATCGAGTCAAACGGTTCGGGAACCGGAATACGTGTTTTAATTCCGATTCCCAAGTCCCCCTCGCGAGAACGAACGGGCAGTGAATCGGTGCAAACAACTGTCTGACAGGCGAATTCCCTTATCACAGTGGGAAATACTTGGGTGCGTTTTCATATTTTTCCCTTTCGTCGTATCTGGTCTGAGACCGAGATAATCAGCGATTTCAACCTGTGGAGAGGCTATAGGCTCGCCCGCTAGCCTCGGCAATGCTGTGCACAATCGCTCATTTTGCGAGAAAGTAAGTTTCATCGTCGATCATCGGGTCTCTCCGCAGTCTCCCGTCAAGCATTCAGCCGACTTCTCATAAACCGGTCAATTCTGATCAGCCTTCCGATCCCTGTAAGGTCGATACTCAGCTAACAAGGTTCTGACTTTCCGAAGAGGCTGGTATCCCGGCCGCTACGACTACAAGGACGGATTCCGTATGGGCAGCTACAGCTTGCCGGGGTATATAGGCGCAAACATCGCGCTTGAGTTTTTCTACGTTGGCCCCCGCTCACTTCTTTCCAGGATGCATCTTAATGATGCGCACGGAAAGCCGGTCCAGGGTGGAAATCCAGGCTCGCCAAGTCAATGATCGATAGGAACTTCAGCACGGTCGCAGGCACGCAGTCTCCACTTTCGGGCCGGCGGACATCACCTATGTCGCCTATGGTTGGTTCCTTTTTGGGCCTCATCAACAAGTTTCTCGAGTGGTTCGGCGATCTGGGTATATTTTTCTGGCGAGTTGCGCGTGCTGCAGTCACACCTCCGTTTGAATTGCGAGAATTGTTTCGACAGCTCGACGAAATCGGATCCATGTCCCTGCCGCTCGTCGCATTGGCCGGCGCCGCCACTGGGGTTGTTCTCTCGTTAGAAGCCCGTTACAGCCTGACTCGATTTGGGGCGAAGTCGCTGCTTCCCGCTGCGATCGTGTTCTCTGTGATCCACGAGACTGGACCGATCATCACGGGTCTGGTTGTAAGTGGCCGAGTGGGTGCTGGCATTGGCGCGGAGTTGGCGTCGATGAAGGTCACCGAACAGATCGATGCCATCGAGGCGTCCGCGGTCAGCCCTTACCGGTTATTGGCGGCGCCTCGCATCCTGGCCTGCATCCTGGTGCTGCCTCTGTTGACCCTCGCTGGCGATGCCTGCGGTGTGCTGATGGGCTGGGTAACCCAGGCACTCGCTGAGCCGCTCTCCCTACACCAGTTCATCAACGCTGGTTTCAATGGTGCCGATTTTAACGATTTCCTGCCCCCCACCTTTAAGACGGCGGTCTTTGGCCTGATCATCGGTCTGGTTGCGTGCTTTCAGGGAATGCGCACCCAGGGAGGTGCGGCGGGCGTGGGCCGTGCCGCCACGAGTTCGGTAGTACTTGCATCCCTGTTCGTGATTCTGGCTGATGTCGTGTTGGTGAAACTCATCCTCATATTTTTCCCATAGGCGGTGAGTTGAAACGCGACGAGGATATATGCACACAATTGATCAAATCGGGATGGATTCACAAGAAACCCAGAAAGACGGCCTCGCGCCAGCGATCGCCGTCGCAAATTTGCACAAGTCCTTTGGAAGTCAAAAAGTCTTGAACGGCATTAGCATGGTCGTGAACCGCGGCGAGACTATGGCGGTTCTGGGGCGCAGTGGCACGGGCAAGAGCGTCCTGCTGAGGCTCATCATCGGGCTGGAGAAGCCTGATTCAGGGTCGGTTCTCATCCACGGTCGAGATATCACCGGCCTTAATCTCGACCAACTCGGCGCGATAAGAATGAAGATGGGTTTCTTGTTTCAGCACGCCGCTCTCTACGATTCTCTGACTGTCGAGCAGAACGTGACCTTTCCATTGCAGCATCATAAGAAAGAGATGTCGAAGTCTGAACGTAGCGACCGCGCGAGGCAACTGCTGACCGAAGTCGGCATGGAAGGCCACTTCGAAAAGATGCCTTCGGATATTTCCGGCGGTATGCAGAAACGAGTGGGGCTCGCGCGTGCCCTGGCTCTCGAACCCGATATTCTGCTGCTCGACGAGCCCACCGCTGGCCTCGACCCGATCAGTTCCGGCGAAATTGACGACTTGGTGCTCAGGCTTCAAGCCGAACATCATATGGCTTCGATCGTCGTCACTCACGATCTGCACAGCGCGAAGACGATTGCCAACCGTCTCGCCCTGCTCAGCGAGGGAGACGTGGTGATCGAAGGCAGTTTTGAGGACCTGCAAAAAAGCGACATCAAATTTGTTCAGGAGTTTCTAGGGCATTCATAACTGGAAGTATGGAGGGCATATGTCGAGGGCGGCGCGGTTGGGAGCTTTCATCGTTGTAACGCTGGCAATTCTCGTAGCGGGTGTCTTCATCATCGGGAGCAAGCAGTATCTTTTCAGCTCCACCTACAAATTGAAGGCCCAATTCGACAATGTCGTGGGCCTGGATGCGGGAGCCGATGTGCGGGTAGGTGGCGTCCACAGTGGAACTGTCAGCAGCATCGTGCTGCCACACAAACCGGGAGAAAAGGTTACGGTGGTTATGGATCTCGGCAAGTCGACGCACGAGATCATCAAGCAGGATTCCGTTGCCACTATCGAAACCGAGGGGTTGTTGGGAAACCAGTATTTGGCGATCTCCTTTGGATCCGCGGGCAAGGCCAACGTGAGCGATGGCGACACCATCGCCAGCGAACCACCACTGGAAATGTCAGATCTGCTGAAAAAGACGAGCGGCATTCTGGATAGCAGCCAGCAAGCAATCCAGAATGCTACTCGGGCCACCGCTAATCTCGACTCCATTAGCGCCAAAATTGATACCGGCCAGGGAACCGTGGGAGCGCTGGTTAACGACAAACAGCTCTATAGCAACCTCGAACAAACAACGAGCACCATGCAAGCGACGATGGTGCAGGCGCAAACCGGTGTCACTGACTTCCAGGAGAATATGGAAGCCCTTAAGCACAATTTCTTTTTGCGCGGGTATTTCAAGAACCGCGGCTACGAAGATTCAGCCGAACTAGCCAAAGATGAAATCGACCACCTGCCGCAAGGTAATGCGGTCAAGGAGTTCACGTTCTCGGCGAAGCAGCTTTTCGATAAGCAGGACTCGGCGAAGCTGAAGAATCAGAAGTCTCTGAACGTGGGTGGCGAGTTCCTGGCTAACAACCAGTTCGGGTTCGCAGTGGTCGTTGCCTCCACTGGCATGGAAGGCGATACCCAGAAGGACTTGGTGCTAACCGAAGCTCGAGCCATGGTTGTGCGCGAGTATTTAGTTGAGAATTTCGGATTCGATGACAGTCAGCTTAAGACCCTGGGAATGGGCAAGCAGACAAATGCCAGTTCAGATGAAAGCTGGGGCACGGTGCAGATCTTCGTGTATCCCGCCGGAACCGAGATGCCGCCGAACAAGCAAACGCCGCCCAGTGTCTTATCCAAAAGTGCGTCTGCCCAACCGGTGCCAGCTTCGACGACCGCAGCGCCAAAACCGCAGTAGCAGCCATCATGAGTGTCGTGAACACCGGTCCACTGCGGGGAGACGTGTGTTTCGGCAATGTCGGATATGCGAGTTTTACCGCCGCCGTCGTTGGTCGAAACTCTTGCTATCGAATTTGCTGAGTATCCTCGCCGTTAAAGCTTATGTTCCGGGCAGTCGATCCTCCAATGTCTGGCTGAGCGATTCGATAGAGGTGGTCTGGCTGAGTTCACGGATCTCTTTATCCCCCATGATGTCTTGCAGTCCCATGTGTCCACAGATTGCGCGGACCATTTGTAACACCTTCGTGATCTCTTTTTCTGCCAACAAGTCAACTTGCAGATTCAGATGGTCTCGAAGTTCACCTCGGCGCATCATGCGATTCTGGCGCATGAGTATGAAGCTGGAGAGAATCACTGCTTCCATCGCGACAATCATTCCGAGTAGAGAAAAGGGATAGGGGTCGAACGGGCGCACTCCACGAATCTTGCCGCTATTCACTAGTAGCCATGCCACCAACACGACTAAGTGGAAGATCACGAAGGGAAGACTGCCCGCGAAAAGGCCTACACCGTCAGCAAAGCGTTCGGAACCGGACCTCCGTTCTAAGGCTTCTTCCTCTTGCCTCACGATTGCGTCAATGTGTGATTGGGTCTGCCGCGAATTCTCGCTCATGAACCGATCTCCTCGCTACAGGATACGCCGGTTGCTTAGCCACGCTCTCTACTTCCGATCAGCCCGTCAACCGAGCCCTCGGGATCAATCGGTCATGATCTGTTGAAAATGTGGGTTCGCCAGAATTTTTGCTGCCTCCCGATGGCTGCCCATTCGCGGCCCAGCTCAAGCGACGGAAGAGAACGTGCTTCTCGGAAACAGCCCATTATGCATTTTCAATCTCGCCTGGTGGAGCTGCACTTTGGAGTTTGCGATGGAGCATCGCAGGAGTTGAGCAATCTCGCGATGCCTACGGG
>DATEBK010000202.1:0-5164 GCA_035287825.1 Terriglobales bacterium
ATACGGCACGAGCCGAATCGCTGGCGCAAGACTTGGGGAAACGCTTTCCGCTGGACACGAAGATGCAGTCGCTCTGGCTGCCCGCGATTCAGGCGCAGTTGGCGCTGAATGGCGACAAGAAGAACCCTGCTGCTGCCCTGAATGCGCTGCAAGCTGCTGCGCCCATCGAGTTAGGGGGGATTGCGTTCGTCAACAATATTTCCTGCCTCTATCACGTGTACGTGCGCGGCGAGGCCTACCTGGCAGCCGGACAGGGCAAAGAAGCCGCCGCCGAGTTTCAGAAGATCATCGACCACAACGGGATTGTCTGGAATTGCTGGACGGGAGCGCTGGCGCATCTGGGCGTGGCGCGAGCGAATGCGTTGCAAGCCAAAACTTTTAAAGCGCAGGGACAGGGAGCCGATGCTGACGCCGCCCGCGTCCGGGCGCTCGCGGCGTATAAAGATTTCCTCGCGCTCTGGAAAGATGCTGACGCTGATATTCCCATCCTGAAAGAAGCGAAGGCCGAGTACGCCAAGCTGCAATAGCTGTGGGAAGCGAGAGCAGAAGGGAATGGCCCACACATTCTAATTTTTTAGCTTCTATCGATCCGTGGTGCCCACTCGCCGAAAAGCGCGGCGAGTGGGGCAGCCTTTTTCGTGATGGTGCCGGGAGTTAAAGTTCAGTTACTTCAAACCGGTGACGACGTAGGCTTCCGAGAGCACGCGGACGTAGACGTAGGAGTATGCGCTTCCGTCGCTGGAGAAATGGGGAGAGCCTACGATTGCGCCTTCCGCGCCTTTGGCCTCGCCGAAGGTTTTCCAGGGATCTCTTTTTCCGGTTTGCAGATTGAGCCTGAAGACCGAGACGGAATGCGCGTTCAGATTATTGGGAGATGCATAAACCGATTGTCCATCGGGCAACCATCCGATGACAGATTCACCCGGCGCCAAGCCGGGTATGGGTCGCAAGCCGCCGGCATCGAGGGGCCAGATGCCATATTTTCGGTCCGGTCCGCGGACGATGATGGTCTTTTCATCGGGCGAGAGCAGAATACCGGAGACGCCTTCGGGCGTAATGGGTTTGGAATCACCGGTGCTCAGATCGATGAGATAGTCGCGGCCACCGTGCCCGGGCTCAATGCCCGCGGCCAGCAGGCGTTTGCCGTCGAGAAAGAATCTCACTCCTTCGTAGGTCACAGCATCGTGGGTCAGCGGGCGCGATTCTCCGGTTCCGGTTGGCACCAGGTTTAGGGGACCACCTTTTGCGCCACGAGTGGTGACCCATTTCGCGTCGGGCGAGATGGCCAGAGCCAGTCCTTCGCCGATGCGAACGGGAGGTGAGCCATCGGTATCGCGGAGAAAGACGGTGTAATTCGGGCCGCCGCCTTCGCCTTCTTCTTCGAAGAGAATCTTATGGCCGTCGCGACTGATGTCACGCAACTCGGACCAGCCAAACCAGCCGAGGTCACGTTCTTCTTTTCCGCCGGGCGCCATGCCGCGGATGCCCAGACGTTCATGATTGGCGACGCTCAGCACGGTTCCGTTGCGCATGTCCTGGAGCCACATGCCTCCGGGAACGTTGGTCATGGTTCGCATCCTGCCGGAGAGGGTGATGGCGCGGGGATTGGAGGCTTCGCCGGTGTTGGTGGAAGTGAACCAGATCTCATCGCCGGAGGGGGACCAGAGAATGCCTTGTAAGGAAGTCCAGCCGGAGGAAAGTATCTTTTCTTTTCCCTGACCATCGGCTGCGATGACCGCGAGCGAGCCTTCGTCGTCGCCACCGGGATTCTGGTGGTCGGAGAAAGCGATCGACTTGCCGTCGGGAGAAATTTTGGGATGACTCATCCAGTTGATGCTGTCGATGAGCACTTTGCCGACGGGATATTCGAGGCGCCAGTGATTATTTTCGGGAACGTAACGGACAATCGCCATATTGTCGCCGGAGGCTGACCAGTCGGCGTCTTGCACATTGTCGAGCACTTCACGGGGCGTACCGCCGCTGAGGGGGACGCGCGCCAGGGTTCCGCTTCGCGCATAGCCACCGTGATAGACGGTATTGAGGCGAATGGCCATCTCTCCGTTTTTGGAAATGGAAAGCAGCTCGGCGTCTTTGATTCCCAGTTCGCGGGCGCCGGGGTCGTCGGTGCGCGACATATACAACTGTTGCTGGTCGCCATCCCAGGCTGCGCTGTAAACAATGCTGCCGTCGGGGGTGAAGCGGGCATTGCCGATCCGTCCGGTGCGGAAAGTGATCTGCTGGTACTCGGCCATGGGCGCATGGCTGCCGGATTTACCGGTCCACCAGCCGAGAGCGTAGACGGCGCAGGCGATGGCTAAAGCGGCGGCGGTGGCGAAGAGCAGGTTGCGGCGGGGCAGGGAAGGGTAGCTGCCGCTGGCGGCGGCGACTTTGGCGGAGCTTCCGGAAAGTCCGGAGAGATGTTCGAGATCGAAGGCGATGTCGCTGGCGGAATGGAAGCGCGACTCCGGATTTTTTTCGAGGCAGTGCTGCACGATGCGTTCGATGGCGGGAGAAGCATTGCGATTAGTCTCGTTGAGCTCGGGAGGATCTTCTTTGAGAATCGAACTCATGGTATCGGCGGGAGTGTCGCCGTGGAAGGCGCGCTTGCCGGAGAGCATTTCGTAGAGAATGGCTCCAAAGCTGAAAATGTCGGAACGCGGATCGAGGGTGAGGCCGCGGACTTGCTCGGGCGACATGTATCCGGCGGTGCCCAGGACGACTCCGGCTTCGGTAGCGCCGTGGGTGACGGTAGCCATGGAGGGATTGGAGCCGGGATCGGCCTGGGTTAGTTTGGCGAGGCCGAAGTCGAGAATCTTGAGGCGGCCGTCTTTGGTGAGAAAGAGATTTTCGGGCTTGAGGTCGCGGTGGATGATTCCTTTTTCGTGGGCGGCGGCGAGTCCGTGGGCGATTTGCAGGGCGTAGTCGAGAGCTTTACGGGTGGCGATGGATCCGGTGCGGAGACGGTCGCGGAGGGTTTCACCCTCGAGAAGTTCGGAGACGACGTAGGGCGAGCCGCCGTCTGGGCCGGCTTCGGTACCGATGTCGAACACGGCGAGAATGTTGGGATGGTTGAGGGCGGCGGTGGCGAGAGCCTCCTGCTCGAAGCGGCGCATGCGATCGGCGTCGCGAGATAGTTCTGAGGGCAGAACTTTGATGGCGACTTCGCGGCGAAGGCGGGAGTCGCGGGCGCGATAGACCTCTCCCATGCCGCCAGCGCCGAGAAGAGAGATGATTTCGTAGGGACCGAGCTTGGTGCCAGGGGTCAAGTTCATGGGTGGGCGAAATTATAACCCGGAAGTGCGGACTCTGTTGCTTCCTCTTTGCCATTCCAGTCACCACCCAAACCGCGCTCTTGACAAGCGTTCCTGACGGGGGCATGATTCGGAAATTCAATCTGGGGCTGCTCACAACTTTGTGAAGTAGAAGTTAAGACAGGGAGAGCAGCCGCCCGCCCACCACGGTCGTAAACACAGGAGATGCCGATGAAACGCTCAGTCCGTTTCCAAGTCTTACCGCTAGTAGTTGGATTATTTGCGGTCCTGTTCGGGGCCGTCGCCCATGCGCAATTTCCGACGCAAATCCAGCACGTCGTGATTGTTTTTCAGGAGAACCGAACGCCCGACAATCTTTTTCAGGGTCTGTATGGTTTGTCGGGATCGAACGGCGTTCCGTATGACATTCAGAACTATTGGGTGAATTCTTCGGGCACGCAGGAACCGCTGGAGCCGGTCGGGTTGGCGACGAATTTCGATCTGAGCCACGCGCACTCTGCGTTCGTGGCGGAATCGACTACTCCGTCGACTGCGGCGACTCCCGATTGCGGGGGCACGACTACGGCGGAAATCTTCGGATGCGCAGCCTCGACCTGGAACCAGTTTATGTACGTCGATAATGCGCGAACGCTGACCTCAACCAATTTGTACGGGAAGAAGATAGTGACCCACATTCTCGATCCGTATATCGCGATGGCGAAACGATGGGGATGGGCGAACTACATGTACCAGACCAACCAGGGGCCGAGTTATCCGGCGCACCAGTTTATTTTTGGCGGAACCTCGGCTCCGAGCGCGGCCGATGATGCGATTGGAACGTTCGTATCGGAGAATTTCACGCCGTCGGGAGCGTTTGCCGGATGTCTGGCGAAAACCACCGCCATGAACGATCTGATCAATTCGAGCGGAGTGGAAACGGCTTATGGCGGTACGCTGGGCGACTTCTGCTATTCGAGGAATACCATGGCGACGCTGCTAGATAAGCCTCCGATGGCGAAGCCGGCGGTTACCTGGAAATACTATGCTCCGGCGGAGGGTTCGATCTGGGATGCGCCAGCTTCGATTTCCGCGATTTGCAATCCCAACACGGAGTTCACGATCTGCGAGGGCGGGGCAGACTGGTCGAACGTAATTTTTCCGTTCAGCGGGAGCTACGGCGAAGTGCCGTTTCTGAATGATCTTCAGAACTGCACGATACCGGAGGTCAGCTGGGTGATTCCCGACGGCAAGTGGTCCGACCATGCCAGCTCCAACAAGGGGTTGGGCCCGTCGTATGTGGATGCGATCGTGAACGCCATAGGAGGTTTCAATAACACTTGCGGATACTGGGACAACACGGCGATCGTTCTTACCTGGGACGATTGGGGAGGATGGTACGACCATGAGGCACCGTGGAAGCTTCCGCCGCCGTACAGCAATTACAACTACGGCTTCCGAGTGCCGCTGATCGTGATTTCGGCTTATACGACGCCGGGGCTGGTGAGCACGGTGCAGCCGGAGGATTTCGGCAGCGTCCTGAATATGATTCAGGGCATTTTCTTTGGTCCTGCGAATGAACATTTGCTGGGATTCGCGGATGCGCGATCGACAAATGATCTGCGGGAGTTCTTCACCGACACGGCGCAACCGTATGGGGCGACGATTCCGGCGGTGGAGGACATTAATTACTTCCTCGACATGGCCAAGCCGAAAGCGGAGGATGCAAACGCTCCGGTTCCACCGGACAACGACTAGAGGGCGATTGGAAAGCGGCAGAAGACTCTAGCTTCCAGTCCTTAGATCTGTTGGCTGGAGGCTAGAGTCTGCTTTTAGTTTTCGCTCTCGACGGGCTTCGCCTTCGGAGCGGGGAGCGCTTTGGCTGGTTTGCCGGGTTTTCCGGGCTCGGCGGGGGG
>DATEBK010000203.1:0-18576 GCA_035287825.1 Terriglobales bacterium
AACTTCACCGCAACCGGCTCGCGGTCGGCCGCAGTTGCCTCGAAGAACTGCTTTTGTTGGAAGCCGAACATCCCGGCCAGAATGTTAGTCGGGAACGATTGGATCTTAGTATTCAGATCGCGCACCACGGCGTTGTAGTAACGCCGCGCATTTTGGATGGCATCTTCGATCTCGCTGAGGGAACTCTGCAACTGCGTGAACTCCTGCGACGCTTGCAGCTGGGGATAATTTTCTGCCACCGCAAACAGGCTTTTGAGCGCGCCCGTCAGCTGGTTCTCAGCCGCAGCCTTGTCAACCGGCCCGGTGGCTTGCATCGCCATCGAGCGGAATTTCGCAATGTCTTCAAATGTACTTTTTTCGTGAGTCGCGTAGCCCTTTACGGTCTCAACCAGATTTGGAACCAGGTCGTGGCGGCGCTTGAGCTGAACGTCGATGTCCGACCACGCGGATTCCGAGCGCACGCGCAACTGCACCAGGCTGTTGTACATTGCAATCAGAAAGACGCCGAACAGAATGATGACTGCCAGCACCGCTAAGCCCATTTGAATGCTCCTTCTGATGCCGCGTTGACGTTTAGATTTAAGGGGACGTTAGCACAGAAATGCGGGCTTTAGAAGTTTCAAGGTAGCATCGAGTAATGTCGAGATTTTGCAGCCGTGAAAGTCCGAAACCTTGATGCTCTGAAACCTTTGCAACTCCGCTTCGTTTACTGCCGCGGAGCGTAATATCCGCGCCGCGCGCGTACCTGCAGATCTTTTTTCAGCGCCGTGATTTCAATCGAATGGTAGCGCCCATCGGCGTCGAAGCCGGAAGGCTTATACGCAACGTCGTACTGGCTGCGCAATTCATCTTCAATTGCGGCGAACGAACGCGTGATGTCTTTCATTTTGTAGGGGAAGAATGCACGCCCACCGGTAGCCGACGCCAAATCGTCCAGCACCTTGTCGCCGCGTAAAATCAGTCCGCTGTCGTCGGTCGAGATCGCATAGATCAGAACCTCGGCGCGCTGCGCCATTTCAATTGCCTGCGCGCGCGTGGTTTCGCTCTGATTGTCTTCACCGTCGCTCAAAATCACGATCGCTTTGCGCACAGGATGGTCGAACTGGTCATGCAGGAGCTTGTCTTTGCAGGCTTTATAAATCGCGTCATAAAGCGCCGTTCCGCCGCCATTGTTCAGTCGCTGCACTCCCGCCGCCAGCAACGGCATCTGGTCGGTGAAATCCTGTGTCACTCGGCTCTCTTTGTTGAATCCAACCACGAACGCACGGTCGTATCCCGGACGAATAATGTGCTGCAGAAATCCAGTCGCAGCGTCTTTCTCAAATCCAAAGCGACCCTGCACCGATCCGCTCACGTCCATCAGCAGGCCGAGTTCGATGGGTAAATCGGTTTCACGCCTGAAGTTCAGGATCGATTCCACTGGCTTGTGATCGTCGAAGATCGAAAAATCGCTCTGGTTCAAATTGCGGACAAACTTGCCATGGCGATCGGTCGCGATAAATAGCACATTGACTTCATCCACGCGCTTCTTGATGGTAGTGATCGACTGATCTACGTCGTCGGCGGTCACCGCAGCCGCGGGAAGGGCAGACGCGGCGTCGGCAGCGGCGATGACATAAGGACTGTTTTGCGCGTTGGCTGGCACAGGTACCCACACGCCAACAACCACAACCGCGAACACGCCGAGCGTCAACTTGAGCCCGGCAAATCCGCTTTGTGCTTTTCCGGGTTGCCGCTCTCCGAATTGTTGTTGCTTCGCCATTCCGTTGACCAACCCAGCCATACTGGCTGTGAACCCCATAAATCCAGGAACCTTCAACCCATTCGATGCACGCAGCGGGCCGAAGACCTAAAAACCGCGGTTCCATTCACTGTAGGCCGCAATCGCGTGCAACTCCAAGTTACAAAAGGAGTACGCAGATGGTAAATCGCTTAACGGTAAGCCGGTCAATGGTTTAAAAAAGGCCGCAAGAATATCCTCAAGATACTTTTTCCCCCACCTGCATCCGCGGCGTGCAAAAACTTCCCGTTGTCGGCCGTCCCTGTACTCTTGAACACATGAACCGACCTGGTCGTAATATAGGCGTCCGGAGCCCACAGTGATACTCTGAAAGTCGCGAAAAGTGCCGCCGGCACTAGCCGACTATGTATTTTGAACAGTTCTATCTGACCTGTCTCGCCCATGCCTCGTACATGATCGGATCCGAGGGTGAAGCTGCCGTCGTGGATCCGCAGCGCGATGTCGAGATTTATCTCAAGGCGGCCGAGGAGCAGAATCTCAAGATCCGTTACATTTTCGAAACCCATCTGCACGCCGACTTCGTCTCCGGACATAAAGAGCTGGCCGCGCGTACCGGCGCGAAAATTTATGTCGGAGCGCAGGCCCGCGCCGCCTACCCGCACGTCCCCCTGACCGACGGATTAGAGCTGAAGGTCGGACGCGTCCGCGTTCGCGCCCTCGAAACCCCCGGCCACACGCCCGAGAGCATCTGCCTGGTCGTCACCGACGAGCAAAAGTCGGCCGAGCCCTGCGCCGTTCTCACCGGCGATACCTTATTCATCGGCGATGTCGGCCGTCCCGATCTTTCGCCCGGGCATACCCCTCAGCAACTTGCTGGATTGCTCTACGATAGTCTGCATCTCAAGTTGCTGGCGCTGCCCGATGCGGTGCTGGTTTATCCCGCGCACGGGGCTGGTTCGCTCTGCGGACGCGCCATGCGCGCAGAGCGTTCTTCGACGATCGGAACTGAGCGGCTTACGAATTACGCGCTGCAGATCGCGAGCCGTGAAGAATTCATCGCGCAGTTGACCGCCAACCTGCCGTCGCGTCCCGAATATTTTCTCGAGGATGCTGAAATCAATCGCTCCGGCGCTCCGTCGCTCACCGACTTGCCTCCGCTTCCCGGGCTGTCTCCGGCAGAAGTGCAAGCCTCATTGCGGCAGAATCCGAAGGCAAATCTGCTCGACGTTCGTCCCGGAGACGCGTTCGCCGCGGCACACGTCCCCGGCGCGATCAACATCGCGCTCTCGGGACAATTTGCTTCGTGGGCCGGCGGAATTCTCGGCATCCATTCGAACCCAATTTTGATTGGAGAAACTGAAGCCCAAGTCGAAGAAGCCCGTCTGCGCCTGGCCCGCGTCGGCATTGAAGAGTTGCGTGGCTATCTGGCCGGCGGCACGGCCGCATGGCAGAAGGCTGGACTGCCAGTCGCCCAGACCGAACAGATCTCCGCACAGGAGCTAAATCAAAAGCTGGCTGACGGGATCGTAGTGCTAGACGTCCGCCGCGAAGGCGAATGGCAAGCCGGACACATTGCCGATGCGCAATGGCACGCGCTGGACACTTTTCCGCAGAGACTGCCGGCCATCGATGACAAGGGTCCGGTAGCCGTCCACTGCAAGAGTGGATACCGCAGCATGATCGCCTGCAGCTTGCTCGAACGAGCCGGCCACAGCAACGTGATCAACGTGACTGGAGGCTTTGACGCCTGGCATGCCGCCGGATTTCCAGAGACCAATTCTCAGGAGCCTTCCCTCAGTTGCCGCTAAGAAGCCGAGGTGAAGTCCCGTCGGTTCGAGCAGATCTGAGACCTGAGACCTTTTCTTTTCAGCTTCTCTTCAGCCGCGCGATGCAGCATAAGCCTTGGCCAGAAGATCCTCAGGCCGCGAAGGGATTTGCGGCAACGCCGCCATCAGTCGCCGCGTATAAGGGTGGGTAGGAGCGGTAAAAATCTGTTCTGTCGGTCCACTCTCCACAATCTCGCCTTCATGCAAGATCGCAATGCGTTGGCAAATTTCCGCCACGGACGGCAGATCATGCGAAATATACAGGATCGACATTCCGGTCTCCCGGTTCAACCGCGCGAACAATTCCAGAATCTCCGATTGGGTGATCACGTCGAGAGCGCTGGTCGCTTCGTCGGCGATCAATAGCGCAGGACGATGCAAAATCGCCATCGCAATCAGCACGCGTTGCGCCTGGCCGACACTGAGTTGTGATGCCCGCTTGCGCAGAAAATCAGGATCGTCTTTGTAGCTAGGCAGGCTGACATTGGCAAGCGCGCTCTGAATGGCGCGGTCGCAGTCTTCGCGCGTGGCCTCGCCATCGCAATGTGCATGCCAGGCTTCCCGCAGCTGCGTGCGAATTTCAAGCGCGGGATTGAGCGAGGCCAACGGACTCTGCAGCACCAGGCTCAGCGCCCGTCCGCGCAAGCTGCGCCATTCCCGTTCGCGCAGCGAGAGCAAATCGGTGCCCTGAAAAAAGATGCTGCCTTCAATGGTAGCGCGCTGTCGTCCGAGTAATCCGAGAATAGCCAATGCCAGCGTGCTTTTGCCCGAGCCGCTCTGCCCGACTAATCCAACGATTTCGCCGCGCGCTATTTCCAGCGAGATTCCGCGGAGTACCGGAGCCTTGCCCGGATAACGCACTGTTACCTGCGCCGAAAGCAGTTTTTGCGAGGCGTCGAGCGTGTTCGTAGTCGCAGTCGCTGGCATAGTCATTACCGGCTGGCTTGTGAGGGCGAGTTCTGGTTCCCGTTCAGCGTCAGGCGCTCGGCGTTCCAAAACGTCTGCGGGCTCAGGATTCCCGGATTTGCGCCCGCAACCGCCGTCGACACCGCTGACAACGCATTCTGATTGACCAGATAAATAATGGGCGCCTGTTCGGCGACAATTTCCTGCACGCGATCGAAACTTTCTTTGCGCTTTTTCGGATCGGCAGCCGAGGCTTGCGCACGCATCAGTTGGTCAATTTCAGCTTCCCACGTCGTTTCCGGAGACTTCTGCTGCGGGTTCCAGGCATGATCCTCCGCCGAGCTCAGCCAGATATTCATCTGTCCATTAGGATCGAGATCGACATTGCGGAAGCCCAGCATCGCCGCCTCATAGTTGAACTTCTGCGAAATGCGCTCGATCAGAGAAGGGAAATCGAGCGTGACCACGTTGACCTTGATGCCAAGTTTCCCGAGATCTTCCTGCACCATGACCGCCATGCGCTCACGCGGCTTGCTGCCCGCATTGGTGACGATGGAGAACTCAACCGCATTGCCGCCCTTATCGAAGAGCGCTCCGTTCTGCAGATGGAAACCGTCCGCCTGCAGCCGCTGCAGCGCTGCGTCCGGACGATAAGCCTCAGCCTTGAGCTTGCTGTCGAACCAGAATTTATTGGCCGGCGAAACCGGACCGACCGCGGGCTGCGCATGACCATTGAAGACCACGCGCGCCAAGTCGTCGCGGTTAATGGCCTGCGAAATCGCCCGCCGAAAGTTCGCGGAATGAAACCACGCGCGTTTGTACTCTGGAATCGGAGCGCTTGCTACCTGGTTGAACCACAGGAAATCGGAATCAAGCGACGCCCCCGCATCGTGCGCCAGTCCCGCTGATGTCGAAGCCAACCGGTCGAAGTAATCGCTGTCGAGAACATTGATCAGATCAAGTTCTCCGCGCCTGAATCTCAGCATCTCCACGTCGCGGTTCGATTGAATGTCGAGCCGAATGGAATCGAGATAGGGCAAACGCCGCCCCTGCGAATCCTTCTTCCAGTAATTCGGGTTGCGGCGTAAAAGCACGCTCGAACCCGCTTTGTACTCCGCGACCATAAACGGTCCGAGCACCGCGCCTTCTTTCTTCGGAGAATGCGCCGACATGATGGCAACCTGATCGAAGAGGCGATCGAGTCCGGCAATGGGTGCGGGAAAAATAATGGCGACCTGATCGGGCGCGATGATCTTGGCGCTGACCGTTCCCTTGTCGGAGCGGAACGCGTCTCCAGTCGAGGAATGGAGCGTGGGATCCATAAGCCGTTGCATGGTGAAGGCAACATCTTCGGCAGAAAAAGAACTACCGTCGGAGAACGTAACTCCACGGCGCAGTTTGAACGTAATCTGCTTGCCGTCTTTCGAAACCTTCCACGATTCCGCCAGTTCTGGTTCGATCTCTTGCGTGTGCCGGTTGACGCGCGCCAGCACTCCTCCCGTCAGGTAACGGATGGAAAGGGACGCATCGTCATCGACCAGGAGCGGATCGAAAGTCTTCGGTTCAGAGCGCAGACAAAAACGTAATTCGCCGCCGCTCTGCGCGAAGCAGCCCAATGCCAAAGAAAAAAACAACGCGAAACCGACCAGAACTTGGAACCTGCGGGCAATCATATTTATGTTCACGCGGTCACTTCCTCATTCGATAAGAGCAGTTGAAAAGATGTCATCACAACGATGAGCAGCAGCAACGGCACCAGCCGCCAAGGTTCTTCGCGAAAGGAAATCATCCCCTCCAGTTCGCGCAGCAGGCTTCCCCAGGAAGGCAGCGGTTCGGCCACGCCCAAGCCGAGGATTCCGAGGTTCGCCTCGCTCAGAATGAAAACCGGAATCGAGATCCAGAATTGCGCATACAGAACCGGCTTCAGGTTGGGCAGAACATGCACCAGGAACAGGCGCGCGCCGTGCAGTCCCGAGGCGCGCGCCTGCAAAATAAAGTCGGAGTTGCGCAAAGCGTCGGCGCTGGTCGAAAGCACGCGTGCCGAAGCAGCCCAGCCTAGCAGTCCAAGAATCAGAAACGTAATTAATACTGAAACGGTCGGAGAGACATTCAGCGGCAGCAGAGCGCGCACGGTGATCAGCAGGAAAAGCCAGGGCAACGAGAGGAACAGGTCCGTGAAGCCTCGAGCCACTCGCAGCCAGATTCCACCGAGATAGCCAGCCAGCCCTCCGACGAGCGCAGCCAACGCGGTCGAAACCAGCGCGGCGGCCGGAGCGAGCAGTAAAGAGATGCGCGTGCCGTAAAGCACGCGAGCGAAACGGTCGCGTCCGACTTCATCAGTGCCAAGCCAATGCTGGCGAGATGGAGCCGCGCTGGGAGCCTCGCGAAACTGCGTGGCGTAACCCGCGGGCGCAAGCCAATTTGCGGCGAGCGACATCGCGCACACTACGAGTGTCACGATACACGCCAGCTTGCGGGCCAGATTCATGCAGCGGTCCTGCCGCGTCTATACCTCACGCGGATTCAACGCATAGTTCGTTACATGATTTGTTACAAAGTTCATTACATCCGCCGCGGAGTTGGCCATCAAGGTTACGAGTGTAACCAGCACGGTAAGGTTGACCAGCAGGGGTAGATCGCGCGAAAGGGCCGCCTGCCACGCCAGTTGCCCGATTCCGGGTAGTCCGCATAGAGATTCGACCGGAATACTCGCGCCGAGAGCGATGCTGATCGTGACGCCGGCGAGTGCGATCATCTGCGGACCGGCAAGCGGGACCACGTGCCAGGCGAGAATACGAGTCTCGCTAACTCCGCGGGCTCGCGCGGCCGTGATGTGCGGCATAGAGTAGGCTTTGGCAAGCAGGTTGCGTGAATAGCGATAAATCTTGGGGAAGACAATCAGCGCGATGGCGAGGTATCCGGGGGCGTTGAGAATTACCGAAAGCAACGCCAACACCGCTGCGGGAATGCAGAGAAATGCGCCACTCAAGGTAATACCGAGAATTTCGTAAGCAGGAAATCGCCAGAGGCACGCGGTGAAGGCGAGTGTCATACCCATCAGCCACGCGAGTAACAGTCCAATTCCAGCCACGCGCACGGTGACCGGCCAGCGCTCGCGCAGCAAGCTCTGCACCGGTTGCCCGAGCGCGTGCGAAGTACCGAGATCGCCGTGCATGGCTCCGCGAAGGTAGCCAACGTAAAAGCCTAGAATGTTGTGTTCGCCGGCGCGTGCCTGGTGGAGCGCGCGCACGCTCTCGGCGTTCAGGCTGGGATCGAGTTCCCGTTCGTCGGCATCGAAGCCAGGAGCCATGCGCACCAGGGTGGCCGAGAGCAGTCCGCCAAGCAGAACCAGCGCCGCGATCGAACTCAGTTGGCGGAGGATTTTCCAGAACAGGGTCTTCGACAGTGAAGTGCTTCGCATCCGTATGTCCTAGTTCACCGTCGTGCTGCGCGCGCGGGCAACCGTAGAATTCGGCTCATGATTGGGTGCGGGCTCGGAGTGATGCAGCTTCTTCATCGAGTACATGCGGCGATCGGCCTCGGCAAGAAGGCGCTCGACGTCGAAACTATCGTCCGGACAGAATGCCGTTCCCACGCTGAGCCCGACCAGGTCGCGCCCCGAAACCTTTCGGCCCGATTCCACTGCCAACTGATGCAGGCGGCTGGCCTTGTCGTTGGCCGCTTCCTGGTTCAGTCCGGGAGCGACGATCACGAATTCATCGCCGCCCATACGGGCAACGTAGTCGTATCCGCGGCAAATTTCTTTGAGGTTGGCGGCAAACGCCTTCAGCAGGTTGTCGCCTTCGAGGTGGCCATAAAGATCGTTAATCTGTTTGAAGTTGTCGAGATCGCAGACCATGACAGCAAGCGATGTCGAGGTGCGCCGGCAGCGTGAGATCTCGCGCGACAGATGGACGAACAGCGAGCGGGCGTTCGGCAATCCCGTCAGGTAGTCGGTGGTGGCCGAGTCTTCCGCCTGCTGGTACTTGAGCGCATTTTCAACCGAAAGCGCGATCTTGGAGCTGACGGCGAGCAGAATGCGCAAATGGTCCGCCGAGAAAGCTTCGCGTTCGGCACGATACATGGCCAGCACTCCGACCACGCCATTGATTCCTTCGAGCGGTACGGCGAGGGTCGAGCGTAGCGTGGTGAATTTCGCGGGGTCCGCGATATAACCGGCTTCGGTTTCCGGGTTGCCATTGATAACGGGCTTGCGTTTTTCGGCGACCCAGCCGCATAGTCCTTCGCCAACGTTGATTGTCAGTGACGAAAGCAGCCGGAAATTATCTCCGCTAACGAGTTCGGGAACGAGCTTATTGTTCTTCAGCAGAAATACCGCCATCGAATCGTAAGGAATCATCTTGCGCAGGCGCACGGAGAGTACCGAGAGAGTTTCACCGAGGCTCAAAGAATTGCCCAGGTCCTGGCTCAGCTCGAACATCGTCTGTGCTTCCTGGCGCGCTGAAGCGATCGAGGAGAGAAAGTCTGTTTCATTCGCCGATCCGCTAACGGCAGCCGGTTCGCAAACCGCGGTCGGCTCCAGGTTCGGCTCCGAGGGAACGACCGACAGCGCCTCGTCCTCCGGCGTGGTCGAATCGGATTGCGCCAGGAGTTCCAGTTCCCGGTAGTGCCGCTTTAGAATCTCGACAACTTTTGGGTCAAACACCGTTCCCGACTGCGAAGCGACCTTTTCCATTGCAGCGTCGAGCGAAATAGCGCCGCGATAGGAGCGATGCGATGCCAGCGCGTCCAGGCAGTCGACCGCTGCCAGCACGCGCGCGCCCTTAGGAATTTGTTCGCCTTTCAAGCCATCGGGATAGCCCGTTCCGTCCCAATGCTCGTGGTGCGAGCGAACAATCGGCGCAACGGGATAGGGGAAAGCGACACGCTGCAAAATTTCGGCGCCCACGATCGTGTGGATCTTCGTCTTTTCAAACTCTTCCGGCGTCAGACGTCCCGGTTTGTTGATGATGTGTTCGGGAATGGCCAGTTTGCCGATATCGTGCAACAACGCGGCCGCGCGCAGCGCTTCTGCTTCGTCTTCGGGGAGAGCCAATTCCTTCGCGACCGCATCGGTGAAGACGCGCACGCGCTGCAGATGCCGGTGCGAAGTATGGTCTTTTGCCTCAATGGCAAGCGCCAGAGCTTCAATGGTGCGCAAGTGTAGCGCTGCCACATCTTCGGCGTTGCGTTTCTCGATTTCTACCTGTCTTTTTTCCGCCGCCAGCTTGGCGAGATACAGGTGATACGAGCGATAGACCCAGTACACCAGCGGCAACGTAAGCAGCGAGGTCTGCCATCCCACGTGTCTGCTCAGAAAGCCCACGGCGAACACCATGGCGGCGCCGGCCATGTAGAACGGGAACGACCAGAAGTGACATTCCGCCCAGACCTTGTGCGGTGCTTTGCCTTCTGTGATAGCGATGATGACGGCTACAGGCACGGTGTTGGTGACAAAGAAAACCAGTGCCGTGATCACCAGCAGCGGCAGCGTTCCCGCGCCGAGGACTCGTTGCAGATCGTGATAGGCGAAGTAAGAAAGTACGATGGCGTTCGCCATCATGCTGAAGACGTTGAAAACAATCTTGATGGGAACCAGTTTCTGCTTGGTCCCGAGCACGCACTGCGCCAGAGTCGCCGTGCAGCCAAGGACAAGCGTTTCCGGCAGGTTCAGTTCCAGCAGGCTCAGCAGTATGAACAGGAAATTGACGGACATGGTGCCGTCAAGGCCGGGCAGTTGGATCTTAAGACTCGAGGCAAGTACCGCTACCAGCAGGTAGCAAACAAAACGACTGAGATCGACACTTTGCCAGTGCCAAAGGGAGTATGCGAACGCCCATGCTCCGAGCGCCGCCGTGGCTCCGATAAACAGTCTTGCACGAATGGACATAGGCTGAACTAGCCATCCCCGTGGCTCTTTGCCGTGATGTTAAAAACGGCTCGACCGTCTTTGGCGCCGGTAAATGTCCGAGGCCAGAGGTGGCTGCGAGTCGCAGTTCTCCCGTTGTATCGAATCTTAGTTGACCGTCTAAGGAAGCAAGAACTTACGTAAGTAACTGCTATTCCAGTCGGACTGACGACTCCTATGGGGCGTGTTCGAGTTACGCATGCCGGCAATTTGCAGGCGAAGTAGTTACTTCGGTGTGACCGTTCGTGCAGAGAATCCCTCGGACTGGCCGGGGTTGTGGCAGCATCTAGAAGCAAGTCTTTGCTTTGCCGGGAATCGACGAAGGCAAGCCGGTGGACGCAAACCATCGCGAAGTAATGGCGAACATACCCGATTGCTAGCGATATAACGAAAATGCCTACTTCATCGAAGACTCCGCCTGCCGCGAGCATGCCGAAACCTGCCGTCGGAAATGCGACTTGCCATGATTCAGGGCATCATGACTCACCGCAACACGTTTCGTCGCACGTGGACGAGGCAGTCCGTGACTCCGGCAACCGCTCCGGAGTTCTCAACCAGGGCGACGCGATCTTCACCACCGACCTAGACGGAATGATTCGCAGTTGCAGCCAATCGGTGAGCCGATTTGGATTCGCACCGCAAGATCTCGTTGGCCGGAACATCGCCGAGTTCTGTCATGCTGCGGGACAAAATGGATATGTCTCCCGGGCAATCGCTTCAGTTCTCGAAAAGGGATTAGTCGAGACCGACGTGATATGTCATACGAAGTCCGGCCCAGACGTCAACGTTCATCTCTGTTTGACCGTGCTGCAGGACGCCAATTCCGCCGCGACGAGCATTCTAGGGGTCGCGGTTGAGAGCAAAAATGACACCGAGGCGATTGCAGAGCATTCGTCCGCCGCAAACGCGGCGCTTCCATTGGCGAAGCGCGAAATCGACGGCACGCAATTCCTGATTGCCAGCCCGATCATGCACAAGTTCATGGGCATGGTCGACCGCGTGGCCGGGCACACGGAAACCGTGCTCGTGACCGGCGAGACCGGCACTGGCAAGGAGCTGGTTGCACGCACCATTCACGAGTCGTCCTACCGGCACACGAAGAACCTGGTCGATATCAATTGCGCCGCCCTCCCCGAACATCTTGTCGAAAGCGAACTGTTCGGCTACGAGAAGGGAGCGTTCAGTGGCGCCGATTCTTCCAAGCCCGGCTTGTTCGAGCTGGCCGACAAGAGCACTATTTTCCTCGACGAAATTGGTGAATTGCAGCCGCAAATCCAGGTGAAGTTACTGCGTGTGCTCGACGGCGCGCCCTACTACCGTCTCGGTGGACATCGTAAAATAATTGTCGACGTCCGCGTTGTCGCCGCGACCAATCAGGACCTTGAGCTGGCGGTGCAGGAAGGACGCTTCCGCAAAGATCTCTTCCACCGTCTCAGCCAGTTCCAGTTGCGCGTCCCTCCGCTGCGCGAGCGCCCTGAAGATATCGCCGCGCTGGCCCGGTACTTTCTATCATTAAAGGCAGCAGAAAAGACTTTTACGCGGGATGCGCTGGCATCACTGCAAGGTCATCCCTGGCCCGGCAACATTCGCGAGTTGAGGAATCTGGTGGCAAAACTGGCGATGGCAACGGAGGAACCGCAGATTACCGGTGCCGAAGTTGTTGCCGCATTGCGCGGCGAACTGGCCGCCCCCGCCCGCTCCAGCGGTGCGGTGCCGCTCGGCAACCTCGAAAATATGGAAGAGCAGATGATCATTCGCGCGCTCGAGCAAACTGGCGGGCATCGCGCGCAGGCCGCCGAACGATTGGGAATCTCCCGCCGCACTCTGAGCCGCAAACTGCGCGAATACGAGATCGATGTGGCTTCGGGCGAGGGATCGAAACTAGGCATCATCAGCGAAGACCAGCAGAAGTTCTTTCGCGCCAAAGTCAATATCTCCGTCACCCTGAAAAATTCTCATGGTAAAGAGCTTCAGGTGCAAGCCGTCAACCTGAGCACGGGAGGAATGGGGCTCGACGCCGTGGCCGAGCCGAGTGGTTTCGCCGGATTGGTCGATGTCAGCTTCCTGCTGCCCGACAGTGAAACCGTGATCCACGCCAAAGGCCGCCTGGTGTGGGCCGATGCCGGGGGAAGAGCCGGCCTGCGTTTTGTGGTGATCGAACCAGCGCTATTCGAAAAACTACAGCACTGGACGAATCGGAAGATGAAAGATGAAGGCTGGGAGATTCCGTCGTGAATCTGCAGCGCAAAAGGCCAATCACAAAGCGGTGCTGTTCTGCTCCAACGCTTTTGTCCTCGCCGCTGACTTCCTTCACACTTCGGTAACCTGTCGTAATACGTCTTTTCGTGCGATTCTCTTTTTACCGTTTGAGACTGGCGTTTGAAATTGCCGTTGAAAACTGTGGTTTGAAAAACTATCAACCGCCCCCGCAGAACCAATTGCGATGCGGAACTCAAGTGAGGTTTATTCATGTTGCAGTCCCCGGAACCGAAGTACACTCCAAACGCAGCTCCCGCCAACAGCTACGCTCCGGTCAAGCCGGCCACCTCACCCATGGATCAGGCCCACATTGGACGTTCGCTGGTCATCAAAGGAGAGCTGACTGGTGCGGAATCGCTTTTCATTGATGGCCGCGTCGAAGGTAGCATCAGCTTTCCCGAAAATCGCGTGACCATCGGCCGCAGCGGCAACGTCGCGGCGAACATTACCGCAAAAGAAGTTGTAATCATGGGCAAGGTACAAGGCAACGTTGATTGCACCGACCGTCTCGATATCCGCAACGAAGGCGTGTTGGCGGGCGACGTGATCACCCATCGCATCAGCGTCGAAGAGGGCGCGATCCTCAGAGGCGGCATCGAAGTGCGCAACCCCGAAAAGAAAGACCAGAAAACGCAGTCGCAAGGAAATCAAACCCAGAACAACGCCCAGAACAAAACCGAAGCGCCCAAAGCAGTCGGCGCGACAGCGGGCAACGCTTAAATCCAGATCAAGTTTTTGCAACAAGCATTTTGCAAAAAGCAAATGGAGTGCCAGGCGAACCTGCCCGCACTCCTTTTTTGTCTGTTCTTTATTCTTTTGCTGCTTCGGGTACGCTTACTGTTTCGGCTTGAAGTCAAGCGAAGCCGAGTTCATGCAGTAGCGAAGCCCGGTCGGCTCCGGGCCATCCGGAAACACGTGACCCAAGTGCGCATCGCACTTGGCGCAACGAGCCTCGATCCGGGTCATGCCGTAACTGGTGTCAGCGATTTCCTTGATGTTCTTGCGGTCGGCAGCGGCGTAAAAACTCGGCCACCCCGTGCCAGAATCAAATTTCGCATCCGAGCCAAATAGCAGCGTCCCACAACAAACGCAATAGTAGCTGCCGTCGTCGTGCTTGTCCCAGTACTGGCCGGTAAATGCGCGTTCGGTGCCGCAGCCGCGTGCCACCTGATACTGCTCCGGAGTGAGCTGCTTCCTCCATTCGGCGTCGGTCTTGGTGATCTTGCCGCCGGCTTTCTCGCCGTCGATCTTCTCGCTAATAATATTTTCAGTCATATTTGTCTCCACCAATAGGATGGAGAACCGGCGAAAAAGTTGCAACTGGAGGGGGACAACTGGAGAAGATTGGCGACGGGACGAAAAACGGCCGACCGTCGCACCGGTCTTCGTAGCAACCGTCGTGGCGATCTTCGTAGCGGTCTTCGTAGCGGTCTTTGGCAGCGCTCCGGCTAGTGGGCCTGAGGTTGATTGGCGCCGAGCAACAGGCCGATGCCAGCGCGTTTCCGCAACTCCGAGAGCAGTGCAGTAGCAGCGTTCAGATAGGTGCTGTTGGGGTCGGAGGTATCGGCCCAAACCGCGTCATAGACGAGCTTTGCCGCTTCCTTCGCGTCCATGTGCAGAGCGGCTTCCATTCGGTCGGCCTGCTGACGCACTTCGCTGTAACAGCTATGACAGACGGCGGCCGGTTCCGTGGCCCCACTGTGCTGATGGTTGAGCACGCAACGGAATGTGGCTGCGGCATTGATCTGCGTATGCGATGCGAACGCCTGCGACTTGAGTTCTTTCAGGAACCGCTCGCGGTCGTCGTCAATTTGTGCCCCGGTAGCAGGTGCCGCCGTAGAAGCGCCGGCCTGCGCCACTGGCGCCGTCGGCGAAACACGTTCCGTCGACTTGCAGATCGGACAAGCGTGCATGTCTGCCGGATAGTAAGCTTTGCAACCTGAGCAAGGCAGGCCGTAGCCGACAGGTTTGCCTGCCGTCATCGGTTGCACCTCGGGCGCTGGCGGTGCTTGGTGCGCTGGGGCGGAGAGCGCTGCAGCGTTGACGGCTTTTTCCCGGGCTTGTTTTGCGCCAGTGCTTTCCATAGTCGGAGAATCACCCCTGCGGCGCTTCAAGCACCGCGTTTTCCTGACACAATTCTAGGTCGATTCATTCTTGGACGAAATGCACGTCGGTGCATGCCAAAGGTAACAAAGGTGATTACTTCGACGTAGTGAGCAGCTTGACCACTTCCTGCATTCGGGCCCGATAGAGGTTCTGGCTCGGATCCATGCGGGAGGCGATCTCAAGCTCGCCTAGAGCTTCTTCGTATTGGTCCAAAGCCATCAGGCAGGCGGCGAGTGAATAGTGGTTCTCGGCGCTCGGCTCCAGGCGCAGGGCCTCGCGAAACTCCTTTTCCGCGTCCGCCATTTGCCGGTTGTTCACAAGCGCTGTCCCAAGATAACGATGGCCCGACCCCGACTCGGGATTGAGCGCAACCGCTTTTCGCAGTACATCCAGCGCTTCCTGGTCTTTTCCAGAAAGCAGCAGCGCCTGGCCTAGAACGCGGTATTCAGCAGCGCCGGCGGGATTGGCGGCGATAGCAGCGTGCAGTTCGCGAATCGCCGAAGGATAATCGCGCTTTGACATATAGGCGCGAGCGAGGCAATTGTGACCGCCCTCCCACTCCGGAGCTTGACGGTAGAGGTCGGTGAACTCCGCTATGGCGCTATCGAATTCTTGCTTGTCGCAAAGAGTATTGCCGAGATTGTTTCGCACGCTGGCCTCGTCGGGCTTGAGGCGTTTTGCGGCGCGATACTCCGCAACCGCTTCATCCAGCTTTCCCTGGTCGTGGAGAACGCCGCCCAGATTGCTGTGCGCCTCCCAGAAATCGGAGCGCAGGTTAAGAGCATGGTGATAGGCGATGGCCGCTCGCCGCGGATCTCCCTGGTCGCGGTAGGTGATGCCCATGTCGAAATAGACGTCAGCATTGGCAGGTGACCCTTCGGGTTCGCGTGCCAGCGCTTCATTGAAGGCGTGCAGGGCAGCCTCATGCTTTCCGTCGGCATAGAGTGCGAGCCCGAGGGCGCGATAGGCCTCGGCATTGGCAGGATCCATGCTGAGTGCCGTTCGCGCTTCGGCGAGGGCGTCGCCGGAATTGTCGTTGCGGTAAAACAAATAGGAAAGCTGGTCGTGCGTTTCCGGGAAACCGGGCATCAGTTGAGAAGATTCAGTAAATTCGTCCAGCGCTTCGTCGAGCCGATCTTGTCTGCGCAGGAGCGTCCCAAGAACAAAATGCAGCAGGGCTTCGTTGGAAGATGGGGCATCTTCAGAAGCTTGGGTGGAAGAAAGATTGGCAGGGTCGCGCAGCAGGGTGAGTATTTTGTCTTCGGCCGCAACCAGGTTTTTGTCGTGGACCAGAGCGGCGACTTGCGCGGCCGCGCCGGAGCAAGCACATGCGCCGGCGGACTTTCCATCGGCATGGCGCGGCGCGAGACTTCGAATCAAGTTCTGGTCCGCACCAGCCTTCTGCAGAGCACGTGTGCAGGCCAGAGTGGCGTGGCACGAAAGCTTCCGGGTCTCATCCTGCGTCTGTGCCATGCGTTCGATTCGCGCGCTCGAAATTCCCGCTGCCAGCCACAGAAAAATCTCGTCGGAAGCGCCTGCCGGAGTAACTTGCTCGGCCAGCAGGGAACTTGCCGCCAGCAGCAACAAGAGCGATCCCAGGACACACCTTTTCAGGACACACCTTTTCACGAAGTCCTCCAACGGCTTTGGCAGATTTGACGCGCGAATTGCCCTGTGGCCAAAATAGCCCCGCCGCCCCGTCGCCGATAGGTCACGGAAGTAATTGGAAGCGACGTACCTGTTAGTCCGCGGGAGGTTGGCGATCACGCGAAGAGGCAGCCTTCGCTAGGTCCAACTGGAGTACACTAACAAAGTATTTCTGCGGTTCGCGGGTTGCCGGTAGCGCATCCGGTTCGGAGGTTTTATGGGTGAAGGTCTTTTTCAGCCGTGGCACTTGTTCCTTATTCTGGTGATTGCCCTGCTGTTGTTTGGCCCCAAAAGACTCCCAGAGATCGGCAAGGGAATTGGCGACGGCATTCGGGCCCTTAAGAATGGAATGAAAGACAAAGACAACAACGCTACGGCCGAGACCAAGCCGGAAAATAAGCCCGAAGACAAAGCATCATGACGATGGATTTTGAGTCCTGTCGCGGAATCCTGCCCTCCTGCATGGTCTAACCGTTCTCTGGTTCGATATAATCCCACTATCCAGAAAAGAGATTATCGCAATGGGAAAGTTCTGTAATTTGTGTTCTGACCCCGGAATTTCGCCATCGTTTAACCAGGCCGCGCCATTCCATCCTAATTTTTGAATCACCCAGGAGGTTCTTTATGATTAAGAAAGTTGTGGTAGGTCTTTTTCTATTATCCGTTTTATTGCTCGCGATTCCGGTGCTTGCGGATCAGGTTGTCCTGAAGAACGGCGACCGTTTGACCGGCTCCATCTCCAAGTCCGACGGCAAGTCGCTCGTCATCAAGACTGACTACGCAGGTGACGTGACGGTAAAATTTGACGCGATCCAAACCATCACTTCCACCGGCGACTTGAACGTCACCCTCGGCGGCAAGACGGTAGTCGGGCCCGTGACCACCAGTGGCGACAATGTGGTCGTCGCCACCAAAACCGCCGGACCCGTGGAAGCCCCGAAAGCCTCCGTCACCATGGTGCGCAGCCCAGCCGAGCAGACCGCGTACGAGAAAACCCAGCACCCCGGAATTCTGGAAGGCTGGAAAGGGGGTCTCAATCTGGGCTTTGCCGCGACCTCCGGGAACAGCGAAACCAGAAACCTGAATATTGCATTCAATGCGCTGCGCACGGGGCTCCACGACAAACTGACGCTCTATAGCAACACGATCTATGCGGTTACCGACAAGCCCACTTCCCAAACTACCGCGAACTCAAACGGCGGAGGCGTTCGCTACGACCACGATTACTCCAAGCTCGGATTCGGGTTCGTGAGCGCGGACTTCTTTTCCAATGCGCTTCAGGATCTCACTCTCCGTTCTACTTTCGGCGGCGGCATCGGCGTGCACGCAATAAAGAAAGACTCCACTACGCTCGATCTGTTACTCGGCGTGAACTACACCCACGAAAGCTATTCTGCTTTCACCATTCCGCCGGTCCCGCCGGCCACCAGTCCAACCCTCGTTCCCGGAATCGCCAACAGCCTGGCCGGTGCGACTCTGGGCGACGCCTTCATGCACAAGTTCGGCAAGAACACAGTCCTGACCCAAAGCTGGTACCTCTATCCGGACCTCAGCCAGACCGGAGAAGTTCGCAGCGTCTTCGCGGCGAGCACGGTCACCAAGCTCAACAAGTGGCTTGCTTGGCAGAATACCTTTGGAGACACCTACGTCACCAACCCGCCCGAGACCAAACTAAGAAATGATCTCGAGCTCTCGACCGGCGTGAATTTTACCTTCACTCACTGATCGCGGCGAAAAAAATGTGCCAGACCTTCGGCGCCCCAGGATGCTCCTCGGCGCCCCTGCGTGTTAAAGACACTGCGTGCTAAAATTGCCTCTGAACCACGGTTTCCGCCCAACCGTAATCCGTGGCTACAGGTCCCTGCGATGGATGTAGGCGCGTAGCTCAGTTGGTTAGAGCGCTACCTTGACACGGTAGAGGTCAGGAGTTCGAGTCTCCTCGTGCCTACCATTTATCTTTCAATCAGTTCTGACGTTCACCGCCCGACTTGTGTCGCATTCCCCGCTCTTGCGCTCTGACGAACACTCTCTCCGGCCCATTGACATCCCAAAAAAAGAGGGCCGATTTCTCAGCCCTCATATTCAAGTTAAGGCACCTCTGTTTACGGCGTAACCGTAAGCTTGATCTTGGCCTTTTCGGTTTTAGTCCCGGACACTCCGCTGATCGTGATCGTCGACTTTCC
>DATEBK010000204.1:0-4599 GCA_035287825.1 Terriglobales bacterium
GCCTTTGGGCAGCCGGTTGTAATAAATCAGTTTGGGATAGGCCTTCTCTGTCCAGCTCTTCGGGGCTGTGTAGATTTCATCGGGATAAGCACTCACAGCAGTCGGGAGCCGCACACCTTTCGGCGTGAAAAACGGGAGCTTGCTTTCCCAGTACAGTCGAGCCGAAGAAACCGCCGTATTCGTCAGCCAGTAGAGCGTGATGTTGTCGAGGATGTCGTCTCGCGTCAGGCCTTCCGTCTGACCGTCGAACACACGCGCGATAAGCGCGTAACTGAGCCAGTCGTGGTCCAGTATCCACGCGGCCAGCCCCACCGGTGAATCCGCAAGTCCGTACAGCGTCTGCGGACGATTCGCCATTTCCTGCGCATAACCCAGCCCGTGCTTATAGAAGAACGCGAGCCGGTCGTACGCGTATTTCTCGTCCTCTGAAAAACCGGCTGGCGTCGGTGCGCCGGCCAGCGCCGCGTTGTTGATGTCATCCGGAACAGTGGCCGGCATGTTGGTGTGAATGCCGATCAATCCCGGTGGTGTCTGCAGAGCCATCTGCTCCGTGACTGCATTTCCCCAATCGCCGCCTTGGGCCACGTATCGCTTGTATCCGAGCCGCGTCATCAGCACCGCCCACGCGCGCGCGATGCGTTGGGGGTCCCAGCCGGTCATGGTCGGCTTTCCGGAAAACCCGTAGCCCGGCAGCGAAGGAATCACCACGTCGAAAGAATCCGCTGCGCTCCCACCGTGTGCCGTTGGATTTGTCAGCGGTTCGATAACCTTCATTTGCTCGATAATCGACCCCGGCCATCCGTGCGTGATGATCACCGGAAGCGCATTCGCATTCTTCGACTTCACCTGGATGAAATGAATGTCCAGTCCGTCGATGTTTGTTATGAACTGCGGCGTGGCGTCCAGCTTCGCCTGGCAGCGGCTCCAATCGTGCTCGGTACCCCAATAGCGCGCGAGCTTTTGCATCGTCGCCAGTTGCACGCCTTGCGATGCATCGTTGACTATTTCCCGTTCCGGCCACCTTGTCGCCTTGATGCGTTCGCGTAGTTCAGTAATGTCGCCTGTCGGAAATGTTTTATGAAACGGACGGATCGCAGTGTTGTCGGTTCCCTGTTCGGCGGCACGTTTTGCAGCATTGGATTCGGTCACGTGATCCTCCTTTTTGGATGCTTTGGCTTTTGCGTCTGCAAATGCCTCGCCTATCGTCGCTGGGCTGAACGCGACCGCCAGACCCATCACCGAACTCGCCTTCAGAAAGCCTCGTCGCGATCCGTCGTCTTGCTTCATGGTATGGTCCTTTCCGGTCGTTCCGGCTTTTGTGGTTGTGAGAGTTGTATGGGTTGTGTGTGTTGCCGGGAGTGTGCGGTCATCGCGTCGTCACTCCGTTTTCCATGGAACTTGAATTAAGCGCCTTTGTTTCGCGGATCGTCTTTGGGGTTGAGGTATTCCAGTCCCAGCGGGCCGATCGCCGTTATCTGCGTGACGTACTCGCCGGATTTCGCCCAGTGGAAATGGTGGGTGTTGCCGGGGAGAACGATCACGGCGCCGGGCGGATAGGCTTCGAGCTTGCTCGCGTCGAATTCGTCACCCAGCCCGATATAAAACACGCCGGAAATCACGGTATAGACGCGATCTTCCGGGTGCTTGTGCGGCATCAGCTTTGCGCCGTGGGGCGCTTTGACTCTGATGGTGTAAGGGCCGGGCTGCGAGGGCTGACCCACGACGACCGCCAGCAAGACGCCAGGTGGAAACGACGGGAACGGTTTCCAATCGACGTCGTCGGGCAAAATGGTTTTGAAAACATCCTCCCCGAGTTGGTGAGGCCGGACTTCGCTTTGCTGAGCGCGTTGTGCGCCCCCGGTTTCCTGAGACATGTAATCCTCCTTTGTTCAGAAAATGTAAAACATCACCACAGCCGTGCGCAAGCAGCCACAAACACGACAGGAGTCCCGTAACGGCTAAAGAAGTTTCGCACGTGCCGATTCCTCGGCTTCGAATCATCAAGCTCCCACTCGCTCGGGTTAACACATTAATCAGTCGAAGGCGAGGGACGTAGAGAGGTCCCGGTTTGCGCCGATCTGCGCTTTCAGATCGGCGACTTTCTGTTCCGCGATGCCTATGGCATCGGCGCCGGCGATAAAGCGGCGCGGCGGCGGTTCCTGACTCGCAAGGATGATCAGCGCTCGCGCGAGTTTCGCCGGGTCGCCGGTTTGCTGGCCATTCTGGGATTTCCAAAATTGGAGCTGCTTCGCTCTGCGCTCGTCGTAATCCTTGATGGACGGCCGGGCGTAGTTCGTTGACTGCTCCGTGAGAAGTTCCGTGCGGAAGAACCCTGGGTTGACGATCGTTGTGGCGATGCCGAACGGCGCGACCTCGGAGTGCAGCGACTCCGCCCAACCTTCCAGCCCAAACTTCGACGCGGCATACGCGGAACAGAACTCGAAGCCGACGAGTCCCGCTGACGACGAAATTGAGATGATGTGCCCCGAGCGCTGTTTGCGCATGACCGGCAGGATGGCGCGAGTGACGTTCATTGGGCCAATAAGGCTCGTCGCCAACTGTCGCTCCATCTGCTCCGGCGTCAGCTCCTCGAAGTAGCCCGCGTAGAAGCTAGCAGCATTGTTCACCAGCACGTCGATCCGGCCGAATCGGTCGACCGCGGCCCGCACCGCCGCCTCGGCATCGGGGCGGCTAGTGACGTCCAGCTTGACGGCCAGTAAGTCGTCCGACTGTCCCAAGGCATTGGACACGCGATCCCTATCACGGCCGGAAGCCACAACTGCGTGACCAGTCGCAAGGGCGGCCTTGGCGAAGTCAACCCCCATGCCACGGCCGGCACCAGTGATAAACCAGACCTTCTTGTTACTCATGACAACTCCATGCCCGGCGAGTCGGTCGACTCCTGATTAGTCGGATTACCGGACAAGTTCACCCAATACTTAACCTCTACTTCGTGTTGGAAATGTAAAACATCACCACAGCCATGCGCGAGGAAACATTCGCACAGCAGTTGGTGTGGGCTGTGGCTGCGGGAATCCGAACCATGGCCATGACTGCACCCATCCGTGCCGAGCCGAGGCGCCGACCCGCTAGGCGCCGAAAATCCTGCGTCGTTGAATACATCCTGTCCGGCAACTCCGGCTCGTAATTTGCGATAGTTGCGGTTTATAGGTTCGTTTAAAATGCGCTATGCCAAAGTTTCAGCCACTGTTGTGGCTCTGTCTCGCCGCATATGGAATCCACATACTTGAGGAGTTCATTTTCGATTGGCGAGATTGGGCTCGCAACGTTCTCCATCTGCCTGCAGAATGGACCGATTTCTATGTGACCAATAGCTTGGTAGTTGTCCTCGGCGTCGTGGCGACACAGCTGGCGTCGGTATGGCCAGCAATCGCGCTGGGATTTCCGGCGCTGATGCTGATTAATGCGGCCTTTTTTCATGTAGCGCCCTTCGCCTGGACACGCGGACGGTTTTCGCCCGGACTCATCACTGCAACACTCCTGTTCTTTCCTCTCGGAATTTTTACATTCCGTGCAGCGAGCCCGGACGAATTGAGTATCGTTATCGCCTTCGCTATCGGCGCTGCTCTCATGGCGACACCGATAATCTTCCTAAAGCTAAAAACTAACCTTTACTTCGATCAAACACGCTAGCTCGCGCGGACTACCCTCCGTTGTGCCCGGATACCTTGCGGCTAGTGCGCTGAAATCGACTTCTTCTTCCCTTCGAGTGCCGGCAGAAGAAGTTTCAGCAGCGCTTGATCCGAGAATGGGTTCTGGCCTGAGATCAACTCGCGATCTTGAAGGACGTAGCTGGACCATGGAGCGAGCACACTTACTTCACCGCCCGCCGTACGCAGGGCGAAGTCCGGGTAGAAGAGAACCTTGCCACCAATCTCAAGCGGCTCGCGCTGCTGCTCTTCCGCTGTCGAAAAAATAGTCATCTTATATCCAGCATAGATCCAGCCTTGCGCCTTGGCGTGCGCTCCGGCGGCATCGCCCGCCGACAGCGCGGCGACGAACTCCTTCGAATTCGGAAGCGCCGAAAGAAGTGAAATCGGGCCATGGCAGAGCACAGCCGTAGGCTTGGATTTTTCGTGAAAGTGCCTCATCACTATCCCGGCATTGGGATCATCGAGAAGATCGATCATCGGACCATGGCCGCCGGGGACGAACACAGCGTCATATTGATCCAGGCCCGATGCGATGACATCCGCGATGCGGCTTGGATCTCTGAGCCCAGCCAGGCCGTCGCGGAATAGCATGTAGTCCTGAAGCTTGGCCGCGTCCCCGCCGAAGAAATCGGCGACCTCTGAATGCACATCCACTTGCGGCGTGTTGCCTTTGGGGTTGGCGAAGGTGATTTCGTAGCCCTCCTGCATCAGGGCGCGAACCGGAACCGTCAGCTCGTTGAGGTAGTAGCCGGCGCCGGTATAAACCTTGCCATCCTTCAAGGGCAAACCGCGACCGCTCGAGACTAACACCAAGACTTTTCCTTTAGTTGCCATTGTTCTTCTCCTTTTTGAAATCGACTTCTGTTCTCCCGAATATGAATTGGCTAATCGGCCGGCATCCCATCCGCGCCGATCGTTAACCGTA
>DATEBK010000205.1:0-17469 GCA_035287825.1 Terriglobales bacterium
CAGACCAATTCTTATCAGCAGACAAATCTGGTTTCCGACATGGCCGGTGTGGCCAACAATACGGACCCCAAACTCGTGAACCCCTGGGGAATTTCCTTTTTCCCGGGATCAACTTTCTGGGTCGCCGACAACAAGAGTGGATACTCAACCATCTATGACGCCAATGGCGTGTCGCAGTTTTCGGTGCTGATTCCCGCTCCCGCAGGCGATGCTTCGTCGTCGACTCCCACGGGCACGGTCATCAATCAGACCGCCGGGTTCAAGGTGAATGGCTTTCCCAGCCAGTTTCTTTTTGCTACGGAGGATGGAACTATCTCGGGCTGGTACAACTCGGGCAACGCGGTGATTCTTGCGGATCGTTCGTCGACCGGCGCCGTTTACACCGGCCTGGCGATGGTCACTAACGCTTCGGGATCATTTCTGCTGGCGCCGAACATTAGCAGTGGGCAGATCGATGTGTTCGACAGCAGCTTCAATCTGACAGCGCTGACCGGATCGTTGACCGATCCCACTCTGCCTGCCGGTTATGCTCCTTTCGGAATTCAGCCGATCGGCACGCAGGTATTCGTGACTTATGCGTTGCAGAACGCGTCCAGGAATGGAGCGATGACGGGCGCGGGAGATGGCTACGTCAGTGTTTTCGATGACAACGGAAATTTCGTGAACCGCTTCGCCTCCGCGGGCACTTTGAACGCGCCGTGGGGAGTGGTACAGGCTTCGGCGAACTTTGGCATGTTCAGCAATGACATTCTCGTCGGCAATTTCGGGGACGGCACGATCAACGCTTTCGATTCGCAAGGAAACTTCGTGGCTCAACTGGAAGATCCGACGGGGGCGGCGATCACAAACGGTGCGCTGTGGGGAATGGTTTTCGGCGCCGGCGGAACTGGCGATCCCGACACGCTCTACTTCACGGCAGGTTTTGCCGCGGGCGGGCACGGTTTGTTCGGTGCACTCGCCGCCGCTAGCCAAGGCACTGAGGACTTTGCGCTGGCCGCTACGCCCACGTCGGGCACGGTTAACGCGGGCGGATCAATGGACTTCACGCTCACGGTTACGCCGGCTAACGGTTTCTCGAGTCTGGTGACTTTTTCATGCGTGGCTCCGTCAGGGATCACCTGCACTTTCAGTCCGACATCCGTAACGCCGGCAGGCGCCGCGGCGAGCACGACCATGACTGCGAGCGCGGCCACCGGAACCCACGGCTATGGTGCTCTGAAGCTGATGGGAATGGCATTCACTGGCTTGGGATTGTTCGGCTGCTTCCTGGGGAGCGCTCGGCGACGCTCGCTCTCGGCGCTGCTCGGCGGAGTTGCTGTGTTGCTGATTATGGGAACGCTGCTGGTTGCGACAGGATGCGGTTCGAGCAACAACAGCCAGATGAATCCAGGGACGGCATCGATTGTGGTTACCGCGCAATCGGGCGCACTGACGCATATGACCACCATCAACCTGACGGTGCAATAGCCGGTGCGAAGACTAGTGACGGGCTGCTCAGCACGAACCAAGGCTGGGATTGACGGGAAACCCGCCCGAGCGCCAGACTGAAATGGCATGGCAAAAGTTCGGGTGGGTATCCTGTTTGGCGGACGCAGCGGCGAGCATGAAGTATCGCTGCTCTCGGCGGCGTCGATTTTGAACGCAATCGATAAGACGAAGTACGAAGTGGTGCCGATCGGCATTACGAAGGATGGGCGCTGGCTGACAGCGGAACATGCTGAGCGGTTGCTTCGAGGCAAGGGTGAAGAATACGCGGGCGAGGGCGGCCGTTCTACACAACGCGCCGGGCAACTGCGGGCCGGAGATCCGGAGGCGACTCCGGGGGCGGCGGTGCTGGCGACGGGAGCTTCGGTAGTGGTTCCACCAGAACCGGCGCGGCGCGATGGTGGACTTGCGCCATTCCAAACCGATGCCAATCTGCGGCGGGCTGCCGACCGCGCCATCAATGTGGACGTGATTTTCCCCGTGCTCCACGGAACGTTTGGCGAGGATGGGACGATCCAGGGACTGCTCGAACTGGCTGACTTAGCGTATGTCGGAGCAGGCGTGCTCGGATCGGCTGCGGGCATGGACAAGGACATCATGAAGTCCTTGTTCCGCGCGGCGGGGTTGCCGATCGTGAAACATGTGACCGTTCTGCGCGGCGACTTCGAGCGTGAACCTAAGAAGGTGCAGAAACTGATAGAGAGCAAGTTGAAGTATCCGGTGTTCGTGAAGCCGGCAAACTTGGGGTCGTCGGTGGGAATCTCGAAGGCACACGACCGCAAGGAACTCGGGCCGGCGATTGCGGAAGCGGCGAAGTTCGACCGCAAAATCGTGATTGAAGAGGGTGTCGGAGGTAATAAGAACAAGGCGCGCGAGATTGAGTGCGCCGTGCTCGGCAACGACGATCCGAAGGCTTCGATAGCGGGCGAGATCATTCCCTGGAAAGAGTTCTACGATTACGACGCAAAGTATTTGTCAGAGGGATCGGAGGCGGTGATTCCGGCGAAGATTACGAAAGCGGAAATGAAAATGGTGCAGAAACTCGCCGTCGCCGCGTTTAAGGCAGTCGATTGCACGGGGCTGGCGCGGGTGGATTTTCTTATGGAGCCGGATTCCGGGAAAGAAAGTGCGCGGAAGAAGCCGCGAAAGATCTTCGTCAACGAGATCAACACCATGCCCGGCTTCACGGCGATCAGCATGTATCCGAAGATGTGGGCGGCATCGGGATTGGCGTATCCCAATCTGATCGACCGGCTGATTCAGCTGGGCATAGAGCGGCACTCGGACAAACAGCGTAACCAGTACAGCCGGTGAAGACGGGAAATTCACGCCGTGACATTGACGCCGTGCGAGGTCTCAATTCTCCAGTTACAATCAAATGACGCAAGATTCTTGTTGCGAGATAGCACTCATCTGGACGGGCGTCAGTAAAGACGCCGACCAAGTTCCGAGAAAACAGGAGATTACAGTGGCTCAGAATCATTACACCACCAAGACCAAACGCCGCCAAAAGAACGGCAAACGTAAGGATCCATCGGCGGCGACAATGGCGGCTTTACGCAAACTCGAAGCGGCGGCGGCGAAAACCAAGTAGGGGTGTTACTTGACAGACCGCCTGGTCGGCGATAACATTTTGTTCAAGTTTGCTCTTAACTGAGCAAACTGGAATTTCATGCAGAGTGGCTGAGGGACGAGCCCTAGGACGCCACGGCAACCGGATTCGGATCATATATCCTGATCGCAGGTGCCAACTCTCGCCCGGTAACGGGGACCATGAGATTCGGGCAAGCGACTTTTTATTCGCATTTCCCGAGCCTCTTTTCCCATTCGGAAAAGGGGTTTTGCGTTAACTGGGGTATTTTTTACCCGGCTCGTCCCGCACAGTCACAGAAGGAAGTTGTAGCTATGACTATGTCGACGAGCACGTATGAACTCCGCTGCCGCGAGTGCGGCAAGACTTTCGGTAACCAGCCACGCAGCATCTGCGAAGAGTGTTTCTCCCCGCTGGAAATTACCTACGATTATGATTCAATCCGCCCGCGCGTTTCGCGCGAAGCGTTCGCGTCGCGCGCCCCGAACATGTGGCGCTATCGCGAACTGCTGCCGCTGCCAGAGGGCTATGAGTCGTCGCTCCCGGTGGGATACACGCCGCTGGTGAGCGCTTCGCGCCTGGGAGAGAAGATCGGCTCGCGGAAGCTCTTCGTCAAGAATGATGCGGTGTGCCTGCCGACCTTGAGTTTCAAAGACCGAGTCGTGGCGGTCGCATTGGCGAATGCGCGGAGCTTTGGGTTCGATACGGTGGCTTGCTCGTCGACGGGTAATTTGGCGAATTCCGTGGCGGCGCAGGCGGCGCGCGATGGATTTAAGGCTTGGATCTTTATTCCTTCCGATCTCGAGCCAGCGAAAATTCTAGGCACACAGGTTTATGGCGCGGAGGTGGTGCGCATCAGCGGCAACTACGATCACGTTAACCGGCTGTGCTCGCAGATTGTGGATGAGCATCCGTGGGGATTCGTGAATGTGAATCTGCGTCCTTATTACGCCGAAGGCTCGAAGACGGTGGGGTATGAGATCGCGGAGCAACTGGGCTGGCGCTTGCCGGACAACGTGGTGGTGCCGATGGCAGGCGGATCGCTGATCACCAAGATCAAGAAAGCGTTTGACGAACTGATACTGCTCGGGCTGGTGGATCCGAAGCCGGTGAAGTTTTTTGGCGCGCAGGCTTCCGGGTGCTCGCCGATTTCTACGGCGATCAAGCAATACAGCTCTGAGATTGAGCCGCAGCGGCCGAAGACGATTGTGCGGTCGCTGGCGATCGGCAATCCGGCGGACGGGCATTATGCGCTGAAGGCAATCAGCAAGAGTGGCGGATGGGCGGAGGACGTCACGGACGCGGAAGTGGTGGAGTCGATCCAGGCGCTGGCGGAGAGCGAGGGCATCTTCACCGAGACGGCGGGCGGGGTGACGGTGGGGACGGCGCGGAAACTGATCCATCAGGACCGGATTCTGCCGGATGAAACGACGGTGATCTGCGTGACCGGCAACGGGCTGAAGACGACCGATGTGCTGGCGGACCAGTATGAGAGCGAAGGGGCAATTGCTCCGAAGCTGGCGGAGTTTGAGGCGTATCTGGCGACGAAGGTGCCGCGAGCGGTAGAGGAAACTGCGGCGGCGATTGTCGGCCGTTAGTTTCGGCGCAGGTCTGAAGCGCGGCGCTATCCAAAACCGGGACGGGATGAGTTCCGTCTCTACACATGGAGGGTCTATGAGTATTACGGTGCAAATTCCTACAGCTTTACGGCGGCTTACTGCCGGGACGCCGCAATTGGTTTGTTCGGCGGCGAATCTTGGTGAGTTGTTCTCAGAACTAGATTCCCAGTTTCCCGATTTGAAGCCCCATCTGCGGGATGAGGCTGGGGAGACGCGGCGCTTCCTGAATATTTATGTGAATGAGGAAGACATTCGCTTCCTGGGTGGCGCTTCGTATTCATTTCAGGACGGTGACGAAGTGCTGCTGGTGCCATCGATCGCGGGCGGACTGAGATAGTCTTTCCGGTGCCGGCCTTCGGTTGACGAGGCCGGCGCCGTCTTCGTTCCCGCGCTGCTGGATTTCCCTCGATCGATTTTCCTGCCTGTTTTTCCCGGTTCTCTGCGGTATCTTCTCCATATCCTCAACAATATTAAGCGCGGTCATTCGTCTACATAAGCGGATGGCCGAAGCTCTGACAGAACGGTGGGCGATGGCGGACGAAGACCGGCGGATAGCGGACGCGGTCAGCCGGGAACAGCCGCGGCTGCGGAACTTCATCCGGCGGCGAGTGGCCGACAGCGAGGACGCGGAAGACATTCTGCAGGACGTCTTCTACGAACTGGTGGAGGCGTATCGCCTGATGAAGCCAGTGGAGCAGGTTACCGCCTGGATGTTTCGTGTGGCGCGCAACCGGATCGTCGATCTTTTTCGCAAGAGAGCGCGCGAGGCGCTGCGGACGGCGCCGGCGCCGGTGACGGAGGACGGCGAGACGCTGCAACTGGAAGAGTGGCTGCCTTCTCCCGATGGCGGACCGGAGGCCGCGTATGCGCGGAGCGTGCTGCTGGAAGAGCTGGATGCCGCGATGGACGAATTGCCAGAGGAGCAACGCGAGGCATTCGTCGGTCATGAGCTGATGGGACAGAGCTTCAAGGAGATGGCGGAGCAGAGCGGGGTGAGCGTGAACACGCTGCTCTCGCGCAAGCATTATGCGGTGATCTACCTGCGCGAGCGGCTGCGGGCGATCCACGAGGAATTTACGCAGTGATGATTTATGCAGGATGAGGAGAAGGAAATGAATCGACTGGTGCGAGGACTCACAAAAGGATTGACGATGCTGGTGTTTGCGACGGTGTTTGTCGCGGTGTTTGGATATGTGGTGATGCGGCTGTGGAACTGGCTGACACCGGCGCTGTTCGGCTGGCACCTGATCAGCTTCTGGCAAGCGGTTGGGATCCTGGTGCTGAGCAAGATTCTGTTTGGTGGATTTCATGGCCGGCGCGGGCGTCACGCGCATTGGCGCGGGCGTATGCGAGAACGGTTCGGAAGGATGAGTCCGGAGGAGCGGGAGAAGTTTCGACAATCAGTGCGCGGGGTATGCCAGCCCTTTGTGGACTCGGCAGAACCGAAAACGTAGGGTCGCGGCAAGAGTGGTGCGGCAGCTGAGGCTGGATGCAAAAGCGCCGTTCAATGCAGATGGAAGCATTGTTCCTTCAAGATCAAAAGGTGAACGTCGAGTAGTGGCATAGTTCAATAAAGCGGCCTCCCGGCTCAGAATGACGAGAATTGAGGCGCGGTCTGGCTGCCCGGCCGGAGTTGCGTGAGAGCCAGCAGGCGAGTTATCATCTAACTAACCGGTTAATTATATGAAGGCCACGAACAGCAGGGGAAGAGTGCGGCAGTCTGACGGTTCTCGTCGCGTCAGTTTGCGAGAGGTTGATCGTACTTCGGCCAACCCACGACTAGGAACGCGGGGGCGGCCGGAGGAGAGCCGGGCGGCGATTCTGCGGGCGGCGGTGGGGGAATTTGCCGAGCACGGGATTGCCGGGGCGCGCACGGATGCGATCGCGCGGGCAGCGCACGTCAATAAGGCACTCCTTTATTACTACTTCAAAGACAAAGACGCGCTGTATGAGGCAGTCCTCGACTTTGTCTTCAGCGGGCTGCGGGATCGGGTAATGCCGGTGCTCGACAGTGACCTGCCGCCGCGGGAAAAGATGCTGAAGTATCTTGGCGTTTACTTTGATTACATCGCCGAGAATCCGCGGTTTCCGCGGGTGGTGCAGGGAGAATGGACGCGATTAAGCGCCAAAGCTCGCGCGCCGATGGAGAGGATTGCGCGGGAACATTTTCTTCCGATTTTCGAGAAAGTGACTGGAGTGCTGCGGGAAGGGATTCAGAGGGGGGAATTTCGAGCTGTAAATCCGCTGGATTTTCTCCCTTCGGTGGTAGGGATCATTATTTTTTATTTCAGTTCGGCTCCGCTAATGAAGATGGTGGTGAAAATCGATCCGCTGTCGGCGGAGAGAATTCGCGAACGGCGGGCGTTCGTGCTGGAGTTTATTTCGGCGGCGCTGTTTACGTGATGACCGATAGCGGCTTACGCCAAGGGAAGTTAAATACGGAGATTTGCGATGAATGCTCGCAATAAATTTCTAACTATGCTCGGGGTAATCCTGGTGATTGCCACGACGTATTACTTTATTTCGACTCCGCGCGGAAATGACCTGGTGCTGGTGGGTACGGTGGATGCGAACCAGATCGTGGTGAGTCCGCAGATTCAGGGCCGGATTTTGAAGTTGCTGGTGGAAGAGGGGACGCAGGTAAAGCAGGGAGACCTGATCGCGGAGCTGGATCCGTCGGAATTGGAGGCTGAGGAGCGCGCGGCAGCCGCAATGATTCAAAGCATGCATTCGCAGGTGAGCGCGAACGAATATACGCGGCAATCGACAAAGGGGTCGACCTCAAGCGATGTGGCTAATGCGCAGGCGAAGCTGGCGGCTGCGCGGGCGCAACTGGCGCAGGCTGAAGCGACGTTGACGCGGGTGGAAAGCGACAGCCGGCGGACGATTGGACTCGCCGACGCGGGGGTAGCTTCAGAACAGGACAAAGTACAAGCGCAGATGAATCAGAAGGCGCAAGAAGCGAGTGTGCAATCGCTGCAGCATGAAGTAACGGCGGCACAGGCGGACCTGGATTCCGCCATCGCGCGTACGAACCAGGCCGCTTCGGCACAGAGCACGGTGGCATCGACACGGGCGCAGGAAGATAACGCGGTCGCGCAGTTGAAGGAAGCGGAAGTGCGGCTGGGATACACGAAGATTTACGCTCCAGTGACGGGGACGGTGCTGGTGCGAGCGGCGCGCGAAGGCGAAGTGGTGAACGCGGGACAGGCGATTGTGACGGTGGTGGATTTCAGCGACACCTGGGTATTCGCGGCGATTCCGGAGACGGACGCCGATCATATTGGAATCGGGGACACGCTGCGGGTGCGACTTCCGGGCGGGACTGTGATTCCGGGGAAAGTTTTTTATAAGGCTGCGGAAGCGGATTTTGCCACACAGCGGGATGTGGGGCGGCGGAAGAGAGACATCCGAACGATTGCCCTGAAGGTGCGGCTGGAAAATCCGAAGGGCGCGTATGTTCCGGGGATGACGGCGGAAGTGCTGGTGAGTCCGGAGCAGTTGAAGGGGACGGCGCCGGGGACGGAAGCGGCGCGGAAGCAATGACTCCGAATATAAACAAGACGAACGTGAGCACCGCGAATGGCATCACGGCGTCGGAGCTCAGCCTGCGCAGTGAGGTGGCGGCGGATGCTCCGAATGCGATTGATGTCGAACATATAGTCAAGCGCTATGGCGATTTCACGGCGGTAAACGATATTTCGTTTTCGGTGAAGGAGGGAGAAATTTTTGGGCTGCTGGGGCCAAACGGGGCAGGGAAATCGACGTTGATCCGGATGATGACGACACTCATTCCGATTTCGGCGGGCACAGCGCGGGTGGCGGGGCACGATGTGGCGACGGATCCGGACGATGTGCGGCGGACGATTGGCGTAATTCCACAGGCACTGACGAGCGATCTCGATCTCACCGTCGAAGAGAACATGAATATTTACGCCAAGTTGTATGACGTTCCGGCACGGCAGCGGCACGAGGCGATCGACGAGTTGTTGGAGACAGTCGACCTTACGAAGTGGCGCGGGGCGCAGACGAAGACGCTATCGGGCGGCATGCGGCGCAGGCTTGAGATTGCGCGAGGGTTGGTGCATAGGCCGAAGATTTTTTTCCTGGATGAGCCTACAACCGGGCTTGATCCGGTGTCGCGCGTGGCGGTATGGGAGATGCTGACGAACATCAAGACGAAACGGCAACTTACGATTTTGATCACGACGCACTATATGGACGAGGCTGATCGGTTGTGCAACCGGATTGCGATTGTCGATCACGGGAAGCTGGTGGCACTGGATACTCCAGAGGCGTTGAAGGCGAGCGTGCCGGGGTCGAATGTGATTGAAGTGCAATTTGAACATCCGCCAGACGACTGGGAAGGGCGGCTGCGAGGACTACCCGGAGTGACGTCGGTACAGAACGAGAGTGGGGGAATGTTTCGAGTTCTGACATCGAACGGGTCGGGGACGACGACGGACCTGGTGGAGATGGCGGTGGTGGTGAAAGTTCCGTTAAAAACGCTGTCGGTGCAGAACACGACGCTCGACGATGTATTTGTCCACTACACGGGGCGGCAGTTGCGCGATGAACTGGTGAAGGCGCACGCGTTCACGATGCCGCAGAGTCCGGGGTTGCGGCCATGAACCATATCATGGCGATCATCGAGCGCGAGATGCGCAAGTTTTTCCGGTCGCCGGCGCTGATGATGGCGTCGATGATCATGCCACTGGTGCAGTTGATTGTCCTGGGGAATGCGTTTGGCGGAAAGATCAGGGACGCGAAGATGGGCGTTGTGGATGAGGACCACGGGACGCAGGCGGTGCGGATCAGGGAGGCGTTCGACGCAGTGCACGCGAACATGCGGACGTTCATTCCGATTCCCTATGACAACGAAGTGCAGGCGCGGGAGGACGTGCGTAACGGAAAGATTCAGGGCGCAGTGATTATCCCGGCGCAGTATTCGAAGATGGTGTACGAGAAGAATCATCCGCGGATTGCACTGATTGTCGACAATAGCGACAACTTCATGAGTTCCACCCTGGAAGACGAGATGACGGCGGTGACGGATGCTTTGAACCAGCCGGACGTTTCTCCGCGGCTGTTGCAGCAGACAGCGCTCGAGGTAGTGGAACTGTATCCGTATATCGAGTACATGAAGTACCTGCTGCCGGGATCAATTACGCTCGCGATGTTTGTATCGGTGATGATCGGCGGCGGCATGTTGTACATCGACGACAAGGCGCGCGGAGTCCATGAAGGGTATTTGGTGACTCCGATTACTAAGACGGAGCTGGTGCTGGGGCTGAATGGCGCGGGAGCGATCAAGGCGGTGATGACGGGCGTGGTGATCACGGTGATTGGGGCGCTACTGGCGGGGGTGGGGACGATTTTTAGTGTGAGGACGATTCTTGGTTTGCTGGTGATGATCGTGCTCACGTCGGTGGCGTTCAACTCGATGATGTTTCTGCTGATGGTGAGGATTGAAGACCCGCTGGTCCCACGTGCGATGTTTGGCATTCTCAATACACTGTTGTTTTTCCCCAGCGGATCGATTTATCCAGTGGAAGCGTTTCCGGCGTGGCTGCGGGCGATTGCGAGGGTGGATCCTTTTACATACGCGGTGCATGGATTTAAGTCGCTGTTGCTGAAGGAAACGGGCCTGGAGGCGATTGTTCCGGACATGATTTATCTGTCGATTTTTGCGGCCGTGACGCTGGCGGCGGCGGTTCCGCTATTTAAAAGGACGCTGTAAAAGAGAGCTCTCAGCTTTCGGTCGTCAGCTGGCAACCAACCTCAGTTGAACCTTACCTAATTTCTCGGAAGCATTTTCCCGTCGGCCACATTTTCCCATGACGGTTCTTGATGGCGTTTGCGCGAAGTTGCTATTTGACTGCGGGCGGGAGTGGAATTCGTTGAGATTGGGCGAACGGGATCAGGCGCTGCGGCTCCGAGGGCAGGCGAAAAACCAGGTTGAGGATGCTCGGGCGTGTTCTGGAACCAGCGTCAGAAATTATGTTCGCACCTGCGACCAGGCGTTGATCGAGACGAGACTCGGCGCGAGCATCGCGATGGAGGTCCAAGCGCAACCAGATGAAGCGGCCGATGCGACTGAGACGGACTTGTTCTGGAGTCAGCCTGGCGGTGTAACTGGCGGCGATGCGAGCCATCTCGGCGAGGTCGTTGATCGGTCCGAACTCGACGTCGCTGGGGCGCGGGAGTTGGCGCATGGCCTCAAGCTTGCGGGCGACGATTTTGCGTCCGGTAACGCAGGGCTGGGTGCGGCAATCGAGAATTTTTTCTATGGCATAAAGAGCGCCGTGATCGACGCGCTCTCCGAATGCGATATAGAGCGTCTTGGTCGAGGCCGCATAGTTGACGGGCAACATGCAGAAGGATTCGAGTATAGGGAGCGGTATGCTGCTCTGGAACTGGATGGCGGCGGGATCGAAAGATGAAGCGACCGGGCAGCCCCATTGCAGGGCGAGGGCGGTAGTGACTTCCTGCTCGGTAGCGAAGCCGAGTTTTTCGATCCAGTCGCCGATTTTTCCATAATCGCAGGCGCCGTTGCGCATGGCTTCGACAGCGTCGGGCACGCATCCGTAGGCGGTGAGCAGAATGACGGCGGTGTGCGCGGAGGGCGATTGCGCATCCAGCGTTTGCATCTCGCGCATCAGCTCGAAGCCGTCGCGTCCCGGCATGCGCACGTCGGTGATAACCAGCGAATGCAGGCCGGCGCGAAACTTCTGCAGCGCTTCGGTGCCGTTCACAGCGACATCGACCAGCCAGCCGCGGCGCTGGAAGCGGGCTTCGAGCGCGGCGCGCATGCCGGCATCGTCATCGGCAATGAGCAGCCGCTTCATAGTTGAACTCCTGGCTGAGCTCCGGGGATGGCGGCAGATTGGGAAACAGGTCCGAGCAATGGCTTGCAGGATGGTGCCGCGTCGATCCTCTTGTGCGGCAGGCGAAGGCGGAACGTAGCGCCGTGGCCGGAGCGGCTTTCGGCCACGATCGAGCCCCCATGCTGTTCAAGAATGCGGCGGCAGACAGCGAGCCCGAGCCCGGAACTGCCGGGCCGGGTGCTGAAGCCGGTATCAAAGATGCGGGGCAGGTCGCCGGGGGGAATGCCCGGGCCGGTGTCGCGCAGCGAGATCTCTATTCCGTCATCACCCCCGGGGCCATCGCGGCCAGGGTCATCGCCTGAAGGATGGTTGTTCCCCAGTGCAGGGCTGGTGGCAAAGTCGATACCGCGAATCGAGAGCCAGCCGCCACCGGGCATGAAGCGAAAGGCATTGAGCGCGAGGTTCAGCAGCACCTGCTCCAGGCGGTGACGGTCGGCGTGAAGGATGACGCCGTGGAGGCCGTTGATGATCTGCATTTCAACCCGCGCCTGCTTGGCGAGGGGCAGAAGAAAGTCGTAGGCCCAATCGAGCAACTCTCCGGCATCGGTCGGAGTGAGCTCAGGCTGAGGCGTGTTGTGCAGATGCAGCACATTGTTGACGGTAGAGGACAAGGTGCGCAGCCCGGCCTGGACGTGTTCGATCCAACGGCGGCTTTCACCTTCAAGATTGGCTTCGGCCAGAAGTCCGGCAAAAAGTTCGAGGCTGCCAAGAGGGTTGCGGATTTCGTGCGCCAGCAGCGCCGACATTTCGACCAGCGCCTGCTGGCGGCGGAGTTGCTCGCGGTCGTGTTCCAGTTTTTTTGCCTCGCTGACGTCACGCAGAATGAAAACCGAAGTAGCACGATCGTGATTTTGCTCCAGCCAGGCGTGGCGCAGCGCAATCCAGAGGGGTTTGGCCAGAGGCGAAGAGCACTCAGCCGAACAAGATGCCACCGGCGAAGATGGAACGGAAGAAGATGGAACAGAAGAAGACGGAAGGCAAGAAAGTTGCAATTCGGGTTCTTCTCCCGTCTGGCGGGCGTGATCAATCGCAGCGCGCAGGGTTGTGGGCAAGCCATCCAGCGATTCGCACGCGGCGCCGATCAGGCGCACCGCCTCGGGATTGAGAGTCGAGATTCTGGCGTCGGCTTCGGTGTCCCCAGATTCGATGTCTCCAGCTTCGATGACCATGACGCCGCAAGGCAATCCTTCCAAAATGCGGCGCAGGCGTTCGCGAATGCGGTGGTTCTCTTCGAGGCTCGAGGCGAGATCGCGATTGGTGACTTCGAGTTCCTGGCGGAGATGGGCTACTTCGCCTTGGAGTTGCCCGTAGGTGCGTTCGAGTGAACCGGCCGCCTCGGTGAACGAGGCGAAGGCGCGGGCCAAGGGATGCTCGGGGTCGTGCGCCGGTTCTCGCGGAGTAGGAAAAATCGACGACATGCAGATCCCTTTGCAAGGTCGGTGCCAGCCCGGCATAAATTGCCTTAGAAAGCGCTTATGCCGGGTGCGGATGAACACGGCCTATCGCTGGACACGAGCGCAAGCAATGGGAGGAGGAGCAGCGTGAACAAGAGTGGACGTCAGGTTCTCCGCTAGCATGAGGTGCTCGGGGCGAATCTCAGCGGTACCTTCGGCGAGGATCAGCGCGCGCTCGATTACGTTCTGCAGTTCGCGAATATTCCCGGCCCAGGAATGCGCCGTCAACCGCTGCAGGGCTGCGCTGGACAAGAACGGCGCGGACAGCGGCGCGGTGTATTTTTCGAGAAAGTGCTGGGTCAATTGCGTGATATCTTCGGCGCGGTCGCGCAGGGGCGGAATTTCGATGGGAAAACCACAGAGGCGATAGTACAAATCCTCGCGGAATTTCCCTTCGCGGACGAGCGAGAGAAGATGAGCGTTGGTGGCGGAGATAACGCGCGCATCTACGCGCACGACTTCTGAGCTTCCCAGACGTTGCAGTTCTTTCTGTTCCAGAAAACGGAGAAGTTTGGGCTGGAGACTCAACGGCATCTCCCCGATTTCGTCGAGGAAAAGCGTGCCTCCCTGTGCGGCCTGGATTCTTCCGGCATAGGATTGCATGGCGCCGGTGAAAGCGCCGCGGGCGTACCCGAAGAGTTCCGCTTCGAGCAGAGTTTCGGGGATGGCGGCGCAATTGACGACGGCGAATGCGCGGGTGGCGCGAGGGCTTAAATGATGGATGGCGCGAGCGACGACCTCCTTGCCGCAGCCCGTCGGACCGGTAATGAGCACGGTAGTGGTGCGCGGCGCCAGGAGCCGCGCCAGGCGATAGACCGGCTGCATAACGCGGGAGTCTCCGATCATCCCCGGCAGCGCATCGGCCCGCGCGGGCTGGAACCCGGGTAGCGTGTCTTCCGCGTGCGGGTGTGAGTCTTGTTCAAATGCAGCATCTTCGGCGGCAGTGTTCAGGTGGAGGTCGGAATTGAAGTCATGGTCGAGCATCACGACTTCGATCCCGGGAAAGCGCTGGCGAACGGTCTGGCCGAGTTCCTCGGCGTCGAGGTCGGGGAGGCGGCGGTCGAGAAAGAGTACCTGCCAGGATCCGCTCTCCAGCCGGACGAGAGCTTCGGCGCCGCCCATAGCCTGCTCGCAGCGGCGAACCGGAGAACGTAGACTTTCGAGGACGCGCTGACGCACTTGGGGGCTGGGACTGGCGACCAGAATATGGCCGTCATAGTTAGGCGGAGCCGGGAAAGTTGTCATACCAAGGATTCAAAACGGCAGCGGTTAGAAGGAGATTAGATGAAGATTAGAAGGCTCTGTCGGAGGAAAACTATCGTGTGACTGGCTGGGCAAATTCTGCTTTACAGGTGAAGGTCGATTGAAGTTGTGGGGCAGGTTCTGCCGGGAGAATTTCAGTTCGATGTTCACTCGAGCTTCATTCCTCGAACTTCATTCAATGATGTTCATTCAACGATCTTCATTCCTGATCTTCATTCAACGATCTTTATTCGACAATGGCCAAAACGTCGCCCGGATTGACGGCCGCACCTGGGATTGCCGATATCTTCTGGACGACTCCCTTTTTCGGCGATTTGATTTCGTTTTGCATCTTCATCGCTTCCACCACGACGATGCCCTGGCCGGCTTCGACTTCGGATTTCTCCCGGACTAGCAAGCGCACGACACGACCTGGCATGGGAGCGAGAATTTTTCTTGGGCCGGTTTCGTCGCCCCCGGATTTTTGACGCGAGCGCAGGGAGCGAGGGTCGCGCAACTCGACCGTGAAGCAATCGCTCCCTACCCATATGTGAAGATCGCTGGCGGTCTTTTCACGTTTGATTTCGTAGGCGTGTCCACCGACCAGTAGAGATAAAACGTCGGGACGAGGGATGACGGCGTCGATTGCGACCAATTGACCGTCGAGGCGGCACACCCATCCATCGCCGGCTTTTTCGAGTTCGAGACGGTGCGATTTGCCGTCGACGATAACTTCGTAGACCATGAAATCAGCGCAGAGCTTCCGCGCGCCCCTTCTGCTTCCAGTGGGATGGAGCTTGGCTCGTTGCGGCAGCGGTTCCATCTTTCGCGGGTGCAGCGGCATCGAGCACGGTAAACATGCCAGCAGCAATTACAGCGATCTTTTCGAGCGACTGGGCCCCGGGTGTTTCGATCTTCGTTTTTGCCACATCGGACTTCGACGAGAACGTGGATATCGCAGGATCGGTTTTCGCCAACAATCGGTCGAGGTATCCCGTGTCGATTTTCCCTGCTTGAAAATCGGCATCACCGAGAATGCGTTGGAACAGAGAAATATTGGTCTTGATGCCGGCCACGAAATACTCGGCGAGCGCTCGCTCGAGCCGCATTATGGCTTGCCGGCGATCCGAGCCATAGCCGATCAACTTGGCAAGCAACGGATCGTAATCCATGGGAACGGTCCAGCCTTCATAGATGCCGCCGTCTTGGCGGATTCCCGGTCCCGAGGGTTGGAGCAGCAAGGTGATCTTACCGGGGCTGGGAAAATAGTTGTTGTCGGGATCTTCAGCGTAGATGCGGCACTCGATCGCGTGACCCCGAAATTTGATGTCGGATTGTGTGAAGGGCAGCTTCTCTCCAGCTGCGATGCGGATCTGCAAGTGGACGAGATCGAGTCCGGTAGTGATTTCAGTGACAGGGTGCTCGACTTGCAGGCGCGTGTTCATTTCGAGGAAGTAGAAGTTCCCCTGTTGGTCGACGAGAAACTCGATGGTACCGGCGTTGGTGTAATGGGCCGCCTGCGCGACCTTGACGGCCACCTCGCCCATGCGCCGGCGCATTTCATCGTCGACGATCGGAGAGGGGGATTCTTCCAGAACTTTTTGATGACGGCGCTGGATGGAACACTCGCGTTCGCCGAGCCAGACCGTGTTGCCGTGCTCGTCGGCCAGCACTTGCATTTCGATATGGCGGGGATTAACGATTGCTTTCTCGATATAAACTTCGCTGTCGCCGAAAGAACGCTGTGCCTCGCTCTGGGCGGATTCGAGCGCGGAACGCAGTTCCGGGCGCGTGTGCACCAGGCGCATGCCTTTGCCGCCTCCGCCGGCTGCGGCCTTCAGCATGACCGGATAGCCGATGCGCTCGGCGGCTTGCTCGCTTTCTTCGGCCGAAGCAACGCCGCGCGAGGTTCCGGGAACGAAGGGTACGCCAGCTTTTTCCATCTGCTGCCGGGCGCGGGTTTTCGATCCCATCGTTTCCATCGCGTGCGGAGTAGGACCGATGAATTTCAGCCCAGCATCGGCGCAGGCTTGAGCGAACTTTGCGTTCTCCGAAAGAAAGCCGTAGCCGGGATGAATGGCTTCGGCACCGGAGCGTTTGGCTGCGTCGAGGATTTTATCCATCCGCAAATAAGATTCGGATGCCGCAGCCGGGCCAGTGGCGTAAGCTTCGTCAGATTTGCGGACATGGAGCGCGGCGCGGTCGACATCGGAATAGACGGCAACGGTCGCGATGCCCATTTCGCGGCAGGCGCGAATGATGCGCACCGCGATCTCTCCGCGATTGGCGATCAGAATCTTCTTGAACATTTTGCTAACGGGCCCGCAGCAGGCATGGCACGATTTTACCTGCGGGGATGGGGAGTGGCATCCGGCAAATCGTCGGCAAACAAAAGCAGCCAGTACGCAGTGACAAGACTCGCCACTAAGTACTGGCTACTCAATCTTACTGCTTCTGATCCATAACAATGCCGCCAGCACCGGGCTGTTTTTCCGCCTTGGCTTTCTTGGTGGCCATGGTTTTGTCGACCCACTCGTCCGCGGTTTTCAAGTCAGCGGAGCGGGCCGCCGGGTCATCGCACTGGATGTCCGCGCGTTCCCGGTACATCAGGTTCATGTAGGCCATGGCGTCGTCGTAGTCAGGACGAAGCTGAAGTGCCTTGTTCAGATTGTCGATCCCTTCCTGTACGTCGGCGGTATTTTTTTCCTTGACCAGCGCGCAGACTTTTTTGTCTTTCGCAGGCAGGGACTCATCAGGCTTCATGCCAAGCTTGGCACGCTCTTCCTGACGCGGCAAATAGGTTTGAGTCCAGTCGATGACGGCGACCGAATAATAAGGCTCGGGGTCATTGGGATCAGCCTCGGAGGCCTTCTTGTAATAGTCCTTGGCCAAGTCGAATTTCTTCATCTGCAGATAAAGGTAAGCGATGCCCTTAATGCTGTTGATGTTCTTGGGATCGACCTGCAAGACCTGTTTGTACTGGTCAATCGCCTGCTCGGCATAGTGGTTGTTCTCAGGCGTGTCAGCTCCCGGAATGTATTGCTGAGCGTAGGCGGTCGCCAGATACAGACGGCCGTTGATGAGGGATGGATCGAGCGCGACGGCCTGCTGGAAATGGTCGATCGCGTCTTCGAACTTGGAGTTCTTATAAGCCTGCACGCCCTTGTTGAGGTTGTCGCGTGCCTTGAGCT
>DATEBK010000206.1:0-2578 GCA_035287825.1 Terriglobales bacterium
CTCGCGCCGCGATCTTCCTGGTCGCGAATCTCAACGCGGGCCCTGAGAATCGTGCCGCCCTGCGGTCCTTCTGCGGAGACCTCGCCGCACTGGTGCGCGCGGTGGAGTTTCGCGATCTGGAAGGGAGCCTTTCCTGCGTGATGGGGTTCGGTTCCAACGTGTGGGACCGCGTCTTTGGGACGCCGCGGCCGGCAGAACTGCATTCGTTCCGCGAGATCCGCTCCGAAAAGCGGCATGCAGTCTCTACACCGGGCGACCTGCTGTTCCACATCCGCGCGAAGCGCATGGATCTTTGTTTCGAGCTTGCGACGCAGATCATGACGCGTTTAGGGAATGCGGTTTCGCCGGTGGATGAAGTGCAGGGCTTCCGTTACTTCGATGACCGTGATCTCATGGGTTTCGTCGATGGAACGGAGAATCCCAGAGGCTCGGCCGCTGTCGACGCCGTGCTCATCGGAGACGAAGACGCTACGTTCGAAGGAAGCAGCTACGTTATCGTGCAGAAATATCTCCACGATCTTGACGCATGGAATGCCATCCCCACCGAGGCGCAGGAACGCATCATCGGGCGCAGCAAGCTGTCTGATATCGAACTAGACGATTCGGTCAAGCCAACGTCCGCGCACAATGCGCTCACTACCATCGTAGAGAATGGAAAAGAGATCAAGATCCTGCGCGACAACATGCCTTTCGGTCGGCCAGGGTATGGCGAATTCGGCACCTATTTCATTGGCTACAGCCGTTCGCCTCGCACCATCGAGCAGATGCTCGAGAATATGTTTGTCGGACGTCCGCCCGGCAATTATGACCGGATCCTTGACTTCAGCCGCGCCGTTACTGGGAACCTGTTCTTCGTGCCTTCGGCGACGTTTTTAGAGAACGTTGCTGACGATCAACCTAACGGGGACCAGCCAGCGCTTGGAGAATCCCCCGCAGCGACGGCGGTGGCCGAAACTTCTTCATCTATCTCATCTCCATCTGTTCCGTCTTCATCTAACCCATCTTCATCTAATGCATCGGTGCGCGACGGTTCGCTCGGCATCGGTTCCCTCAAAGGAGACACACGACATGAATAATCTTCATCGCGAGCTTGCCCCGATTTCCGATTCCGCATGGGCTGAGATCGAAGAGGAAACATCGCGCACGCTCAAGCGCTACCTTGCCGGACGGCGGGTCGTCGACGTGGAGGGTCCGGGCGGGACAGCACTTTCTGCCGTAGGCACCGGCCATCTGCGGACGATCGCTGCACCGTCGAAAGGCATCATCGCCAGGCAGCGCGAGGTGAAGGCGCTCGTCGAGCTGCGTGTTCCGTTCGAACTCGATCGCAACGCGATTGACGACGTCGATCGTGGCGCGAACGACTCCGACTGGCAACCGGCGAAGGACGCCGCGCGACAGATTGCCTTTGCCGAGGACGGCGCAATATTCGAGGGTTACGCTGCGGCAGGTATTGGTGGCATTCGTCAGGGAACCAGCAATCCGATCATGACGCTTCCCGCCGACGTGCGTGCCTATCCGGATGCGATTGCCCAGAGCCTAAGCCAGTTGCGTCTGGTCGGCGTCAACGGCCCGTACTCGGTGCTGCTCGGTGCCGACGCCTACACCGCACTCGCCGAGACGAGCGACAACGGATACCCGGTCCTGGAGCACGTCAAGCGGCTGGTGAAGGATGAAATCATCTGGGCTCCGGCCATTGCCGGCGCTTTCGTGCTAACTACGCGTGGTGGCGATTTCGCCTTGCACATTGGGCAGGACGTCTCCATCGGTTATCTCAGCCACACGGATACGGCCGTGCGTTTGTATTTGCAAGAGACATTCACGTTCCTCTTGCTCACGAGCGAGGCCTCTGTCGCGTTGGCTCCCCCCGTGAAGTCGAAGAAGAATTGAACAGAAACTCGGATTGTTCTTACGTTCGATGCTGGCGCAGATATTCCTGAGCTTAGGGGAACGTTGCATGAGAGGGATCGCTTATTTGTTGGTTGTAGTTGTGGCCTTGTCTGGTGTGATTGTTTACATGGCCCACGCATCTGGACGTGCCGACGGGGAGGCAGCTCCGATCTTCGGGATCAAGATCCCTCCCGGATACCGCGATTGGAAGTTGATCTCCGTGGCGCACGAGGCAGGCAACCTCAATGATTTTCGCGCCGTTCTGGGCAACGATGTAGCGATCAAGGCCTATCGGGAAGAAAAGCTTCCCTTTCCGGACGGCACAATTATTGCCCGGCTAGCGTGGAGCTATGTCTCGTCTGAGGAAAACAATAGAGTGTTTGGCCGTGCCCAGTCTTTCGTTGCTGGAGCCCCGATCAACATGCAGCTGATGGTCAAGGACTCGAAAAAATATGCCACGACGGGCGGCTGGGGGTTCGCACAATTTAAAGACGGCAAACCTGACCCTGAGGCGGACCTCAAAACCTGCTTTCCTTGCCATGAGCCCGGCAAGGCTCGCGACTTCGTTTTCACCCACTACGCACCGTGATACAACGAATTTTCTAGTCGAGGAGCGGGTTTACATATTACTGGCGATGCATTGGGGGGAATGATGACAACTACACCGACTACAAACCGACCTCCTTTGCCT
>DATEBK010000207.1:0-9836 GCA_035287825.1 Terriglobales bacterium
GGGATACTGCTCATTCATAACGCGGTGCTGTTTGGATCGCCGTTTCAGTTTGGGTATCCAGAGGCGGCGGAGGGCGCGAAGCGGCTGAATACGTTTGAGACTCCGCTGTGGAAAGGGTTTTACGGGTTTCTGTTTTCTCCGGGGAAGTCGGTGTTTTTGTTTGCGCCTCCGATGATTTTGGCGCTGGCGGGATGGCGGCGGCTTTGGAAGATGGAACGGGGCGCGGCTACGGTGGCGATGGCGCTTCCGTTGGTGTATCTGTTTTTCTATGCGAGGTACACGCAGTGGGAGGGGGGATATTGCGTTGGGCCACGGTATCTGGTTCCGTCAATTGCGCTGCTTTGTTTGGGACTGGGGCCGATGCTGGAAGCGGTCTCGGCGCGAGTCAAGCAGGTGGCTGGGGTGTTGCTGGTTCTGGGAGCGATGGTGCAATGCGTGTCGCTGGCGACGAGTTTTATGGAAGATCAGGTTCCGCGTGGACATTATTACGATGCCAACTGGACCTATCGTCTGGGCTACTCGCTGAGCGGGCAGCTTCATCTGTTGTTGAAGTATTTGGGGAGCAGCGCTCCTGCGCGACTGGGACTGGGATGGGACCGGTGGTTCGTGTTCCTTTATAAGGGCGGGATTTCAAGCGCTACGCTGGCGGTGCTGGGAGTGGGGATGGCGGTGGGACTGGGGATTAGCCTGGCGGGAGTGGCGAGGAGTTTGCGGCCGGCGAAATAGGGCATACAGGCATAAGGCGAAACTAGCTGGGGACGGGCAGTTTGTACTTTGGGGGGTTGTCGCGCAGGCCGGGTCGTGCTAGAAACGGCTATACAGGAGTAGCGAGCGTTTCGATGAGCCTCCGCAAGAAAGCGCCGAAAAAAGCGACGCGCAGCGCCGAGATTATCATTCCGGACAAGCTCTACTTCCGAATCGGGGAAGTGGCGGAATTGTGCCGGCTGCCGGCTTATGTGCTGCGTTTCTGGGAAACGGAATTTCCGCAGCTGAAGCCGGTGAAGAGCAGCACGGGGCAACGCATGTATCGCAAGCGCGATGTCGAGTCGGTGGTGCGGATCAAGAAACTGCTGTATGAAGACGGCTTTACGATCGCGGGGGCGCGGGTGCAGTTACGCGAGGAAACCAAAACCGAGCGGGTGCAGAGCGCGTTACCGTTTCCGAATCCTGCGGCGAGCGTGGCGCATTTGCGGAACGAGTTGCAGCAGATTTTGCAAATTCTATCGCCACGGCATTAATCGCCAGGCGATCCGCAGCAGCGCGCTTGAATTTACCCAACCTAAAACAAAATCCCAAGAGAGCGAAGGATCTGCAGTCGGCGGCAGACTACAAATCCCTCGCTTTGCTCGGAATGACAAGAATTGAGAATTCTCGGCTAGGCTGATTCGCGAATGGGTTCGGCTTCGACCAGCGGGGCGTTGACGAGGTGTTCGCTGACGAACCAGCACTGAAGCTCGTTGGTGCGAAGCACGTTGCTTACGACCACATCGTTGGTGCCGGCGTCTCCGAGTTTGTCGGCACGCTCGGCCAGTTCACGGCATTGGCTGATGATGACCTGATGCGCGTCGAGCAGGCGCGACAGTTGCACAGGAACTTCTTCGCGGCCTTTGGGCGGACGCGGAATGCGAGTGGTCTCGGCAACGTCGGGCGCCATGGCGATGCTGATTCCGCCGAGAAGCTGGATGCGTTCGGCGATGGTGTCGACCAGGTCGTTCTGTTCTCCGTAATGCTTATCGAAAAGAAGATGGAGCTGGTAGAAAGTAGCTCCCGAGACCTGCCAGTGCGACTTTTTGTAGAGGTCGCGCAGAGTCATGGTATCGGCGAGAAGCTGATTGAGATGTTCGGTCATCTCGAGCCGGACGGGCTCTATGAGTTGCAGCGGTTGCATTGAGGTCACGGTGCCAAAGGCCTGGAGTTCGCGGGCGCTCTGGTGGAAGCGCGGTTGCGCAGACGCTTTATGCGAATTGCTGGAGCTTGGTTTTTTGGGCATGAGAGTTCTCCTGACGCTGTATTTGAGGGCAAGACAGTAAAGAGGAGGGATGCCCGAAATGAGGTATCTGCTTCCGCTCCTGTTTGCCGGCTTAACCCCGATTGGATGCCGGGGGGCCAATGATGGGTTCGTGGCCAGGCGAGATTGTAGCAATTTTGGCGGCGCGGCGGGCGGCGGCGGCAGCCTCGGGCGATCGAGGCCGGATGGGCGAGGATGAGGGCAAGCTGCTGCTTCTCGATTACCTTTTTCGATACTTTTTTTCGATTACTTTTTTTCGATCTCCCTGGCGGCAAGCTGAGTCATGAGGGCGAAGCCGGCGTGGTTGGGATGGACTCCATCTTCGGTGAGCTCGGGCTTGAGGGCGGATTTTGTGTCGGCCATGGAAGTGTAGTAATCGAGGAAGTCGATGCCGGCGTGGGCGGCATAGTCTTTGATCCAGCGATTGAGGGCCTGAATTTTTTCGACGGGCTGAATTTCGGGACGCCAGGGGTAGCGCGCCGCAGGCAGCACAGAAGCGAGGACGATGCGAATGCCGTTTTTCTGGGCCAGCTCCACCATGGAGATGAGGTTGTTTTGAATCGCGCCGAGCGTGGTGGGGCCGGTATTTTCGGCGATGTCGTTGGTGCCAGCGAGGATGACGACTGCTTTCGGCTGGAGGGCGATGACGTCCTGACGAAAGCGGAGCAGGATTTGGGGAGTGGTTTGTCCGCTGATGCCGCGGTTGACGTAGGGCTTGCCGGGAAACGAGGCGGCGAGGTCCCACATTTGGGTGATGGAGTCTCCGAGGAACACGACTCGGGATTCTCCGTTGGCGGGCGGACCGAGTTGGGCGTCAGCTTCGCGGTACTGAGACAGGTCAGGCCAGTCGCGCAACCTGGCGGCGAGTTGCTGGCTCTGCTGTTGGAGTGATGGGCAAGGGTCGGATTGGTTCGCTGCGGGTGATTTGTCGGGTGCGGGTTATTGGCCCCCGGCGGTGGAGATTAGAAGCAGAGAGGTGAGGAAAAGAAGGATGATTTTCATGGGAGTTGAGTGAAATTGGGATCTCGGCTGGATTCTCGCAAAAAAACCTATACCCATTGATGAAGTAATCCCCAGTTAGGGAGAGAGGGCACGTCACCGTTTGTCGGCGGTTGAGAAGAAATCGGCCATGGGCAATCCTTTGGCTGCCCATCCCAGCTTGGCCGTGGGCAGACCGAGACCTTGGGCCATCAGGCGCAGGATGTCTGCCGCATCGTAGCTGGAGTTGAAGTTGCGAGTGTCGCCACCATTCGACTGGTAGCCTTTTTTACTCAACGGGCTGACGACGACGAGTTCGACTTGGCCGCCGCAGCCTTTTCCTTCGACTGTGGTCTCACAATTCGGGTTTCCGTTGGTGGCGTTTTCGTCGAAAACAATGATCAGCAGGCCGGTTCCTCCGGGCTGAAAGTAAGAGCTGTTGACCAAGGGGGCGACCTCACTCTTCAGCCAGGTGTCGAAGGTTCCGATGGGGCAGTCGTGCGCGTCATCGCATCCGTTGGGGACGAGCCAGGAAAGAGTGGGCAGAGCGTGATTGGCCAGATCCTCGGCGAATTGAGTGAAGCAAACGTAGTTGCTTTTCTCTTTGTTGACCTTCTTCATGTATTCGAGCGGATCGTGACGGACGTAGTAAGTTCCAGAATTCACGCCGCCGCAGTTCTCGATGCTGGGAAGACTTTCCACGTAGTCTTTCCAGGTCTTGCCTGCCTTCTGAACTTCAAGGGCGATATTGTTCTTCGAGATGGGAAAGCTCTGGGGGGTCTGGCTGTCGTCGTCGGTAAGGATGTATCCAGTGGTCAAGTTGAAATAGTTGCCGATTGAAGGATGCGTGTCGGAGTAATAGTTAATGCCGAGGCCATAAGCGTTCGCCAGCGAGGTCAAATAGGGCATGTTGGTGGGATTGTAGGAGGTGCTGTAATCGACGTTCTCACCCACCACGATGACTACGTTGCCGAAGGACGGCAGGGTCTGAGCCGAAGCTGAGGAAATAAGGACGAACGTGGCCAGCAGCAGCGCGACACATATTCCAAGGACACTGTTTAGCGGTTTCAAGGGCGAGGCCTCGTGTTAGAGAATCCTGATAGCGTACCACTTCGTCGGCAATGGCGGTGTGACGGGAGCCGAGAGTTGCAGTTTAGGTGGTTGAACAAACGGGCGGGCGGCGAGATTTGAACTCGTGACCGGCTGACTTGCGAGCGGAGCATGCGGGGGTGAGCTTATTGTCAACGCGCTGAGTTTGCGTTTAAAATCCCGCCCATGTCACGCGACCTGGTATGGCGGGAAAACAGCACCTTCACGGCATGGGGTTGCAGTGTGTGCGACTGGGTTATCGCGAATCCGGGAGTTGCGGAGGCCGAGAAAGTCCCAGCGAAAGTGGTGGACGAGTTCAACCAACACGAATGCGCGAAGTTCCCGCGAAATCGCCCGGCCCGAGGTTGAGCAAAATTGAACAGACTGAAAACGGGAACGAGATTATTTTTGCAATAGCGTTACGCAATCTCCTTTCCCCGAATGGCCCATCCCACAAACGAGGCCGTTCGGGGATTTTTGTTGCCTGACTCCGGGCCGGTGAGGAATCGGCGTAAGTGGTAGAGGAAAAATGGTCGGGACGGCGAGATTTGAACTCGCGACCCCTTGCACCCCAAGCAAGTGCGCTACCAGGCTGCGCTACGTCCCGATGATCCAGCTATCGAAGATCCGACCTAAGTAAAGAGATCCGCTGCCGTGGGCGGCAGCGTGGGGTTCGACTTTCAAATTCTACACCAAGCTTCTATGCCTATCTTCTTCGCGGGTCGGGTTGGCGGCCGAGTCATGGGGCGGTCTGTCACAAACGGAGGGTGATGGGGGTCACGTTGCGGTGAGGGTTGGGGCAGCATGATGACGAGGTGACGATACTGGTGGCGGGCGGCGCGGGATATATCGGCAGTCAGGTGGCACGGGTGCTGAGGCGGTCCGGCTATGAGGTGCTGATTTATGACAACCTTTCGACGGGGTTTCGGCAGCTGGCGCGGGGATTTGAGCTGGTGGAGGGGGACATTGCTGATGAAGTCAAGCTGCGGCGCGCGCTGGCGGGGGTGGATGCAGTGATGCATTTTGCGGCGCACGCTTATGTGGGAGAGTCGGTGGAGAATCCGCGGAAATATTTTCGCAATAATGTTGCGGGGGCGCTGAGCTTATTGAACGCCGTGCTGGATGCGGGGATTCGGCGTTTCGTGTTTTCGTCGAGTTGCGCGGTATATGGAATTCCTGGCGAGATTCCGATTACGGAGCGAGCGGTGCGGACGCCGGTGAATCCTTATGGCTGGTCGAAGCTGCTTTTTGAAAATGCGTTGGAGGCTTATGGGCGGGCGTATGGAATGCGGTCGGTGAGTTTACGGTACTTCAATGCCGCGGGCGCAGATGAGAGCGGCGAGACTGGCGAGTTGCATGAGCCGGAGACGCATGTGATTCCGCTGGCGCTGGCGGCTTGCGGCGGGAGTGGGCGCGAGTTGCAGATTCATGGGGATGATTATCCGACGGAGGATGGGACGTGCGTCCGCGATTATGTTCATGTGGAGGATCTGGCGGATGCGCACGTGCGGGCTTTGCGGTATCTCGAAGGCGGGAACGATGAGCGGGGTTTCAATCTTGCCGTAAATTTGGGGACGGGGCGTGGGTACTCGGTGCTGGATGTAATTCGGGCGGCGGAGCGCACTACGGGGCGGGCAGCGCGGCGGACGATTGGGGCGAGGCGAGCGGGCGATCCTCCGGTGCTGGTGGCCGATGCGACGGAAGCGCAACGGGTGTTGGGATGGACGGCGAAGCGCGGGATTGAGGAGATGGTCGGGAGCGCGTGGAGGTGGATGCGGGAGAGCGAAGGGCGGGACTGGGCGGAGTCGGCTTAGCTGCAGATCCTTACGCGGCGCTCGGGATGGCAAGGTATAAGCGGGATGACGAGGAGGCGGTTGCTAGAAGCTGGTGGTCAGGCGTGCGGAAACGCTGCGCGACGGGCCGATGGCGTTGCCGGAGAAAAGGCCTCCGAAGTCGATGACGTTGAGAACGTTGTTGAGGTTCTGGGCGTCGATCTGGAAGCGAGTATTGATGCGGTCCGATTTGTAGACATCGGCGCCGGCGGAAGCGTTGACCTGAAACGCGGGATAGATGCGTCCACGGGCAAAGTTGATGCGATCGATGACCTGTTGACCGTAGATCTGGACTTGTCCCTGAATACATTGTTGGGGAGTTAAGCTCGGATCGCACTGGAAGTCGAAGGGCAGGCCGCTGTCGAATTGAACTCCGCCGGCGATCCAGAAGCGTGGCGTGACCTGGTAGCGAAGACGCCCGCGGATGGTGTTGCGCTGATCTTGCGAATCGGGGAAGTGGCCGCTGGGCAGTAGTCCGGCAGCGTCGTCGCCCAGAAACAGGCCTCCGGTCACCGGCCACCAGGCTTGGCCGAGGGTGTAGGAGTAGCTCACGAAACCGGAAAAGCGACGCCAGTCGGAAAGCTCAAGTTTCGCTTCCGCGCCGTAAATGACGGCCTTCTGGAAGGCGATAGGGAAGCTGATAGTTGTGTTCTGAATTTGATCGTCGTCGGCGTAATTTGCCACCAGGCGCCGAAAATAGTTGGCATCCAGCTTCACTTTGCCGCCAAAAGCCTTGGTCAGACCGGCTTCATAGTAATCCCCTTCGGAAGGTTCGACGAGCCGCAAGACGTTGCCAGGGCTTGGATCGATGGCTTCAGCCTGAGGGGAGCTGGAGAGCAGAATGTTCTCGAACGACGGGGTCTGAAACACGCGATCGTAGGAGAAATGCAGGACGAGGTCCGCGGACGGGAAGTAGCGCGAGATGGCGAAGCGTGGATCGACGGCGTTACGGTTCAAGATGAGCTGGTAGTGATCCCAGCGCAGACCGATGTTGATGGTCAGGTTTTTGAAGCGGATCTGGTCCTGCACGAACATGGATTGCTCGAGATCGGGGCGGTTGGCGATGAACGAGAAATTGGGGGGAGTTTGCGGATCAAATTGAGTAGGGTCGGTGATGTGGTAGCGAAAATTTTCGTTGAGGAAGATGTTGTCGGACTCGAAGCCAAATTTCCATTCGTTGCGGCCGCGGGTGACGGTTCCCGATCCCTTGAAGTAGGCTTCGCGAAAGAAATTCTGCTGGAAGACCTCGATGGGAGTGGAATCGGAATTGGAGTTGAAGCCAATGTTGTTGTCGCGGACCATGGTACGAAAGTCGGCGAGCGCGTTGGAGGAGAAGGTGTGCTGGTAGGAAGCGATGCCCATGGTTTCGATGTTGTCGGCGGTTTGGATCTGCCCATTGGCTTGTTGGACGAGCTCGTTGGGAATGTCATAGCGCGAGAGTTCGTGGCGAACGATGAAGCGCAGGCGATCTTTCGCGGTGAGGTCGCGTTCGTAATTGACGGAGAAATCGCCGAGGGTGCCGGTGTTGGAGAAGTTTTCGGGAACAACGGGGTTCAGATAATGACTGGTCATGCTGCCGCTGGCGCTGGCGCCGAAGGTGTTCTTACCCCATGCGTATTGTCCCTGGGCGGAAGCGCCGGCGGTGTCGAAACTGCCTCCGGAGAGGACGAGCTGGCCGTGAAGGCCGGGCTGGGAATCCTGCAGGGTGTTAACTTCGACGACGCCACCCATTTTGCGGCCGTATTCAGCGGGAATGCCGGCGGTGTAGATGCTGAGCGATTGAACGTCGTCGGCGTCAATGGCGGGTCCGAAGCTGGGCGAGCGATTGTCGGTCAGCGGGATGCCATCGACGACAAATTGGGTTTGATACTCGGAGCCGCGTGGATGGAGGACGGCGTTACCTTCATAGAGCCAGCCGGGCTGGGAGTTGACTAAGTCTTGCAGGGAACGACCGGGAATGGAGCCGAGGCGATTTTGAATGTCTTGAGCTCCGATCTGGCTAACGGCGCCGGCCTGATCGGGGTCGATTAAGGTGTTGGGCGCGGTGACGGTGACTGATTGCTGCACGGACGGCAGGTTGAGTTGGACGGTGTATTCGGTTGGAATCCGGGAATGAATTTCGACGGCTGCGGATGAATCGGCAAATCCCGGCTGCTTGATTTCGAGCTGATACAAACCGTAAGGCAGGCGCTGTACGGTCAGAGTTCCCTGATCGCTGGTGGCAAGGGTATTGCGATATCCATTAGCCTGGCAGGCGATCTTAACCGTTGTTTTGACCGCCAGACCGGCAGGGTCGGTAACTTTGAGGCGCAATTCTCCGCTGTTGGTTTGAGCAAGGAGCGGGAGCGCGCAAAAGAAAAAAATGGCTAGGAGCCTGTTCATTCTCACCGGCCTCTGTAGTTTAGCTGCTGTGCGGGCAGGGATTGACCGGCGTTCCCACGGGCGGGGTTACCTTTGGGAGGGTGCCGGGATGCTTTCTCTGCCTCAACGTGAATATTCGGTTTCCGGACGTTTCGTTCAGTGTTTTTGTTCGCAAGAACCTTGAACAGAAGCGGGGGATGGGGAATATATATGTATAGGGAATCCAATATTAGGAATGCTAGTAGATGCCTCCGATGGACTCGACTAACGAGCTGACCTTCTCCGGTGCTGACGCTGCGTTGTCGGCGAAGCCCTCGGAGATTGAGCGCGAAGTCCTGGGTCTGTTTGAGCAATATAGGAATCCTCTGCTTCGCTATGCGCTGTCGTTCGGGATTTCGGCGCATGATGCGGAGGAAGTCGTCCAGGAAGTATTTCTTTCGCTTTTCCGGCACCTGCAATTACGGCGGTCGAGGAAAAACCTTCGGGGATGGATTTTTCGGGTGACACACAATCTGGCGCTGAAGCAGCGCCACGCAAACCAGAAATCGCTCAACCGGATGGCGGCGGACGGGGCGGTTGCCGAAGAGCAGTTTGATCCGTCGCCGAACGCTGAGGAGCAGTTGTCGTCGGAACAAGGGCGGAAGAGGCTGCTGGCGGTGGTTCAGGCGTTGCCGGAGACAGACCAGGATTGCCTGCGGCTGCGGGCGGAGGGACTGCGCTACCGGGAAATTGCGGAAGTGCTTGGAATTTCCCTGGGCGCGGTATCGATATCGCTGACACGATCACTGGCGCGGTTGATGCGTGCGGAGGGGAGATAAAGCCATGCTGGGCGAAGATCAACAACTGTCGGAGATGCACTTATCGGATGAGGAATTGCTCTTGGCGGCGGATGGCGAACTGGTGACGGGGCGCACAGCGCAGGTGCAAGCGCATCTCGCCGCTTGCTGGGATTGCCGCGCTCGGATGGCGGAAATCGAAAGCACGATTGCGGAGTTTGTGCGGGCGCATCGCCGGACGCTCGATCCGCAGTTGCCGCCAATCGAGGGCCCACGGGCGCAGTTGCGAGCGGAGTTGGCGCAACTGTCGTCGCAGCGGGAAACCGGTTCGTGGCGGGGGTGGTTCCAGTTGCCGGCGGCACGGGCGGCGGCAGTGGTGTTACTGATCTGCTGTCTGGCGGTGGGGGCGGGTTGGTTTTTCGGGCCGCCGCATAAATTGCGCGAGTCATTTTATGAGGCCTGGCATGACGGATGGTCAGGGGCGTCGTCCGGCAATTTGGCGTCAGAGCAGGGAGCCATCCCCAACCGGAGCCTGACACCGGGAGCTACGCGGAGCGTCAGCATTGGTGAGGTTTGCTCGATGGCGCATGAAGAAGTGGTTGGAGAGGTGTCGACGTCGCTGCGGCAGGAAGTCTTTCGCGAATACGGAATCAGGAATCCGCGCGCAGATGATTATGAAATCGATTACCTGATTGCTCCGGGGCTGGGCGGAACGGAAGATATTCGAAATCTGTGGCCGGAACCTTATCAGTCGCGGACATGGAATGCGCACGTGAAGGATGCGCTGGAAGA
>DATEBK010000208.1:0-4241 GCA_035287825.1 Terriglobales bacterium
CGATGGTCCTCGCCGACAAAGCCCGAGCCATGGCCCAGGAATCCGGTCTCGAATGCGAAGTCCTCGATCAGGACCGCATGATGCAGCTCGGCATGGGCTCTCTGCTGGGCGTTTCGCAAGGCAGCGCCGCCCCTCCCGCGCTCATCATTGTTAGATACAAACCCGAAACCCCATCCAAATCGTCCGACCATCTGGCTCTGATCGGAAAAGGCGTCACCTTCGATACCGGAGGCGTCTCCATCAAGCCCGCCGACGGCATGGAGAAAATGAAATACGACATGGCCGGGGCCGCCACCATGATCGGAACCATGCGCGCGATTGCGCTGCTCAAGCCGAAGGTCAAAGTCACGGCGGTTGTTTGCGCCACCGAAAACATGCCTTCCGGCAAAGCGCAAAAACCCGGAGACGTGCAGATTGCCATGTCCGGCAAATCAATCGAAATCATCAACACCGACGCTGAAGGACGGCTGATTCTGGCCGACGGCCTCAGCTATGCGCGCAAACTGGGCTGCACACACCTTGTCGATGCTGCTACGCTGACGGGCGCGGTCGTCGTCGCGCTCGGTTATGTCAACGCTGGGATCTTCTCGAGCGATGACGAAATGTACGAACGCTTTGTCAAAGCTCTGAATCAGGCGGGCGAGAAAATGTGGCGTCTGCCGCTTGACGACGAATATAAAGACCTGCTCAAGTCCAACATCGCCGACATGACCAACGCCGGCAGCCGCTGGGGCGGCGCCATCTTCGCGGCCATGTTCCTGAAAGAATTTGCCGAGGACACTCCCTGGATTCACCTCGACATCGCCGGCACGGCCTGGATGGAAGACGCCAAACCCTGGATCGCCAAAGGGCCTTCGGGAATCGCCCTGCGCAGTTTGATTGAGTTTGTACAGGGTTGGGGAGCGTAAGCGGCCGCGAATCCTTTGCGCCTTGAGTCGTATCAATAATCTATCGCGCGAGAATCTGTTGCGCGATCTGCATCGCGGTCTGTATCGCAATGGATCTGCCCGAGAAAATTCGCAGTCTGCCCACTTCTGCCGGCGTCTATCTCTACAAAAACGCCGAAGGCGAAGTCATCTATGTGGGCAAGGCGAAAAACCTGCGCTCGCGGGTTTCTTCTTATTTCCACGAGGGCCGCTGGGACGATGCCAAAACCGGCACGCTCGTTCGTGAGGCCGTCGACGTTGATTACATTGTTGTCGCTAATAATAAAGAGGCGCTGGCGCTCGAAAACCACCTCATCAAGCAGAAGAAGCCGCGCTTCAACATTCTGCTGCGCGACGACAAGACTTATCCATACGTCAAACTGACTCTTGCCGAGCGCCATCCGCGCGTCTCCGTCACCCGCCGCCTGCGAAAGGATGGAAGCGCTTATTACGGCCCATACTTCCCTGCCAATCTCGCTTATCGGATTGTCGATCTCATTCATCGCCACTTCATGGTTCCATCGTGCAAGGTCGACTTGAACCGCTTTCATCCGCGTCCGTGTCTGCAGTACTACATCAAGCGCTGCCTCGGACCGTGCGTGAAGGGTTTGACCACGCCGGAGATTTACTCCGAAGCCGTGCGTGACGTGAAACTCTTTCTCGAAGGCCGCCAGACTGACCTCGTCAAATCTCTGCATGAGCGCATGGCCGAATCCTCCGAGTCGCAGGAGTTCGAACGCGCCGCGCGCTATCGCGATCTGATTTCGACCGTCGAGCAGTTGCAGGAAAAGCAGCGCATCGCCGCCGCTGAAGGTGATGACGCCGACGTCTTTGGTTATCACTACGAAAATCAGATGCTCGCGGTCAACCTGTTCCACATGCGCGGAGGAAAAGTTCTCGATCGCCGCGAATTCTTCTGGGAAGATCTTCCTGAGTTTGCGGTACAGCAATATTCGGACTCCTTCCATCCCGGAGAGTTCTTTTCGGCCCTCCTCAAGCAGCTCTATCTTGGCCAGCCTTATGTTCCGCGCAACATTTATGTTCCCGTCGATTTCGAAGATCGTGAAGAACTGGAAGACGCGCTGAGTGAACAGCTCGCAAGCGAAGGCGGACGCGCCACACGCGTTCACATCACGGTCCCGCAGCGCGGAGACAAGCGCGAACTGATCGATCTCGCCGGCACCAACGCCAAACAGTCCTACGATCAGCGTTTTCGCGTGCTCAAGCCGAACGCGCGAGCCATTCAAGAAGCCTTGCGGGACGCGCTTGCGCTGCCCGAACTGCCCCGGCGTATCGAGTGTTTCGACATCTCCCACATTCAGGGAGCGGAAACCGTGGCCTCGATGGTGGTCTGGGAAAACGGCGCGATGAAAAAATCCGACTACCGCAAGTTCATCATCAAAACAGTTGCCGGCGTCGACGATTTCGCCTCCATGCGCGAAGTGGTCACGCGCCGCTATAAGCGCCTCTGCGATGAGAAGAAAAACGAGAAGCTGCCGGACGGCAAAAGCCCGATGCCAAGCCTGGTGCTGATCGACGGCGGCCTCGGTCAGCTCCACGCCGCCGCACAGGCGCTCGAAGCATTGGAAATCATCAACCAGCCGCTTGCCGCCATCGCAAAAAGAGAAGAGATCATCTACGTCTACGGACAGGAAGACGACCCGGTCGTGCTTGATCATCATTCTCCCGTCTTACACCTGGTGCAGCAGATTCGCGACGAAGCGCACCGCTTCGCCGTGACTTTCCATCGCAAGCGCCGTCAGATCCGCGATCGCGCTACCGAGCTGCGCGAAATTCCCGGAGTTGGCGAATCGACGACCCGCCGCCTGCTCGAACATTTCGGCAGCCTGCAAGCCGTCAAGCAAGCCGATGCGGCCGCGTTGTCGTCCGTAGTTACCAGGTCGCAGGCGGAAGCCATTCTGGAACATTTTCGGAAAGCGGCGGTGGGGTCTTAGCGAGGACGTCTTAGCGGGGAGGTGATGGCGGTGGGCGTCGAGTTGGCTCAATGCCCCTGCAACAGCTTCGTCGCCAGGAACGACTTCACCACGATCTGATTCGGCTGCATGCCCACGGGAATGATCGTCAACAGGGAGTATTCCGAAGGTTCGAATTTCTTCTGGGGTGTGCGTTTCTGGATTATGGCGAGGTCTCCGGAGCCGGAGTCGAGAATCAGCAGGTAATTCTGGTTCTCCGAGAGCGCCAGCGCGTCCGGGTGTGTGCCAACCGACAAGTAAGCGACGATCTTACCGAGATCGACATCGTAAACGGCGACGTTATTCGATCCAAAGTTAGAAATATAGAGACGCGAGTTATCAGCCGAAACTACTCCACGCGATGGCTCGTTACCTACCAGATAGCTTCCCGAAACCTCGTTAGCTCCCGTCTCGATAATGGAGATGCTCCCGGCTTCAAAGTTAAAGGCAATCAGCTCTCCGCCGTCGGGTTTCAAGGCCAGGCTGACCGGAGATTTCCCTACGTCGAGCAGGGCCAGCAGACGGTCGTTCTCAACGCTGTTCGCATCTGCCTGGATGTTCGCCGCCTGACTCTTCACGTTGTTTTTCTTAAGTTCGATGCTGGCAACTTGGCCAGATCCCGAGCAGGATACGAAGGCTTTGCCGGAATCGGGCAGAATGGTCACGTCTTCAGGATGAATGCAGATGTTGATCGCGGAGCGCACGACCAGGTGCGCTGCATCGATGATCGAAACGGAATTGTCGGCGCGGTTCGTGACGACAACGGTTGCTCCATCAGGTGAAACGCGCGCCAGCCCAGGATTTCGGCCGACGTGAAGAGTCGCTACCACGGCCCGCTGATCGAGATCGAGAACGGAAACATTGTCGGAGCCGGAGTTGGCAACATATGCCCGGTGTCCGTCGGGCGAAACGTCGATGAAGTAAGGGCGTCCCTGCACGCCGATCGAAGTGACGACCTTGTTCTGCTCCGCATCGATCACACTGATGTTCGACGATCCAGTGTTAACAACATAGATTTCGTTGCGCTTGGGATTGGCGGCGAGTCCGGTGGGATCAGTGCCAACTTGCAGCGTACGCACCGGGCGAAAACTGCGCAGATCAATGACGGTTACCGTGTTGCTTTTACCGTTCGTGATGTATGCGTATTCGCGGTAGAGCGGTCCGTAGCCGGGAAGAGCGCGCGCGTGAAAGTAATACCATCCAGCGGCGAGCACGACCGGAACGACGACGGCGATGAGGAGAAGTTTGCGCAAGATGATCCGACAAGCCAGCGGTAGCAATCGTCAGAAGCTAGTTATCCAGGCGGAACGTCACTTCAACGCTGACGTGTACCGCCACGGGT
>DATEBK010000209.1:0-2942 GCA_035287825.1 Terriglobales bacterium
CTGCACGTGCATTTGCGCGAACCCGGCCAGACGCACAAAGAGACCATCGCTACGGGAACGGTCGCGGCGGCAGCGGGAGGGTTCACCTCCGTCTGCACCATGCCCAACACGGTCCCAGTGGTCGATTCGGTCGAGTGGGTCGAATGGCTCCGGCAGCCTGAGCGCGGAGCGGTGGTCAATGTGTTTGCCATTGCGGCTGCGACCCGCTCGAGCAAGGGTGTCACGCTCACCGACTTCCGCGCCCTGCAATCCGCTGGAGCGATCGCGGTGACGGATGATGGCAAACCCATCCTCGACGACAACATCATGCGCGAGGCTCTCGTCTTGGGCGGAGAACTGAATTTTCCTGTGGTGCAACATGCCGAAGATACCCGGATGACGGAGAACTGTTCGATGCACGCGGGCGCGCGCTCGTTCCGTCTGGGATTGCGTGGCATGACGGCGGCGGCGGAAGCGTCGGTCGTGGAGCGGGACGTGCATCTGGCAATGCACATCCCGAATGCGCGCCTGCATGTTGCCCATCTTTCCACGTCAGATGCGCTGAAGAGCGTGCGCCGCGGCAAGCGCGCGAAAGCGCGCGTCACCTGCGAAGTTACGCCCCACCATTTCACGTTGACTGACGAAGACATGCGCGATTACGACAGCAATTACAAGATGAATCCTCCGCTTCGCTCGGTTTCCGATCGCGAGGCCATTTGGGTGGCGCTCGCCGACGGCACGGTGGATGCGATCGCCACCGACCACGCTCCGCATGCATTGCATGAGAAGCAAATGGAATTTGAGCGCGCTGCATTCGGCATCACGGGGTTGGAAACTGCGCTTGCGCTAGCTATCACCAAACTGCACCGCGAGAAGCACATTCCGCTCTCCCGTATTGTGGAACTCTTCACCGCCGGTCCGGCACGATGTTTCGACCTTCGCGGGCTCGGTTCGCTGGTTCGGGGCTCGATCGCAGATGTTACCGTTTTCGATCCAAAGAAGAAGTGGACATTCGATGCCGCGAAGTCGCACTCAAAATCGAAGAATACTCCTTTCGACGGCTCGCCATTCACGGGGAAAGTGGTCGCAACCATTGTCCGCGGGACAATCGTCTATTCGGGCTGAGCGCCGTCCCCGTCGGGGTTTCGCATCATTCTGTACTCGAATCAAAGCTGCTGGAATCGATCTGCCAGTGCTACAATCCCCGGCCATGAAGCGCGTACTGTTCTTCTTCCTGCTCGTTCCGTTCCTTTGCTCCCAGACAACAACTGAAGTCGAGATTACGGCTGAACCCTCCCACCACCTCGCACTTGAAAACGAATATGTGCGCGTCTTCCAGGTCGAGGTCGCGCCGCATACTGCAACGTTGATGCATCGTCATCGCCACGACTATGTCTACGTCACCCTCGGCGATGCGCACCTTTCCAACGAAGTCGAAGGCAAGCCGCCCACGGAGGTTAAGCTCGCCGACGGCGACACTCGATTTACGCCGGGAAACTTTGCTCACATTGCAAAGAATCTATCGGATCAGCCCTTTCGCAACGTAACCATTGAGCTGATGCAGGACGACAAATCGCCGCAAAGGCCGACACCGGCACCCGAGGCGGCTATCGAAACCCCCTTCCCGGGCGGTCGCGGCAAGAATTTTTACGTGAAGAGCGGCAATGGAGTGAAGGTTTCCGAAGTGACTCTCGAACCCGGCTCTTCCATGCCTAGTCGCCCTTTTGGAGGGCCGCAACTGCTGGTCGCGATCAACGACCTCGATCTTCGTAGCGACGTCAAATCTGCGAGCCCTGTGTCAGTGAAATTGAAGGCCGGCGACGTCAAATGGTTAGCAGGTGGCCATTCTCCCATGTTGACGAACGTAGGGAAAACTCCGGCGAGGTTCGCAACATTGGAATTTTAGATGTTCCTGGCCGCGAGTTATGCGCTCTTGATCAATGGATTGCCCGGAGAGACGAAAGCGATGCGATGCAGTTTGGCAGTGATGCGGTCCTTGTCGCCTGCGGCAGAGGCAGCCGCGAGACGCTTGCGCAGTTTGGCAACTTTTTCCGCACGAGTACGGCGGCGGCGAATTTCGGGACGACGGCTGGGTGCGGACATTGAAGCTCCTTAAGGTTATCGAGTGACCGGTTGGCGATGCTGCACCTCAATTATAGGGTCGATTGGAACGGCTGGCAAAGACTCGTCAGCTACTTCGGTGTTTCCTGCTGGCGGTAGCCGCTGCATTGCAGCACTGGCAAACGCGGATACTTCGCAAATCGCTGGTCTTGAAATGAGAGTTCACACCGTAAGAAAACCGATCCCCGATCGGATTCGATCTGGCGCGCGTACTGGCAGTCTTGGCAAAGGCCGACATTGGAGTGAATCGGCGGCGTGTTCATGGTCGTGGAATTGTGGCAGCCGGACCTGTAAGCCGAATTCTGTCCGCAACATGAATGCTGCGGGACGGTCATTCCTCTGGGCCACGCATTACTGCGGGGCTCAAGCGACCTACCCGAAGGTTGTGGCGCGCCGAGCCGGCACGCGTTCCCGACGAACCCGAAGGTTCGCGGGAAATCCCTTCCTATTTGGTCTTGCTCCGTGTGGGGTTTGCCCTGCCCGTTGCATTACTGCCGCGGCGGTGCGCTCTTACCGCACCTTTTCACCCTTACCGGAGCCTTGCGGCCCCGGCGGTATATTTTCTGTGGCACTTTCCGTCCAACCGGCTTGAACCGGCCGTCCCGGACGTTATCCGGCACACTGCTCTGCGGAGTTCGGACTTTCCTCTGTTTTGCAACAGCGACCGTCCGGTCCGGCTGCCAACCAATTCATTATAGAGCAGGTGCAAAATAGCTCCGGCCTTGCGACCATTGCAGGCAGAAAACATCAGCCCGCCTGCAGTTCGGATTCCTTGGGCGCCAGCAGGAACACATACGCCAGCAGTGCCAAGCCAACCAACACCGGAATCACTCCGGCAAGAT
>DATEBK010000210.1:0-12566 GCA_035287825.1 Terriglobales bacterium
GAAAAGGGCGGGACCGAAGTCCCGCCCTTTTTAGTTCAATTGGTTGATTAGTTAGTCTTTGCCAGTTCCGCTCAGCGTTACCTGTTGCGGACTGCCGGCAGCGTTGTCGGTGAACTTGACCGCACCGGTGAGTGCTCCGTCGGCAAGCGGGCTGAACGAGACCTTGATTTCGCAGGTCGCGCCCGGCGCTACCGAGCTGCCATTCGCGCAAGGAGTTACTTTCTTGGTCGCCTTGACCGCCACCAGCGCGAAATCGCCGCTGACAGAGATCGAGGTGATCGTTAGAGTAGCGCTTCCGCTATTTGTGACAACAACTTTCTTTCCCGCTGTCGTGGTGCCGACTGCAACTTTGCCCCACTTCAACGTGGCCGGCGCAAAGCTGATTCCAGGTCCGCCGCCGTTGCCCGATCCCGCCAACGCCGTAATCAGAGCGCTGCCGTTCGGGCTGCCCCACCCAGTGACCAAATCGTAGCCTTTGGTTGCCGAGTAGCCGTTGCTGCCGCTGGTGATGTCATGGAAATCGGTGTCATAGTTCGATCCCAGACCGATGGTGTAAATGGCGGGGTTAATGAATCCGAGCGTCGGATTGCCGTTGGCAACCGACTGTTGATTGACCAGAGCCAGGTAACCGGCCCACATTGGCGCCGCGAAACTGGTCCCCCCGTACTCGTTGGCAGTACAAGTAGTTTGGTCGGCGCAAACGTAGAACGTGAAGTTCGAGTTCGCCGAAACGTCTGGACCGTTGCGCAGGGATTTGGAGCACGCATCGATGCACTGATCAGCCGTGGCCGTCTGCCAGCTAGGAATCGGAATGGCGTTCGGCGAAATGCCGCCGCCGCTGTCAGACCATGCGGTTTCCGAAGCCCATGGACCCGCTGCTTTGGTGGTCTCCAGGTCCGTTCCGCCAACCGACGTCAGGTAGGCGTTGTCCGCCGGCCAGATTGATCCACCAATTTGCCAGCTTTCATGGTCACCGGCTGCATCGAACAGATTCTGACCCTGTGAAGCAAATTCCTCGAAAATCGGGTTCAGAGTTTTAGGATCGGCAGGGCTCCAGTACCACGAGCTGCTCAATTGTGCATTCAGCGGCTTGGCCGTCGCCATGGCGTTGAAAATGGCGGAATCGGTCGAGCCGATATACATCACGAGGCTCGACATACCAGGTGCCATGCCGAGTGCTTGCGTCATATCGATGGTCTGTTCTGTATCGTCACAACCTTGAGCGGCCACGCAGCTCGTAGGAGTCCCGTCCACCGAAGTGAGAGTGATTGGAACGCTTTCAGTCTGACCAACGTTCTTGTAGTAGGTGTTCAGGTCGGCCAAATCGGTGCCGGCATACTCCAGCAAGCCGAGCGACTGACCGGTGCCAGTGAGGGCCGTTCCTTCGTAGTAGGCTGCGCGCATATCGCTGCCGAGGAAAGACTGTGAAGGACCGGAGCCAACCGTCGCGTTGGATCGCGCCTTGGCTGCGGCTGCATCTTGGTGAACGAGGTTAGGACGCGGAATCGAATAGTTGTCCAATCCCGAGATGTTCCAAAGCTGGAACGGCAGGTTGACGCTCGGCTCGCGATCGGGAGCGTAGAAAGTGCGGTTTTCTGTGGGGTGCTGGTAGAGGCCCATGGTCACGTGGAAAGCTTTCTCGACGTTGCCCACCGTGCCGGTGACCTGCACGAGCATGCGATTGCGGGATCCGCTGGTGACGGTAAACCCATTTTCCTGCGCAAAGCGAATCACCGCATCGTAATCACTCTGGCTGGGACCAAACCTCTCGGTGAACTCCTCGACTGTCAGGAACTGCCGATACGACGGGCTGGACGGGTTATAGAGTTCCTGTAGAAAATTTTCCAGTTCCGGCTGATGGCGCAGCGCCAGACCGATGCCGATGTGCATAGATTGAGTCGCAGGGAGCCGGCCCACCGACTTGGCTTCGCCACTCAGGACTGCATCGCGCGTGTGCCGGGTCAGCAGCGACTCCGCCCGCGCTTGGGAAACGAGACTCACGACCGACACGATCGCGACGACCGTGAGACAGACCGCACGTACTCTTCGAATCATAACTTCTCCTTTTTTTGGTAACAACCTGGAAGATCCTTCTGGCGAAGGAAAATTGAATTCTGCATCTCGGCTTTCGGGGCCGGGCCAAGTCTACACCGCTTCTTCTCCTCGCAACAGTGTGAAAGAGTTTGCAGTTTTCAGGCGGCGAAGAATTATTTCGATTTGCAGCACAGGCGCGTGACTCGGTCGCCAGCTCTCAAGCTCCGGAGACAAATAGTTTGGGCACTGCGGCGGGGGAAACTCAGTCCGATGCAAGCGCAAATTACCAATCGATCACGACCCGCTCAAACGTTGTCGCTCCCGATCGTCGCTCTCGGGTTATCCCATCTGCGCTGAGTGGCGTGCGGCGCCGTGCTTCTTGGCAGCTTCCAGACGCAGCATCAACATGTAAAGCACGATGCCGACGTTGACGGCAATGATGGCCCAGGCGAGCCAGGTTGGGTGACGCAGCAGATCGGCCACCTCGAATGGAATGTACATGGCGCCGGAGGCGATCGCCATCCACTCAGCCCAGGGGCGCACGTACCACAATCCGTATGCCTCAATGAATCGTAGGATGACATAGACCGATGCAACCACGGCGATCTTCCACAGCCGCACGTCGCTCAGCCGATAGACGAGGTCGATGAAAACTCCGACATAGTGGTGATGAGGGTTGACGCGAAAAAACTCGAGGAAACTTTCTGCCACTCCCCAGATATCTTTGTGCCGCATGGAGAACACACCGAGCCCCGCGAGCACCACGACCATTCCCTTCGAGAACTCAAGCGTCGCGACCGTACGAACGCCTCTAATGTGCGCGGGATCGTCGATTCTGGGGTGGGGAATTCCGTGGAGCATGTCGGTCCTAAATGCAGAATACAGCAGGCATGAAGCCTCAGCCTTCCCGGCGCACGCTGGCGCGCAATTCCTCCACAATCTCCAGGGCCGCTTTATGCGCCGCTTCACTTTGCGTTACATCGAACGAAATCGCGCCCACCCGGGCGTGTCCGCCGCCGCCGTAGCGCTCGCACACCCGCGCCAGGTTAACCGTCGGTTCGCGTTTTGACCACGGATTCGAACCCACCGAAACCTTGACCCGGAAAGAACTCTTACTCAGTCCAACGCTGTAAATCGAGTCGGGATGCAGATAGTACGGAATGAATTTGTTGTAGCCTTCCAAATCGAGGTCGGTGATGTCGAAATAAATCGTCCCGTCTTTCTCTTCTGTGCGCTCACGCAAGATTCCTATCGAACGCTCATGGCGTGCCAGCAGCGGTGGCAGGACCGCAGTAACAAACGGGGCATCCAGAATCTCGGCCAGTGGTTGGTAGGCGAGCAGCGGAATCATGGTCTTCACGAAATTGCGATCCGTAGACGCTTCAATCGCCATGGTCAGCTTCATCGCCGGAGCTTTCATTTCTACCGCCGACTTGGCGTCTTCGTACATCGCGCCATCCACAATGTCGGCCCATTTCACCAGTTCCGCGACCGGCTTGCGATTAAATCCAAAGCGCTCTTCCGCCACCATCGCAATGAAGCTGGTGCAAGACTTGAAATCCGGATCGTAGAACTTGCGGTTGCTCTGGTCCTGCTCGAAATGCGCGGCGTCGGCCGGCGACAGGAAAGCGCTCTCATGGTGGTCGAACCACCAGGTGATGCGGGGCGAACTGGAATACTTGAAGTCGACTATGGCATTCTCGTCGCCGTCGAAATGGTCCTCATCGAAAAGCGAGCCGGCGCGATGCAGCAAGCCGGAGTAAACAAACTCAACATCGCCACGGATGCGCTCCTTGTAAAAACGCGAGAATAGAGCGGCGGAGCACGCCCCGTCGAAGCACTTGTCGTGATAAAACACCCGTACTCGCAAAAGTCGACTTCCCTTGCCCGTTTCTCCGGGCGTGAAGTGAAAAACAACTAGAGTTGCTGGTTTGGAGAGTTATGTCAAGGCAGATATTGGACAGCGCCTGAAAATCATGAAGAATGAATTGGGATTTTATCCCTGCCTCATTTCCTCCGGCGGCGAATCTTGAAGTCGAAGCTCACCACTCCGTTCTGGTCGCGCAGCGCGACGATCGAAATCGACCGCGTTATGTTGTACTCCACTTGAATGATCTGCTGGTTTGAGACAGAAACGTTCGTGCTGTACGTTAATGTGACGTTGCTGGCCACTTGCTGCTCGACCGTGACCTGCGGCCCCCGCACCACCGCCGTTTCGCTCGAGAGCCCCTGCGGATCGACTTTGACATGACTCGCTCCAAACAGCTTCTGCAGGCGGCTATTGACGGTGCTGTTGAGCGCCTGATTGATCAGCAAGTTGGAAGCGTCCCCGCCGAAACCGAAAGATGATCCGCCGGCCGATGCCGCAATCGCCGCCTCCTCCTGCGTGCGGCCCAGCGCTAGCAGCGCAATGACGTCGGCTTCGGGAAGCTGCGGTTCGGATTGCCATGACACCTTAGGTCCACTCGGAGAGCTGGCATCGCCGCGGAATTGCACCGTGATGTCATAATCGCGCACGCGTGTGGTCGCCCGCAGATCGATGATGGGCTGTGTCTTGGCCGGGTTCGCGAAAATGACATCGCCCCGCTCCAGTTTGTATTTATTGCCGTTGAGAGAAATCTCTCCCTCGAGCACTTCCGCCCTGCCCAGAATGATGGGACGCTCAGCCGTGCCACGCAGCCTGAGGTCGGCATCTCCTGAGAGCCGGGCGACGGCCGTTTGCATCTGCAGTTCTGGAGTGGTCACGACGTGAACGTCCAGCTTCAAACGGCTCTGCAGACTATCGCTCTGCGTGAGCACGACCGATTGCCGACTCTTCTCAATATAGGCGGCAAAGTCAAACCCGGGAGTGACAGCCAGTTTCGTGACCGTGACATTCCCGCTCAAAACGGCGGCATTCGAGTTGCCGCTGAGCCGCAGATCGGCATTCGCCGTGGAACTGACGCCAGGTGGATAACGTAACCGCACGCCCTGCGCCGTGGCTCCGAAATCAAGATCAAAAATACCGTTCTCGTATGTCGCGGAACCGGTCAACGCCACGCTACCCCCGCCAGTCGTGCCTTTGAGACTTTCGATCTGGATGCGGTTGCGATCAAACTGCAAAACGCCGTTCATGTCGCTCAAGCCGCTGGGAAAATCGTTGTGACTGATGAAAGTGTTCTTAACCTCGAGCCGTCCCTGTAGCACCGGCTGCCGGATCGAACCGCTCGCATTGAGATTTACACCCACGGTTCCCCGAGCCAGAATTTTAGGATTGAGCAACTGGAATAGCGTCATGTTGACCGAACCGTCTAGCCGCAAATCGAGCTCCTGAGCTCCAGCCAGTTGTGCTCGGCCGTGCGCCGTGAAATCGGTCCCGCTTCCGGTCAGGTGCAGGTTCTCGACGAGCAGCACTTGGTCTGCAATCTCCAGGCGAACCGGTCCAACGCTCTGCACCGGCACACGATCCACTTCCATGCTGAAGGCCTGCAGTTCGGCTGACGCCTTCAGTTCGCGCGGCGTGCGTAGCGGACCGCGAACTTGAAGCGTCCCATCCACCGGGGATTGCGCCGTGATCTTGCCCGGCCAGTACGTGTTCAGCAGCCACGCCGCATCCAGATGATGGAAGTCCAGTTTCAAATCGGCGAGAAAATCTTGTTCCAGCGCGACTGTACCCGTAATCGACAAGTCCGCCTTGTCAAATTCGGAACGCGAAGTCACCTCGAGTTGTCGCCCGTGCGTAGCCGCGTCAACGTAGAAATTTCCAATACGCTCCTGGTCCACCGTGAGGTCTTTGCCATGAACGTGCGCCTCGATAGACGGTGAATCGCCAGTGCCGCTGGCCTTCACCCCGAAATCAATCAGGCCCTCAGTGCTGACGCGCTCAGACCGCAACTGCGGAAGCCGGGCAAGACTCAGGTTGCTTCCGGAAAGATTAAGACGAAACTCATTCTTTAATAGTTCAGCATTGGAGGTCGCAATCGCGGCGCTGCCCGAAACCGTCGCCCCGTAAACGCGCCCTTCTATGTTGTTGAACTCAAGTTCGCCGGCATTAAGGCGAAGGTCGGTTGTCAACGATGGAACGCCGATGCCGTACGCGGCACCGTTGTGGATCTCGATGTGTCCATCGCCTTGCGGATTGTCCCGAGTGCCGGAGGCGGTGACCGATGCGTCCATAGTTCCGGCTAGCGTCCCGGCGAGCGGCTGCGCGACTCCTGCCACTTGAGCCAACTCCGTCACCCTGGCACCATGAAGATCCACGTGCAACGCGAAGGGATCGTTCTCCAGAAATTCGCTGTCGGTAAGTCCGGCACTGACATCGAAGCGAGCGGTGGTGTGGCCACGAATCAGCGAGCCATTGCGCGCCGCGAACTGGTTGCTCGAGTATTGCACCGCAGCCGTGAGTGCATCCCAGTGAACCGCCTGATGCGCCCCCGGTTTCACCGTCGGCAACGTTGCGTCGAAATCGTAGACCTCAAGATTCCCACTGATCGCAAGCGCGGAAAGTTTCCCGCTGGCATTGCCCGTAAGGCCGGCCCATCCATGGATGGCAAAGGGCAAATTCGGCGATCCGTACGCGGCGTCGATCAACGGCGCAAGCTCATGCAGGTTGTGGCTGGAGAGCGAAAACCGCAGCGACGAGGTCTGCGCCAATTCGCCGGACGCGGTGATCTCTGACCCCGGTGTTGTCGCGTGCAGTGAGGTCAGCGACAATTCGTCGCGCGATCCATGATAGGTGCCGTCGATCTGCCCCTTCACCGGAACCCCGCCCGCAATCGGATTCTTTGGAGGCGCAATGGTAAGTTTCATCCGAGTCTCGGCGTCGCGAATCGCTCCCACCCAACTCAAATCGAGATTGCCGCTTGCATTTCCCGAAAGAGCGAGTTCATCCAGCGGAAGCTTGCGAGTGCTCAGCCACTCCATCGCCGGCAGGATCGGAAATCCCGCCAATTGCAGCCGCACGGAACCGCGTGGTGGAATTTTGCCCATGACATTACGACGCGCTTCAGAGGACGCGATCTCCGCCGCCCGCTCCGGTTTGCGGCGTTCGACCTTGCGCTCAAGTGCGCTCTGCCAATTCGTCACCTCGGCCTCGCCCGACAAGTCGCCGCCCAGCAGGTTGGCCCTGATCGAGGAAAGACGAAAGCGATCGGGAGTTACCGCGAACGCACTCGTCAAGCGGCCGTTCTTCATCGACAGTTTTCCGCTTGACCATTCCATGTCTTTCGCCTGCAAGGTTCCCTGAGTGGAAAATGTCTCTTGGTTCCAGGTGAGTTTGCCTTCGAGTTGCGCAGAGCCCTTGCGTAATTGCGCCTGCCGGAATATCGACGCTAGTTCGCCGATGTCCGCCGACCCGTGATAAGAAGCCGTGATCGTTGGGTTGAGAAAATCCTGCAATCGCCCGGCGAAATGAATCTCGGTTTTGCCGGAAGTCAAGGTCAGATCGGTGATATCGGTGTGTTCGTGGAACAGAACCAGCGATGCATCCGCCCGCCACGCAAACGCCGGATAATCCTGTAGACGCGTAGTGATGCTGCCGACAATCACATGCGCGTTGTATTGGCGCTTCAACAACGAATAATCCATCAAAACCATCAGATCGCGGGCATCAAAATCGACTGGTATTTTCTTGTCTTCCCACTGCACCTCGCCGCGCTGCACTTCGCAATGCGAAACTGCTAGCGAGATCAGGTCCTGCACCTGTCCTTGCGCCGAAGACAACCCGGCTTTCGGGGCGGGCACATTCGTTGTCCCATCAGGAGATACGACGATATGCGCGACCGGATGCTCCAGCGCGAGCGTGTGCAATCCCACAGTGGCGCTGAACAGCGAAATGATCTTCATTTCCGCCTGCACCCGATCGACTGACAGGAACGGTGTTTGATCTGGAGCCTCGCGCCCATGAATGACAAGATCGCGGGCGTCGACCCTCAGGCGAAACGGAATGGTGTGAAGCTCGCCCAGTTCCACCCGGCCGCCCGTGAGCTTCTCCGCCGATGCGATCACATAGCGGCGCACCCGCTGCTGGAAAGAATCTGTGGTTACGTACCAGCCCAGCAGGCTGAACGCGATCAAGCTGAAAAGGCAAAACAGCAGGAAGAGCTTCAATAAAACACGCCGGCGTTTGGGAGGAGGAGGCCAGACCGGCCCTTCATCCAGCGGTCCGGTCGTGGATCCGGCCGGGGAATCGCTCACGGGCTCCGCTCTCCGGAACTTGTTTCAGGCGGATTGATATGGCTCCCGGAACGCAAATTTGACAACCAGTCCGTGAGCAGTTCGTTCATCTTCTTTTCCGCCAGCAAAGTCTTGATTCTGCCAAAGACTTCGTTCAATGGCGTGGCACTGCTACCAGCCTTTTTCAATTGCGGCAGTAACTGGTCGTGGTAATAAGTTTCCACCGCGTGTTCATCGATCTGGATCGAAGGCCGCAGACGATCTTCCACGCTCTTCATGAGTTGGATCTCGTCCCCCAGCCGCTTTTCGACTGCGGCCTGCGTCAACCCATAGCGTTGCAACTTGGCGCGCCATCCTTCTTCAGTGGCGCAACCCGGATCCAACTTGCGCACTTCTGTTACCCGGGCTGCGACTTGGTCGGCGGGGACTGACTGGGAGGGTCGCACCTGTTCCCGAAGCAACTCCTGATCAATCAGACGATCAAGCGCTGCCCTGCGCTCCGATGTTGTGAATGAATCGGGATCCCGCCCACTCGACAATGCCTCGAAGGCAACTTCCTGCTCCCAATCGCTCTGCAACACCACGTGACCGTTCACACTCGTTACAACCCGATCAACAATCTGCCCGCCGCTGGCAAAAGCTGCCAGAGACGCAACTAGCGCCATCAATATTGCCCCGGTCTTAATTATTCCGAGTTTGGCTTGTCCGAGTTTAGTCCGGCTGAATTTCATCAGAACGACTGCCCAACGCTGAAAGAAAAATTAAAGCGCCCCGAGCGTTGATAACCAAATTGTCCGACCGATAGCCCCGAGGACTGATTGGTCGTGATGTTGTTATAGCTAGGAAAGTACGGTGGATCTAGATTGTATCCGAAATCGAAGCGCAATGGTCCGATCGGTGTCTGATAACGTATTCCCAAGCCAATAGCGTGCGGCGCATAGTTGTAATTGCACTTCAAGTGTGTGCTCTCACTCAGACAAAGATCTTGGTCCTGCTGATGAAAGCGCGCCAAACTGGGAAACATTTCCTGGGGCCGCGCAAAGACATTCCCCATGTCTTCAAATAACGTGAAACCAATATCGTCATTCAGGTAGGGCATGCGCACGTTCGGAAAACGCATCTCCAGGTTGTTGATGAACACCGCGCTGCCGCCCACCGGAAACCCCGTAAACGGGTCGCGCGGCCCCGCTTGGTTTAACCCGAATCCGCGAAGAGAGTTGCCCCCGCCGCTAAAAAAACGTTCGGGCAAAGGAATCAGTGTCGCACCCACGGGAACCGTTTGTGCCGGATCAAGGAGGACAGTATTGCCAAAACGATTCTCAAGTCCAATGGTGGTGGAACGCGCCAACACGAACCCTTTCCCGGTGCTGTGATTGCGAAAAAATGTGTGATAAGTGGAATATTTGGCCAGAAATCGACTGAAATCCGCCGCCGACCCAAACTGGCTGGTAGCAACCCCGCCCTCGACCGAAAGATAGCTTCCCCGCGTGCTTTCCAGGTCGTTGTCCCGCCGGTTGCGGGTATAGATAAAATTCGGAATTCCCACCTGGGTTGGCCTGGAGAGAAGCGGGATGAGATCGGCGCTCACTTCAATGTCGCTCGCCTCCACGCGCCGATAGGTGAAGCGATAAGCTAGCGTGGTCTTTTCCACGTCGCGAAGCCGGTACAACACTTGTAGGACCTGTAAAGTTCCTTCGATCCGCTTCGATGTAAAAGTCGATACGTCCACCGTGTCGTCATATAGCGCCGAGGCCGTGAAACGAAAGTTTTCTTTGTTCAGGAGCTTGGGGATGTTGTATGTGAGCAACGCTTTCTGCTGCAAACGGCCGAGGGCAGTCTTCAGGCTGATCGTCTGATCGCGACCGCCCAGATTGATGCGGCTGACGCCGAACGACACCATGGGGCTTATGCCGGTGCGCCCTAGCGGCTCGTTGACCCCAAACGAAGGCTGTCCCGTTTGGAATTCGAAGCCGACACCGTAGTCAAAGGTGTAGCGATCCGCTTCTCCCACCGTCACCAGCACGTTCTTCCGCGACTCGGTACCGTCAGGGTTCTGGATTGCCGTGTCTACTTGTTTGAACAATCCCAGGTCGTACAGGCCGCGCTGGCTCTCCAGCATCTCCTGCTGACTCAATGGCGCGCCCGGCCGCACCTTGATCGCCCGGCTGGCCACTCGCGGGCGAGTGTGGTTCAGTCCGTCGACAAAAAGTTGATTGACAAAAAATTGCTCGCCTTCGTGGATGGTAAACGTTACCCCCACGCGCGGTAGGTTGTCCTGCGCTGGAACCGGGGTATAGGCCACGTCGACTGTGGCATTCGGAAAACCGTTGTCGAAGTATTTGCTGAGTATCGCATCGCGGTCGTCAGCCAAGCTTGATTCGTCGAAGCCCTGGCCTTCGGCAGTCGAAAGTTCCGGAAGCTGTTCCTGCGGCAGCGTGTAACTGCCCTCCACACGGACCGACGCAACCCGCGTCTGCGCGCCTTCATTGACCGTTATCTGGATGGCCAGCTGTGACGGGTCTCCCAGGTATTTATCCAGCAATTTGCTCGTGACCTTAGCTTGCCGGAAACCACTTGCCCGATACAGAGACTGAATCCCTTCCACATCCTCTTCGAGCAGTGCCTCGCTGTAGCGCCCGTGGCTGAAGAGTCGTCCGGCAGCCTGGTTCTGCATGCGGGAGCGGATCAGCGAGTCCGGAAAGAATTGATTGCCCGTAATCCGAATGGCGACGAGTTTGTGCCGCTCCCCGGGATCTATGGTGTACACGACTTGCAAATTCTTCCCATCGCTCGTGTCGTGCTGAGTAACCTTCACATTGGCATTAAAGTAGCCCAGCGTCTGCAGATGGTTCTGAATGTTACGTCGGCCCTCGTTCAGCAGATCGTCATCCACCGCGCCTTCTTCGTAGATCGGGACCAGACGGTGCAGAATGTGCTGTGTGATCTTGAAGCCCTCCGCCGCAATTTCCACCATCGGGCCGCGATCTATTTTGAAGACATAATCCACCACGTTGCGCTTCGGCTGATATGTGCGGCTGGTCACCGAGACCCGAGCGAGCAGACGGTTTTGCTTCTGATAGCGGTTGCGCATTCGTTGCAGCGCGCGCGTGATGCGATTGGAAGTGGCCAGTTCGCCCGAATGCAGCTTGGCAATATCTTTGATCTCCGCGACGGTATAACCGGAGTCGCCTTCCACCGTTATTTCTCCCACCGTGGCGCGCGCCTCTGGGACCACTTGAAATGTCAGGTTCACCTGGTGTTGCTGCTCATCCCGCTTTTCCGTAATCGTCACTTTCGACTGATGGAATCCGTTATCTTCCATCACCCGTTGAATCCCGGCGAGTGCGCGGTCAAGCTTCTCCTGAGTGTAGAGTTCACCGAGTTGCAAGCGAGTCGAACTGGCCAATTGATTCGGCGAAGGATTGTTAGAGACTCCCTGGATTGTTATCGTGCCTACGAAAAAGTTAGCAGTTGTAAGAAAGCGCAATTTGACGCCAGTAGTTTCAGTGCGGTTCGCTTCAGCCTGAATGTCGGCGAAGCGGCCCGTGGCAAAAAGCGCCTGCATCGCGTCGTGCAGCGAATCACGAGTCAGGGGCTCCCCGACCTTCAAAGGCGTCGATGCCAACAGCGATGCCGCATCCTCTGCCGGAACCCCCGGCAACTCGATCTGATCAATTACCAAGCCCAGATAAGGCGTGATGTTTCCGAATTTTTCCCCGTTCTGCAAAGACGCTTCGGCGGGCGTTTGAGGCGCCTTCTGAGTGGAATCCTGCCCCGGCGCCGGGGAATTTGTTGGCGAAGTCGTCTGTGATGATGCGTCCGGCGGCTGCTCGAAAACGGCGCGCGAACCTGCCGCAAAGCTTGGCCGGAGAAAAATTGTCAACAGAATCGCCAGAGCAAAGCGCCCCGCCCTGCTCAGCCACCGGCTTGCTTTCCGAGATCGCTTGCTCCGGGATCGTTCGTCCCGAGATCGCTCGCTACGCAATTCGGGCCGGTCAACCATGAATCCTATCGGGTTGGACGCATCTCGAAACCGCACTGTTGCTCGCAAAACCAAGTTTGACGACCGGAACCTATAATACTGTCTGGAAAGCTCCTGAAAGGTAATCGCCGAGGTAAGCGCGTTGGAAAGTAGATCCAAACACGACGTTCTGCAAGCAGCCCAGGCTGCCATCCACAACAGCGCGCCAGCCGATCGTGCGTTGGATAAGCATGCTTCGGCTAGCGCCTCGGACGCTGACACTCGTACTGACAATAATGACCGGTACTCCCGGCAAATATTGTTTAAGGAGATCGGCCCAGAAGGACAGAAAAAGCTGGCGCGGTCCCGAGTTGCCCTCGTCGGGTGCGGAGCCACCGGCTCGACTCTAGCTTCATTG
>DATEBK010000211.1:0-22269 GCA_035287825.1 Terriglobales bacterium
CTCCCACCGCGACGGCGACGATTAGGTCGGGATTGTCGAACGCCGCTCCATACGCGTGTGAGATCGAGTACCCCAGTTCCCCACCTTCATGAATCGAACCTGGTGTCTCCGGTGTGCAGTGTGAGCCGATCCCTCCGGGAAAAGAAAACTGCTTGAAAAATTTGAGCATGCCCGCTTCGTCACAGCTCTTATCCGGATAAATTTCAGAATAATGACCTTCGAGATAGCAGTTGGCGAGCGTGGCGGGCGCACCGTGACCGGGTCCGGAAATATACATCACGTTCAGGTCATATTTCTTAATCAGACGGTTCAGGTGCACCCAAATCAAAGATTGGCCGGGATCTGAGCCCCAATGGCCAAGCAGCCGATTCTTGATGTGCTCAGGCTTGAGCGGTTCGCGCAGAAGGGGATTCGCGCGAAGATAGATCATGCCCACTGACAGATAGTTGCACGCGCGCCAGTAAGCATCCGTCTTTCTCAGTTCATCAGGTGAAAGCGGAGTCGGGACTACAGTTGCGCCCATGGATGCCTCTCGGAATTAAAAGTGAGGGCGTTGCGTTGGCGACGCCTTCGCAAAGTTTAAACCGTCCTCATGAAAACCGGATAAATTCCTGGCAGAACCAAGAACTGATATTCATCCTAGCGCACTAGGAATGTCTCAAGCGCGTGGCGAGCATTCCCGGACTGAAAATCATTTTGCAGGGCGTATGCAATTGCGGGCGCTTACGGTCGCAACACGGAGATTTTCTTTAACCTGCGGCGCATCGCATTTGTAATGAATGGCGGAGTGGTTTACATAATTCGTATCGATCTGCGTGGTCGATCCTAAAATAGCGTCTCCAAAACGTATTCCTCGGCGCAAGCAGCATCATCGTTCACGACTGAATTGACCCGCGAACTCACAAGGTAGCGATACATCGAATCCGCCTGATATGGCCTGAGCAAATCGAGTATGTCATCGATTTGCTTGAATCCCGGATCAAGCCACCGATCATGGTCTTCGGTCTTGAGAATCACCGGCATTCTGTCGTGAATGTCAGACAGAAGTGCATTTGCCGATGTCGTAATAATCGAGCACGTTTCAACTATTTCGCGCTCAGGGTCCTTCCATCGGTCCCAGATTCCGGCGAACGCAAACACTGAGTCATCCGCCAGCGTAAAGCAGAAAGGAGACTTCACCTTGCCGAATCTCGACCACTCGTAAAATCCGTCGGCAGGAATCAAGCACCGGCGAGACAGCAGCGGTTCGCGGAACGCGGGCTTCTCGGCGATCGTCTCGGCCCGAGCGTTAATCATTTTGTAGCCGCCTTTGGCGTCCTTCGCCCAGAACGGGATTAGCCCCCAACGTATTAGCGAAAGGGAGCGAAAAGGCCGAGTCGCATCCTGGCGGACAACGGGAACACTCTGGCTGGGTGCAATGTTGTAACGAGGACTCCAGCCAATATCATCCCCTGCATCGAAGACCTCGGCCAGAATCTCCTTTTTCCGAGCGAGGCGATAGCGTCCGCACATAAAGAGAGTATAAGCAGGAACTGCTCGAACCTCGACCTGGCGCGGGATAACCCGCTGTTAGATCGAGGTTGAGCAGTTCGACACTCTGAAGCCTAACTTCCTGGATCACGCAGGGTCGAAACGATCAAGCATTGAAACGATCAAGGTTCATCACCTTGTTCCAGGCCGCCACAAAGTCGTGGACAAATTTCTCCTGCGCGTCCGAACTTCCATAAACTTCGGCCAGTGCCCGAAGCTGGGAATTCGAACCGAAAATAAGATCCACACGCGTGCCCGTCCACCTGAGTTTCCCTGTCTTGCGATCGAGCCCTTCAAACACGTCCTGCGCGTCTGAGACTGCCTTCCACTCTGTACCCATATCGAGCAGGTTCAGGAAGAAGTCGTTCGTCAGCGCCTCCGCCCGCTTGGTGAAGACGCCATGCTTTGTCTCTCCGACGTTAGTATTCAGGACACGCAATCCGCCGATGAGTACTGTCATCTCGGGTGCGGTCAGCGTTAGCAATTGGGCCTTGTCGATCAGCAACGTCTCAGACGGCACGCTGTATTTGCCTTTGAGGTAGTTGCGGAAGCCGTCGGCGATCGGCTCGAGCACGCTGAAGGAGTCCACATCAGTCTGCTTCTGCGAGGCATCCGTACGACCCGGAGTAAAGGGAACGGTCACACTGTGGCCGGCATTCTTCGCCGCTTTCTCAACTCCTGCACAACCGGCCAGGATGATCAGGTCGGCCAGCGAGACCTTCTTGCTGGACTTATTGCCATTGGACGGCCCGCCGTTGAATTCGCTCTGGATTCCTTCGAGCGTCTTCAGCACTTTCGCCAGTTGCTCCGGTTGGTTGACTTTCCAGTCTTTCTGCGGAGCCAGGCGGATACGGGCGCCATTCGCGCCGCCACGCTTGTCGGAGCCGCGGAAGGTGGATGCCGACGCCCAGGCGGTCGAAACCAGCTGAGAGACAGACAAGCCCGAAGCTAAAACCTTCTGCTTAAGAGCGGCAATATCGTTCTGATCAATCAGCTTGTGATCGACCGCAGGGATAGGGTCTTGCCAGATGAGCTCCTCAGCAGGGACTTCCGGGCCGAGATATCGTGCACGCGGACCCATATCGCGATGCGTCAGCTTGAACCACGCGCGGGCGAAGGCATCGGCGAACTGGTCCGGATGCTTGTGAAAGCGTCTCGAAATCTTTTCATAGGCGGGATCGAGGCGCAGGGCGAGATCGGTGGTCAGCATCGACGGCGAGCGACGCTTTGACGGGTCATGCGGATCCGGCACGGTGCCGTTGCCCGCGTCTCCCTTCGGTTTCCACTGATTCGCGCCGGCCGGGCTCTTTGTCAGTTCCCATTCGTAGCGAAACAGATGTTCAAAGAACTCGTTGCTCCATTTCGTCGGCTGGGTTGTCCAGATGACTTCCAGGCCGCTGGTGATCGCGTCGCCGCCCTTGCCGGTGCCAAAGCTGTTCTTCCAGCCAAAGCCCTGCTGCTCGATGCCGGCGGCTTCGGGCTCAGGCCCCACATGCGAAGCAGCTGCTGCGCCGTGGGTCTTGCCGAAGGTGTGGCCGCCCGCGATTAGCGCTACCGTTTCTTCGTCGTTCATCGCCATGCGCGCAAAGGTCTCGCGGATATCGTGGGCTGCAGCTATCGGATCCGGGTTACCATCCGGGCCTTCCGGGTTCACGTAGATCAGACCCATCTGCACCGCGCCGAGCGGATTCTCGAGATTGCGCTCATTCGTACCACTACGAGTACGATCTTTCTCGCTGCCATGTAGGTCCTCGTCGGCCACGATCACGCCTTCGCCGGACTGTCCCTTGCCGTAGCGAATGTCGCCGCCCAGCCATGTCTTCTCCGTGCCCCAATAGACGTCCTCGTCCGGTTCCCAAACGTCCTCGCGCCCCCCGCCGAAACCAAAAGTCTTAAAACCCATAGACTCCAAAGCGACGTTGCCGGCGAGGATAATCAGGTCGGCCCATGAAATCTTGTTGCCATACTTCTGCTTGATCGGCCAGATCAACCGACGCGCCTTGTCCAGGCTGACGTTGTCGGGCCAACTGTTGAGCGGAGCAAATCGCTGCTGGCCGGATCCGGCGCCCCCGCGACCGTCGCCGATGCGGTACGTCCCCGCACTATGCCACGCCATGCGAATGAACAAAGGTCCGTAGTGGCCGAAGTCCGCCGGCCACCAGTCTTGCGAGGTAGTCATCAGCGCCAGTAGGTCCTTCTTTACAGCTGCCAAGTCGAGGCTCTTAAACGCTTCGGCATAGTTGAAGTCTTCACCCATAGGATCGGATAGGAGTGAGTGCTGGTGCAGAATCTTCAGTTTCAACTGGCTCGGCCACCAGTCACGGTTCGATGTGCCTTCGCCTGCGGCGTGATGGAATGGGCACTTCGCTTCAGTTGCCATGCTTGCTCTCCTTATTGATTGCTGAATACTGATTGTTTGAGTCCAGCCCCTGGGTGAGTTGGCCCAGATATAGTTTGTCTCGATTCAATCAATGTAGCATCATAGAGAGGAATAGCTCCAATACATAGTTCCCATCGGCAGTATAGGTATAACCTATGGAGTTTCACCAACTACGCTACGTCTGCGCCATCGCGGATACCGGCAGTTTCAGCCGCGCCGCCGAGCGCTGCCAGATTGCTCAGCCCTCGCTCTCGCAACAGGTCCTCAAACTCGAGAAAGACTTAGGCACCAAGCTCTTCGACCGCTTGAGCCGCAGCGTCCGCCTCACCGAGGCCGGCCGCGCCTTTCTACCCTACGCCCGCTCCATTCTGAGCCAGCGTGAGACGGCGCGATCGAGCGTAGCCGATAAGTGCACAGACGTTCGCGGCAGCGTAGCCGTAGGCGCTATCCCCACCATCGCGCCCTACCTGATGCCGCGCTACACCGCGGCCTTTACGAAGAAGTATCCTGAAGCGAAGCTGCGCATCGTCGAAGAAAAGACGCCGATCCTTGTCGAAAGCCTGCGGGACCTGTCGATCGATCTTGCGGTTCTTGCTCTCCCTCTTCGTCACAAAGACCTGGAACTGTTCTCCCTTCGCACCGAACCACTCTTTGCCGTGCTACCCAGGAATCATCCCCTCGCTGCTGCCAAATCGCTTGCCCTCAAAGATCTTCGCGGAGAGTCCTTCGTCATGCTGCGCGACGGCCACTGCTTCCGGGACCTCAGCATCGCCGCCTGTACCCACGCTCGCGTCACTCCGCGCATCGCGTTTGAGAGCGACCAGTTCAGCAGTCTCTTTGGAATGGTCGCCGCTGGAGTGGGCATCTCGCTCGTCCCCGAAATGGCCTTAGACCGGAACACCGGTTGCCGCTACGTGCGCATTAACGATGCGCGCGCGACCCGTACCGTCGTCGCTGCCATTCTGCGCGGACGCACCTTCAATCGCGTCCAGCACGCCTTCTTGTCGGGAATTAAGGGCGGGTCAATTGTCACCCCATGGAAACGGGCTTCTCTAAACACGCGTTAGACGCTGTTAGGCATGGCATATCTGATAGGCTTACTTGTTTTGATTCCATGCAAATCGGGGTCCTTCATGCGGCGTGTTCTCATAATACTTGCCTTGATGTCTTGTCTTCATTCCAAGCTGCAGTCGCAACCACCGCAGTCGCAAGTATTAAAAACCAATGCCGCCGGCCACTACCTGTTTGCCTGGACTGGAGATGCCGCACACCAGGGCAACGACTTTCTGGCCGTGATCGATGCCGACCCAGCCTCGAAATCCTACGGGCAGTTGATGACGACCCTGGCAACCGACCAGCAGTCGATGCGTGTTCATCACACTGAATATGTCATGCCTGCCAGCGGGATGCTGTTTGCCAACGATCATGCTGCTGGCCGAACGTTCATCTTTGATCTCCGCGACCCGTTGCATCCAAAGACGGTAACCTCGTTTACCGACATGGCCGGCTATATGCATCCGCACTCTTACCTGCGGCTTCCCAACGGGCACGTGCTAGCGACTTTCCAGCACGTACACCACGGCGAGAGCGATGGGCAAATGGGTGGCAGCGGCGGCCTGGTGGAGATCGATGATCAGGGCACGGTAGTCCGCTCCGCGAGTTCGGATGACCCGGCTTTCACCGGCGCGCTATTGACCCCGTACAGCCTGGCCGTGCTTCCGGAACTGGACAGGATCATCTCTACGAACTCCTCGATGGACGAGGTGAATGCTTTTAGCGGCGTGACCTATCAGGTCTGGCAGCTCTCGACCCTGAAGTTGCTCAAGACAGCCTATCTCGATGTGGACAAGAATCTTTATGGCCACGTCAGCCCAGAGGAGGCGCGTCTTGGGCCAGACGGGGCGGTTTACATTCAAACCCTCGGCTGCGGCATTGAGCGTATTACTGATTTAGACAAGGACCACCCAACATCCAAGCTCGTATATACGTTTCCCGGTTCATTCTGCGGCGTGCCGACGATCGTCGGGCACTATCTGATTCAGAGCGCACCCGTTATGCACGGCTTGATTGCGCTGGACATTTCAAACGGAAACAAACCCGTGGAAGTTTCCAGGCTGAAGCTCAACGACGGCTACTTCTCTCATTGGACGGGATGGGACGCGAAGACTGAACGTTTGGTTGTGACTGGCGACCAGGCACGCTTGTATCTGGTGAAACTGGACCAATCCACCGGTGCTCTCACCATGGACAACGCGTTTCATGACGCCAACGGGAAACCTGGCTTTGACTTTGCCAATCGAAAGTGGCCCCATGGCTGGACGGGTACCGGACAGCCGCACGGAGTCGTATTTTCGCGCTAGAAGCGTAGTCGGCACTCAGTACATATATGATCCATGCTGTTATCCTTTGAGCCCCAGCCGAGGATGACGGGCTTCGCGGAAGCATGTTTCCAGATTGCCCTTTTGTAAAAAATGCATTCGTTGACAGCGGCTGTGGGTGGGCGTACGTTCTTGGTACTATAACCAGCCAACAACATGCTCACGGAATGCGACGATGACCGGTGGCAGCAACGATATTCGTCGCTACCCAGTATCTGAAAAGCGCTAATCGGAAACTGCATTGCTCGGCATGGAGAGAATCCCGCAGGAACACTGTCGAGCTGTCTCCCGCGGAGCATGTTGCTGTTTCTGAGTTTCTTTCGGAGGTTTCCGAAAGACGAGGATTCTGATCGGATGGCATCCGCTTTTTCCCGCTCGGTTCGTTCTCTCGAGGCCGACAATTCGCAGCGGTCTTACCTCGGCATCGCCTTGGCAGCCTCGTTGCTCACCGCATGGATTCTGTGGTTCTTTCTGGCGCACGTGTCGGTGTACGCGGTCACAAACAAAGCTGATCTGGAAGTGGATCGAGCAGCGCATCCCGTTGAATCCGTCGTCATTGGCCGGGTCGTCGCGACCCATATGGTGCTCGACCAGGAAGTAAAGGCAGGGGATGTCCTGGTGGAGCTGGATTCCGGTACGCAGCAGTTTCAGCTCACCGAAGAGAAGACACGACTGGCTGGCGCAGATCCGCAGATCCGTTCCCGCGAAGAACAAATTGCCTCGGAAGAACAGGCACTGGTGCAGGATCAACAGGCGTCGAAGGATGCCCTGGAGGAAGCGCGCGCGCATTACAGCGAAGCCGAAGGAGCCGCACAGTTTGCCCAGGCTGAAGCGGAACGAGTGCGCAAGATGTACACCGCTGGCGTTATAGCCGAGTTGGATCTAAATCGGAGCGTCGCTGACGCCCAGCAGCGGCGGGCAGCAGCCGACAGCCTGCATTATGCGGTCGTGCGCCTCGAAGGCGAGCAACACGCCCGAACCAACGAGAGAAAAGCGCATATCGAGCAACTCATGGGGGAGCTCAACAAGTTGCGTGGTGACAAGGCCACGGCTGGTGTGACCATACAAGGCTTGGAAGAAGAAGTGGGTCGACGCTGGATACGAGCTCCTATTGACGGAAGACTGGGCGAAGTTGCGCCCCTGAGGGTCGGAACGGTCGTCCACGAAGGCGAAAAGCTGGCGGCAGTCATCCCGACCGGAAAACTGCGGGTGGTGGCGAACTTTGATCCTCCGGTCGCTTTGGGCCGCGTTCGTCCAGGGCAGCACGCACGCCTTCGGCTGGAAGGCTTTCCCTGGGCAGAGTATGGAAGCGTCGGCGCGACCGTCACCAATGTGGCCAGCGAGATTCGCGATGGCACCATCCGCGTGGAAATGGCGCTTGATTCTCACTCCGACTCTCGTATCCCTCTGCAACACGGGCTACCCGGCTCGGTTGAAGTGGATATCGAAACTCTCTCGCCCGCCAATCTCGTACTGCGCCAAGCGGGAAGCTGGCTGGCTGGCCCCAAGAACAATCTCACAAACTTAAGCACGGTGACTGGGCAATGAATCTGGGCCGGAGACGCCTACTCGTTCCCGAAGTCGTGCAGACTTCTGCCATGGACTGCGGACCCGCGGCTTTGAAGTGTCTGGCCGAGGGATTTGAAATACCCGTCAGTTACGGTCGCTTGCGTGAAGCCTGCCAGACCGACGTAGATGGCACCTCCATTGACACGATGGAAGAAGTCGCCCGCCAGCTTGGTCTGGATGCCGAACAGATCGTGGTTCCCGCCGACTTTCTGTTGCTTCGGGAGGCCAATCTCTTGCCTGCCATCGCCGTCGTTCTGCGCGCGAGCAAGGTCACCCACTTCGTAGTTGCTTGGCGTCAACTCGGCGGCCGTCTGCAAATCATGGATCCCGCCGTCGGCCGGCAATGGGAAGCCAAAGCCCAATTTGTTTCCAGTCTATATATCCACACCCTTGCCGTTCCCGCCCGGGGATGGAGGGAGTGGGCGGAGTCTGAGAAATTCACTCTGCCGGTGCGTCGGAAGTTAGACGACTTGGGTGTTTCGGGAAAGGCTGCCACGCTCTTGATCGACTCCGCGCTGAGCGCTCCTGGCTGGCGAGCTCTAGCCCGCCTGGAAGCAGGCACACGAAGCCTGGGCGCTATCGTCCGATCCGGAGCCTTGCATCGAGGAAACGAAGCGGGCCGGGTTTTGGAACGGCTCCTCGAACAAGCTAGTCGAGACTCGGAAGACGGCCGCAGCGTGATCCCCTCCAATTATTGGTCTGCGTGGCCGGCGCCGCCGGAAGACGGAGAAGAGCGAGTCTTTTTCAAGGGCGCGGTGCTGGTGCATGTGAAAGGACGCCTCTCGGAATCTGCGGATGTGGATCGAGGAAAGCTCCCACCCGAAGTAGCTGCCGCACTGGAGGAGAAGTCAAGTCGGCCAGCCCTTGAGCTATGGCCGATGTTGAAGGCGGATGGCTTGGGCGCACCTGTGGCTGTGGTGGCCGCCCTCGGAATGGCGACCCTGGGAGTGTTCGCCGAGGCAATTTTATTTCGCAGCTTGCTCGATATGCCTCGCGAATTCGGACCGCCCGGACAGCGGCTCGGCGTAATGGCGGTCTTGCTGATTTTTCTGACTGCGCTCATGCTCCTGGAACTGCCGATCGCATCCGGCATCCTGCACATCGGACGGCACCTCGAAGCGCGTCTGCGGGCCGCCTTTCTCGAAAAAATTCCTAAGCTCGGGGACAGATACTTTCATAGCCGCCTCACCTCTGACATGGCCGAGCGCAGTCATAATACGCACCGAATAAGAATGTTGCCGGGATTGGGCGGCCAGCTCCTGCGTTCCACCTTCGAATTGATCGTTACGGTTGCCGGAATTATCTGGTTAGATCCTCGGCTAGCGCTGCCTGCGCTTATCGCTGCCTCGCTGGCGGTAGGCTTGCCTCTGATGCTGCAGCCGAGGCTCACCGAGCGCGACCTCCGCATGCGCAATCACAACGGAGCGCTAAGTCGCTTCTATCTCGACGCCCTGCTTGGTCTCGTACCTGTGCTCACCCATCGAGCCGAACGCGCCTTGCGTCGTGAATATGAGAGCCTGCTTGTCGAATGGGCCCATACGGCATTTGCATTGCTGCGTCTGATACTTTGCGCCGAAGTTCTGCAAGGCCTCACAGGATTTGGTTTAGCCGCTTGGCTGATGCTCGATCACATGAGCCGCGCGGGCGAGGCCGGAGGAGCACTGTTGCTCGTGTATTGGTCGCTCAATCTGCCAGTGTTGGGAGAGGAAATCGTACAGGTCGCGCGCCAGTATCCCACTTACCGCAACGTCACTCTCCGCCTGCTGGAGCCACTCGGCGCCCTCGAAGACACAAACCCTAATCCCCAGCCGGCTGACGCGGTTTCGACCGCGTCAGTCATCAGTGAGCTTGATCCTGCCCCGGATCGGACCGGCGGCGTAGCCATCGAATTGGCAGATGTGAATGTTCATGCGGCGGGTCACACAATTCTGGCGGAGATCGACCTGAAGATTGAGCCGGGCGAACATGTAGCCATTGTCGGGGTCTCGGGTGCGGGCAAATCCAGCTTACTCGGCTTGCTTCTGGGATGGCATAGCCCATCGAATGGTAGCGTGTCCGTGGATGGGGTTGCTCTGGGAGGCGTCGCCCTCGACCAGTTACGCGCGCGGACGGCGTGGGTCGATCCGGCCGTGCAACTGTGGAATCACTCTCTGTTTTCCAATCTTTGTTACGGCAACCTCGACGCGACGCCCACCGCGGACTTACTCGAGCAATCCAATCTACGCCAGCTTCTTGAAAAATTGCCCGATGGATTGCAGACCGATCTTGGAGAGAGCGGTGGCCTGGTTTCCGGCGGCGAAGGTCAACGCGTCCGCTTTGGACGCGCCTTGCTGAAACAAGGCGTTCGTCTGGCTCTTCTCGACGAACCTTTCCGGGGTCTTGATCGGCATCAACGGCGAGAACTGCTGGCGCGTGCTCGCCGTCGCTGGGAACACATAACCTTGCTCTGTGTCACCCATGATGTCGGCGAGACCATAGGATTTCCTCGCGCACTGGTGATTGAGAATGGCCGTATCGTAGAGGACGGAAATCCCGAAGAGCTTGCCCGACGGGTAAATTCTCGCTATCGAGCGCTCTTGGAAGCCGAGGAAAGTGTTCGGGAAGTATCGTGGTCGAGTGGCGACTGGCGGCACTTGCGGCTGGAAAGCGGACGTCTGATGGAGGAGCGGCAACGGACGGCCGTATGAAAGCAAAACTAACATCAAGATCCGAAAAAGAAGACACGCCTGCGCCGTTCTGGTCACTGTCGCAGCTCGGATCGGGCCTCGAAGCTTTGGCGCGCCGAAGCAAGCTTGAGCCTTCGGCTGTGCCGGTACCACCTCCTCCGAGCTCGCTTGCCGCCTTGGACCATCCTGTCGCAAGCCGAGATGCGTTGAATCAATGGATCGAGTCCGCGGCCAACTGGCTGGGTGTGGAGGCTGAGCCCTCGGCTATACCATACGAAGGATTGGAGCAACTGCTGGAAAACGCCGGACCGGCCGTGCTGCAGGTGCCGGGAAACGGCCCCCTTCGCTTCCTTTTTCTTCTGCCGCGAACCCTTTTTCCCCGAGGCCGCGGACGTATCGCAGTACTCGCTCCCGATCTGAGCACGGCGTCTTTGCGGATCGATGCCGCTCGCGCTTTGCTCTGTGGCGCACTTGAGGAAATCGTCGCGCCGCAAGTAGACCGCCTGCTCAACGAAACTGGCATTCCGGATGCCCGCCGCCAAGCAGCCAGGGCCGCACTTCTGCTCGAACGTTTGCGAGGCAAAGACGTTGGCGGATGCTGGTTGCTTCGTCAGTCGCCCGGTGTCGGTTTCTGGAATCAGGCGAAGAGGCTCCGCTTGCCGCTGCGCTTGGGTGCGCTAGTGGTATCGTTTGCCGCGGAATACTTTTTGCTGATTCTTTCCTGGTGGCTCATCGGGAATGCCGTGCTCTCCGGCCACATGGATCGCGGCTGGTTGTTCGCATGGGCGCTGATTCTGCTCACTTTGGTTCCCTTCCGTCTCTTGAGCACTTGGCTACAAGGAGTTCTGGCCGTTCACGGCGGCGTCATCTTCAGGCAGCGCCTACTCTTCGGCGCGCTCCGCCTGAGACCTGAGGAAATTCGCCACAAGGGTGTCGGCCAATTTCTCGGCGAGGTCATGGAGTCCGAAGCCCTCGAGTTGTTGGTGCTGCTTGTCGGTTTTCAAGGATTGACCGCTGCCATTGAATTGATTGCCGCCGAAATCGTTCTCTCAAGAGGTGTGGGCCGCGGAGTGGAGTTAATTTTGTTGCCACTATGGCTCGCCCTTACCCTGTTTATGGGAATGCGCTACTTCCATCAACGTCAGCGTTGGACCGAAACGCGGCTCTCGATGACCAACGATCTCACCGAACGAATGGTTGGCCATCGCACCCGTCTCGCCCAGGAAGCCTCTGAACACTGGCACGAGGATGAAGATGAGGCGTTGGCGCGCTACCTGGAATTGTCGGAAGCGATGGACGCTGCCGCGGCCCAGCTGACAGCCCTCGTGCCTCGTGGCTGGCTGGTTGTCGGCATGCTCGGCTTGACTTCGGCGTTTGTGTCAAGCCGAGGGTCGAATATTGCGCTGGCGATTTCTCTGGGTGGAATCTTGTTGGCGTATCGTGCGCTGAAGAGACTTTCCTCAGGCCTGATTTCTGTCGCCGACGCGGTCATCGCCTGGCGCCAGGTCTCTCCGTTATTTCAGGCAGCCGGAAGGAAGCAACTTCCCGGCTTTCCCGCCATTGCGCTCACGACCTCCGCTGAAACTGACGAAAACGAAGAACAGACCGTCATGGAGGCTCATGACCTGGTTTTCCGTTACCAGGACCGTGGCGAGCCGGTATTAAAGGGATGCAGCCTGATCATTCGTCGAGGTGACCGGCTGCTGCTGGAAGGATCGTCCGGCGGTGGCAAATCTACCCTGACCTCACTCCTGGTTGGCTTACGTGTGCCGCAATCGGGCCTGCTCTTGCTGCACGGGCTCGATCGGCAAACTTTGGGCGATGAAGGCTGGCGGCGGCACGTCGTATCAGCGCCGCAGTTTCACGAGAATTATGTGCTCACCGAAACCTTCGCCTTCAACCTTTTAATGGGACGCCGCTGGCCGCCCCATGAAGAGGATATGCGCGAGGCAACAGCCATCTGCAGCGAGCTCGGCCTCGAACCCCTGCTCAATAAAATGCCCGCCGGAATGTTGCAGATGGTTGGCGAGACAGGCTGGCGGCTCTCCCATGGCGAACGTAGCCGCGTTTACATTGCTCGCGCTTTGCTCCAGGACGCGGAAGTCGTGATTTTTGACGAGAGCTTTGCGGCGCTCGATCCGGAAAATGTCAAGCTGGCGCTCGAATGCGTCTTACGCCGGGCGCGCACCCTGCTGGTGGTTGCACATCCCTAAGAGGCGTCCCTCAAATCTGGGTTAGAATTGCATTCCCTCAAGAGGTTGATTCATGATCGGCAAAACACTTCGCTCCTATCGAATCGAGTCTAAACTCGGTGCCGGCGGAATGGGCGTCGTGTATAAAGCCGTGGATTCCCACCTCGATCGAACTGCCGCCATCAAGGTTCTCGTCGCTTCCGCCTTTAGCGGTGACCGCGAAAAGCGGTTCATTCAAGAAGCCAAAGCCGCGTCCTCGCTCAATCACCCAAACATCGTCACCATCTATGACATCGACACGCAGGAGATTGACGGCACGCCGGTCCGCTACATCGCCATGGAATACGTGCCCGGCGCAACTCTGGATAACTTGATCGGGCGAAAAGGACTGGGAGTCCGCGCCGCTTTGAAATACGGGTCGCAGATTGCCGACGCGCTGGCTGCGGCTCACGCGGCTGGAATTGTTCATCGCGATCTGAAGCCCTCCAACGTAATGGTTACACCTCAAGGGTTAGTCAAGGTCCTGGATTTCGGGCTTGCCAAACTGAACGATCAGGCCCAGGCCGATGCTTTTGCGGAAACGGTCCACGGTGACGGGGCGTCCCTCACCGAAGAGGGTACGATTCTCGGCACAGTTGCGTATATGTCGCCGGAGCAGGCCGACGGAAAGAGAGTCGACTCTCGCACCGACATTTTTTCGTTCGGATCTGTGCTCTACGAAATGGTCACTGGCCAGCGCGCTTTCGCCGGTGGCTCGAAGCTGTCGTCACTTTCCTCCGTGCTGCACTCGGAACCCCAGCCGCCATCTCAATCGGTACCCGATGTTCCGCACGAACTGGACAGGATCATCGCGCGGTGTCTGAAGAAGGATCCGGCGCGTCGTTGGCAGAGTATGGCCGACGTAAAGGTCGCGGTCGATGAGTTGCTTGTAGAGATGGAATCCAGTACCTCTGGAACCACGAAAGCGCTGGCTAAAGGCGGAGGCGGAGCACCCGCCGGCAAACGCTGGCTTATTTTAGGGGCTGTCAGCCTGTTGTTGATCGGGCTCGCTGCAGGACTTTATGCAGCGCAGCGATTCTTGCACCCCACCCCTCTGACCTTTCAGCGCCTGACATTCCGGCGAGGCGATGTTACGGCAGCCAAGTTTGGTCCCGGAGATACGATCGTCTACAGCGCCGCTTGGGACGGAACTCCGTCCACATTATTTTCGACGCAGCCCGGAAATCGAGAGGCCCGCCCGCTGGATCTACCCAGCGCAAGGATTCTAGCTATCTCCCGTACTGGCGAAATGGCAATCATGCTGGGCAACGATGATGTTGGGACTCTCTCTCGCGTGCCTTTCAGTGGAGGCGCGCCGCGTGAAATGCTCGAGGATGTCAGCGGCGCCGACTGGAGTCCCAGTGGAGATACCCTCGCTGTGGTCCGGTCAGTCGGCGGAAAACATCGTCTCGAATATCCTATTGGCACGTTGCTCTACGAAAACCCGGCTCGCCCTCCGATGGCGCCACGGGTATCGGCTGACGGCAGACTCGTCGCCTGTTTTGATTACGATGCGGAGGTTGGAGATTACTCCTTGTGCGTTGTTGGCCCCAACGAACCGAAGCGCGTACTCTCCCGAGGATGGCGCGCGATTGGTTCCTTGCACTGGTCTCCCCGCGGAGATGAGATCTGGTTTTCGGCCGGGCAACCCGGTAGCGATCCCGCGCTCTATGCGGTGACCCTTTCGGGTGAACAGCGATTTCTCGCACAAGCTCCAGGCTGGATCATCATGCAGGATGTAGCCCCCGATGGCCGTGTGCTGCTGAGTACTGTCAACTCCCGCTTGGGTATTCGCTATATTGATTTTGCCGGATCCACGGAGCGAGATCTGGCATGGCTGGACGCTTCTTTGCTCTACGAGATCTCCAGCGACGCGAAGAGTTTGCTATTTGTAGAGCTGTCCTACGGTGAAGGCCGCAATTCGGCGATCTATCTGCGGAAAGTCGATGGTTCGGCCGCGGTGCGACTGGGCTTCGGCAACCGTCCCTCGCTTTCACCGGATGGGAAATGGGTAGTGTGCATACGGCGCGAGACCGGGCGCTCGCGTTTAATGTTGCTCCCGACCGGCCCCGGAGAATCGCGCTTTTTGAATGTTGATGGCGTCTACTTCGAGTCGCTAGGGTGGTTCCCGGACAGCAAGCGAGTTTTATTTACTGGAAACGAGTCCGGACATCCAGTCCGTACTTGGATGTATGACCTGGATTCTGACAAAGCCACGCCGTTGACGCCCGAGGGAACCAAGGGGACCCAGGTTTCACCGGATGGCCGTTGGTTCGTCATTTCTGATCCGCACAAACTTATGCTCGCGCCGGTTGGATACGGAACCCCGCGGACTGTAACCGACTTGCAGAATGGCGAGGCAGTGGTGCGCTGGAGCGGCGATGGACGTTATCTGTTTCTACGTCGGCCGGAAGGCGAGGCCATAAAAATCAGCCGTGTCGAGGTCGCGACTGGACATAAAGAACCTTGGCAGACGCTGAAGGTTCCTGAGCCTGGGGCGGAATTTATTGGAGGTGTGGCGTTGTCTGCGGATGGAAAGTCAGCCGCATTTACTTTTCAACACGATCTCGCCAATCTCTATCTTGTATCCGGTCTGAAGTAAGTAATCGCTTTTTATTTTTCCCATGCTCTTCATTCCCAAGCCCGTCATTCCTAAGTTCGTCGCTGCCGCTTGGGGGTGAGTTTTAACGTGCGAATGAGCCGGAACAGGTGATTGGGATGTACGCCGAGGATTCCAGCAGCCTCGGTGTAGTTGCCGTTCGCTTGCTCGATTGCCTCCTCGATCAGTTTTTTCTTCGCCTCCCTTATCCCTTCGTGGAGCGCGGTGACCGGCTCCTCAGAAGATGCACTTTCTTCCAAAATCGAATCTGGCAAATCTTCCGGCAAGATCAGTTCAGTCGAACCCAAAACGACCGCGCGCTCGATCGCGTTTTCCAGCTCCCGTACATTGCCGGGCCACGGATACCGCAACAAACAGGCTCTTGCCTTTGGGGAGATGCCATCCACACGCCGATTGACCTTTTCGCTGTACCTTGCCGTGAAGAACGCCGCCAGCAACGGAATATCCTCCGGACGCTGGCGCAATGGAGGAACTTCAAGCGAGACGACATTGAGCCGATAGTAGAGGTCCGAGCGAAATTTTCCCGCGCGTGACGCTTCGTTCAAGTCAACGTTGGTCGCTGCAATCAGCCGGATATCGAGCTTAATGGGGCGCGTGCTCCCCACCCGTTCAAACTCCCGCTCCTGCAGAACCCGCAACAGCTTCGCCTGGAGTGGCGCGGCCAACTCCCCAACTTCATCGAGGAATACTGTGCCACCCTCGGCAATTTCCAGTTTTCCTTTCTTCTGCCCAACCGCGCCAGTAAAAGCACCTTTCTCGTGACCAAACAGTTCACTCTCCAGCAGGGTATCGACGATCGCCGCACAATTAATCGCGACAAAAGGACGGTCAGCTCGTCCACTGTTGCTATGAATCGCGCGCGCAACCAGCTCTTTGCCGGTGCCGCTCTCGCCCTGGATCAAGACCGTCGATTCGCGCGCCGCAACCCGAGAGACAAACTGGTATACCTCGCGCATGCGCTCGCTTTCGCCGACCATGCTGTGCTGGATGTTGATTTCCTGTTGCAACCGGCGATTCTCATCTCCCAGGCGTTCCACATGGCTCGCGTTTTCTATCGCCAGCGCGGCAATATTCCCCAGCGCCGTCACCAACTGCAACAGTTCCGCATCGAAGCGAACCTCTGATGAGCTCGTATCCAGATATAGAGCTCCCAACACCTTGTCCTGCACCTCCAGTGGAACCGACAGCACCGAACGCACGCGCGGGGCCAGCAGACTCTTCGCCTCCCGAAGTGCTTGATCGCTGGGGACGTCATTGCAAAGGACGGCGAGATTTTCCCCAAGGACCTGGTTCAAGATCGTCTGACTGACCTGGACAGGTTGATCCGGCCCAAGCCGCCGGTCCCATCCAATTACGGATGAGAATCCTTCCGCACCCTCTTCGCTCAGAAGCATCGCCGCACGATCGGCAGCAGAGATCTCCAGAATCGCTTCTAGCACCTTGTGCTGAAGTGCGGTCAACCCGCGCACTGAGTTGAGAGTTTTGCTGAAATTAAGAAGTACGTTCAGATCGCGAAGTGTACGTTCGGTCGCCACGGAAGCCCGTGGTAGCGAAGGCTGCAGATAAATTGCATCCTGTTTTCGCAAGATCAACGTAGGTCCGCCAGGTGTCGGGGCCGAATCGAGTTGCAGAGAAGCCTCGACGCCAGATGCATCCGTGGATGATCCCTGAAATATCAGAACAGATTTCCCAATCCGGATCTCATCGCCATCAGCCAGCAATCGCTCCTTCACCGGCACATGGTTCACGAAGGTGCTATTCCGGCTGTCAAGGTCCCGCAGCAGGAATCCCTCGCCATTTTTCCGAATTATGCAGTGCCGGCGTGACACGAGCGAGTCGAGAAGTGAAATCTGATTGTCGGGCTCGCGACCGATCGATATCTCGTCCTCTGTAAGCGGAAACGTTCGGCCCTCGAATGGGCCACTCACCGCCTCCAGCCGGGCAGCGTCGGAAGGTACTGCCGGTTGCATGGGGTCCAGCGTCACCTGAGGAGTATAACAACCGCCTACTTCGTGTGTTCCCCTAACATAAATGTTAGGTCGAAGAACGTAACGGTTAGGTCGCACTCTCCCCGGGGCGCCATTTGCGGCGGTGTGGAGACCCAGCTCCGCGCTATCTCGTTTCCTGTCAGCACGAAAACCGTCAGTGATATCAGTCTGAATCGCTCCTCCATTTCGGCACGGTGCTTGCAATAGCTAAGGCGTGTGGCGAACAAGTTCTGAAGAAAAAGGAGAATCCAATGAAGGTTAAGACCAACACCAAGGCCGGCAACGCACTGTGGGGTGGCTAATTCTAAACGCCGTTTTAAAGAACCAGCGGGTGAACGAAAAATCCAGGAAAGGAGCAATTCCGATGAAAGTCAAGACCAACACCAAAGCCGGCAACGCACTGTGGGGTTCCTAAATTAGAGGGTTTTTCCTGAAAAGTTTAAGAACGATGAGCACCTGATCCAGCGAATCACCAACAATCTAGCAGAAGGAGCAAATCCAATGAAGGTCAAGACCAACACCAAGGCCGGCAACGCAATGTGGGGTTCCTGATATTGAGGATTTCCCGGAGAGTTCAAGGATGAGCCGCCGAATCGAGCCAACATAGAAAATCCAGGAAAGGAGCAAATCCAATGAAAGTAAAGACCAGCACCAAGGCCGGCAACGCAATGTGGGGTACGTAATCTGAAGATCCTGGCAACCACCACCCGATGAATGAGGCAAACAAAGATTCCGAAGGAGCAATCCAATGAAAGTCACCACGAATACGAAGGCCGGCAGCGCCATGTGGGGAAGCTAGTCGCCCTCAAAGCGTCCGGAACCGCAGCTAACCAAAGGACTGTGCTAGACGAACCGTACAAGTAAAAATTTAGGAAAAGGAGCAACCCGATGAAAGTCAAGACGAACACGAAAGCTGGTAACGTACTGTGGGGCAGCTGATTTGAGGCTCTACCAAGCCGTTTCAGAACACGGATCATTCCGTAGCTCGCTGACCGTAAAATGAGGATGCTCCAAAAGGCAGATGCAGCTTGGGTTTACCCCAAATCTGCATCGCCTTTCGGAGCATCCGTCAGCTCATCCCATACCCTCTAATTCGTCTTATCGCTTTGCTGTGCGGCAATCCTGGTGATGCGCGAAAATCGCGACGCGGCCTGCGCGACGGGGTAGCGGCAAGGTTTGTCATACGACCAATGAGAGTTGCTGGCCCGAAGGAATATTCCCCTCGATGTCCTTCTCAGCACCGGAAGAAGTAGATCTCCTCCCAGTTTCTGTACGCTGGCTCGTGATTCTCCAGAGATACATCGCCGCGTAGGCGCGCCACGGCCTCCAGGCATCGGCATGACGCTCCAGTTCGCGGGCACTCCCAAGAGCCATGCCGCGCAAGAGTCCGAGGTCACCAGAGGGAAACGCGTCGGGCTCTCCGAGCGCTCGCATGGCCACGTATTGTGCCGTCCATTTTCCAATCCCCGGAATTTCGCAGAGCCGATTCAACAAAGCATCCGAATCCACAACACTTTCCAGGCTGATCCGTCCATCGCACACAGCCCGAGCGAGAGCCCGGATAGTTTCGGCTCGAGCTCCGGTCAGTCCAATACGGGTAAGCTTGGCATCCGCGAGTACCTCGGGCGTAGGAAATAGATGTGTGAGACCGTTAGCCGCTGTGAACCGCTTCCCAAAACTGCTCACCATTCGACCCGCCAGAACGGTCGCCCCCTTCACCGTGATCTGCTGACCGAGAATCGCCCGTGTCGCGAGCTCAAAACCATTCCAGCATCCCGGTACGCGAAGCCCCGGACCGCAATCGACCTGTGGTGCCAGCACAGGATCGGTTCTCAGACATTGCACGATGGCCGACCAATCTGCATTCAGGTCGAACATGGTGCGGATTCGCTCGGTAATAAAGAAGAAGGAGCGGGGATCGCCAAATTGCAACCGCACGACGAGCACGTTGCCGTCTTCATCGAGTGAGACCTCAAAGCACCCATCACTACCGTTCAAAGAGATAGTGCGACGATAAGTTCCATCTACCACTGCTTCCACGCCGGGCGTGGCTCGAGGCGCCAAAAACGCCAAAATCCCATTCCAGTCGTAAGGTGGACGGAAACGAAGGCGGAAGAGATAGTGATTTTCCGGCTGTGGAGTTTTCTGTCGCGCCAAACGCCGAATTTGACTCGGAGTCCGATGATAGACCTCGCGGATTCCGGCGTTGAATCTTCGGACGCAGCCGAATCCGGAAGCCAGAGCTACCTCACTCATCCGCAAATTCGTCTCGTCGATAAGCTTCTTCGCAAAATGCATTTGGCGCGTCTTTGCGACCGCGCTCGGCGTTGCCCCCAGGTGTTGAAGAAACAGACGCCGGAGGTGACGGGGACCCACTCCAAGACGTTCTGCGAGCGCTTCTACTCCACCATCACCCAAACCGCTTTCGCTAATGATGCGCAAGGCTCGCGAAACTGTATTTGGAGTTCCCAACCACGCCGGAGTTCCAGGTGAGCATTCAGGACGACAACGCAAGCACGGACGGAAGCCTGCCGCCGCCGCCGCGGCAGCGCTCGGAAAGTAACGAACATTCTTCTCTTTTGCCGGAGGCGCGGGACAAATCGAGCGGCAATAGACTCCGCTGGTGAACACACCAATAAAGAACTTGCCGTCGAAGCGCGCGTCACGCGTCAGCCGGGCTCGCGAGCAGACTTGCCAATCCAGTTCCATGTTTTCTGAAATAGTTCCGTTTCTTCTCCATCCATGATAGTCCCGATCCAAGCGAAAAATTGGACGCTTTCGGACTGCGCTCGTCGAGCTGTCGACGCCGCGGGCACGGCTGCTGGGAGTGCCCAGCCGCGGCGAACAACTCACTCTTGGCTCGGTGGTGTCATGGCCACTTCATAACATTGATGCCGTTGATGTTGAGAGCAACGTCCGCAATCGTCCATCGTCCGAGAGCGATGTCCGCGACCGTCCAACATTTTCCCACCCCTTCCGATAGTGTCTGATTTTGCGCTGCCAGGGCTTGTGCTTTTCGATCGAAACAAGGCGATGACGATTAGAAATGCACGGACTGGCAGTTCAGTTCTTTGAATTTCCGAAGCAGACCCTAACGGAGGAAATATGCATTGCAGAAAATTGAATCACATTACCGCGATAGCGCTATTCGCAGCGCTGATGATCTCAACTCAGATTGTTCAAGCGCAGGGGAACAAACAGCCGCCCAACTATTACGTATTCAATCTGGGCGCGGCGCCCTTCGGCGGAGTTCCCGAGCCCGTCGGAATTAACGACCTCGGATGGATCTCTGGCGGTGACAACCTGGCGAGCAATACCAGCGTGCATGCCGTCCTCTGGGTCGGAGTTCCGATGGATCTCGGTACTCTAGGTGGCCCCAACAGCAACGTCTCTTGGGCAAACCATAGCACCAAAGGCGAAATTGCCGGCATCGCCGAGACTGCAGAACAGAATCCGTTAGGCGAGGCCTGGAGTTGCTCCGCCTTTTTCTTCGGTCCTGATGGCTATGTCTGTAACGGTTTCGCGTGGCAAGACGGTGTGATGACCGCTCTTCCGCCTTTTCCCGGCGGGATTGACAGTTATGCAACCGGCGTCAATAACAAGGGACAAGTGGTCGGATGGGCAGAAAACGGCGTTCATGATCCAACTTGTAACAATGCTCCTCCGTTCAACCAAGTCCTCCAGTTTGAGGCTGCCGTTTGGGGACCCCGCCTGAATCAGATGACACAACTTCCCCCGCTCTCTCCCGACCCGGATTCGGCTGCAACCGCCATCAACGACAAGGGTCAGGTCGTCGGGATTTCCGGCCTTTGCTCAAACGCAGTCGGAGGAGCGAGCGCTGAACACGCTTTGCTTTGGGAAAACGGCATACCCACCGACTTGGGAAATATTGGAGGCCAAGCCTGGAACACTCCCTTCGCCATTAATAATCAGGGCCAAGTCGTCGGTTTTGGAAATATCTCCGGCGACGAAAATGCCCCGGAAAATCCGGCCGCCTTTATCTGGACGCCAACTAATAAAATGCAGGAGATCGCCCCTTACGGCACAGACACAAACAATGCCGCTTTCGATATCAACGAGAAAGGTCAGGTGGTCGGGAACTCTTTCAATGTAAACACTGGCACTTCCCGCGCTACTCTCTGGCAAAACAATACGTTGAACGACCTGAATGCACTTGTCATCCAGCCCACTTCTCTCTATCTCACTCTGGCTCAGGGTATCAACGATGCCGGCGAAATCACCGGCAGTGCAATCGACACAGCCACCAACCAAACTGTCGGGTTCCTCGCGGTTCCAGTGTTCGACGGCAGCGGCAACCCAGCCTTGGCGGCCAATGCCAAAGCGGATGTCAACTCCCATCCGGTGGTTCTCACCGAACAGATGCGAAAGCAGCTTCCAGTTTTCGTTCGCATGATGCTTGGGGGTGCACTCGCAAAATAACCACTGAAGCCGCCCTTGATGCAGTTGGGCAACCTGCGAATCTTAGCCTCACCTACACCTGACTTGAACTGCCCGCTGTTGTCGTCGTTTCACCCGGGCAGTTCAAGTCCTGCTAACTTGCTCCTTTGTTACTCGTCTCACCGGCGAGATGCTAGGACTGAATGCACGGGTCACCTGGAGTACCCGCTTTTACATTCGTCTTGGTTTTCATGGCGTTCTCCTTTCTGTATAGACATGCGAAACCAGCCGCAAAATGCCTCATCCGTTCCGTCCGAGTTTGGCTCGCAGCAGTCAGATTTGCCTCTTTTCAGAATAACCACGGGAATCCCGGCCGCGAAAAATGCTAAATAGTCATGAAATCTAAGCGTTGATGGGAGATGTGCAACAGCATAGAAAAAGTAAAATTCGTGGTGAGGCCTTGGGCCCATGCGCGTCCTTTGCGGCTCGATTAGCGGGGCAAAAATAAC
>DATEBK010000212.1:0-7078 GCA_035287825.1 Terriglobales bacterium
CGCGTCGCCCAGGACTTTAAGAGCTAATACCAACGTATCCCCAATACCATCGTCCAATTGCCTCATTTTGACGCCTCTGTTTTTATGCATTGAGCGCGGACGAATCAGATTCGGTATGCGCAGAATGAAAAGTTCTCAGGAGCACACTATGGCTCAAACCGTTGTTACCGCAGCGCCAGGCGAAGTAGAAGCGATACAAGCTGATGGCTGCGGAGTTGGAAGCGACCTGCGCGATAGCGCAATCCGGTCCAAGTACAAAGCCGTGCGGTCGGCGACGAGTGCCCTCGCCGCGAGCTGTTCCGCCGAAGATCAGATGGTGCAGTCGTGTCCTGAAGCCAGCCCCATGAAATGGCACCAGGCTCATACGACGTGGTTTTTCGAGACGTTCGTGCTGCGTCCCTTACTTAAAGATTACAAACCCCTGCGGGAAGAGTTCCGTTGGCTTTTCAATAGCTATTACAACGCGCTCGGCCAGGAAATTCCGGAGAAGAGCCTGCGCTCGGTCTTCTCACGGCCTTCGCTCGATGAAGTTCTCGCGTTCCGCGAACTTGTTGACCAGGAGATGGACCGATTTCTTGCGAGCGGCGCCGATGAGGAAGCGACCCGACGTATCGTGTTGGGTGTGAATCACGAGCAGCAACACCAGGAGCTGGCCCTAACGGACATTAAGCACGCCTTCTTTTCCAATCCACTGTTTCCCTCGTATATGGCGGGCTCCCTTTCAGAAGAAGTGGATTCTCCAGTTACCAAACCGACGTGGCGCAGCTTTGACGGCGGATTGGTGGAAATTGGCTATCCGCTTCGAGCAGAGGATCCTCTCGATTTTTGCTTTGATAACGAAACTCCCCGCCACAACGTCTTCTTAGAACCATTCGAGATCGCAAACCGCAAAGTCACCTGCCGCGATTACCTGGAATTCATATCGGATGACGCATACGCGCGCCCTGAACTCTGGCTTTCCGAAGGCTGGGATACCGTGAAGCGCGCGGCCTGGCAGGCGCCTCTGTACTGGCGGCGTGATGCTGGCGATAAGACCGGATGGCGCGTGTTCACACTGACGGGTTGGCACGGGCTTTCGGCCCTAGTTGATACGCCCGTGTGCCACATCAGTTGCTTCGAAGCTGATGCATTTGCACGTTGGAAAGGTTGCCGGCTTCCGACTGAGGCGGAATGGGAATACGTTGCGAGGCAGACAACGGTCGAGGGAAACCTGCTCGAGACTGGAAGACTCCATCCTGCTGCAGCCCGAGGTGCAGGGGTTGAGCAACTGTTTGGCGATTGCTGGGAATGGACGGCGAGCGCCTATACCGGTTATCCGGGATACAAGCCGCTGCCTGGTGCGCTCGGCGAATACAACGGCAAGTTCATGTCCGGCCAAATGATTCTCCGCGGGGGATCGTGCGTCACTCCTGCGAGTCACATTCGGGCGACCTATCGAAATTTCTTTCCACCGGCAACCAGATGGCAGTTCTCCGGGATTCGCTTAGCACGCTGAAAGGATTCGTTAAAATGGCAACCTACGTTCAGACAGTTGACATCGGACATTTTGCAACGGCGGATGAGCGCGAAGCACTCACTCGCGAAGCTCTAACTCGCGAAGTGCGGCGCGGCTTGATCACGCGGCCACGCTCGCTCTCACCCTGGATGTTCTACGATGCGGAGGGCTCGCGCCTCTTCGAGCGCATTACGGCGCTTCCCGAGTACTACCCCACCCGCACAGAAAGGGCCATCCTGGCGGGATACGCAGATGCGATCATTGCCGCAGCTCACGGCGACAGATCGTCGCCATTGCGTCTTGTTGAGTTGGGAGCCGGCACGGCCTCGAAGACCTGCATTCTGCTCGAAGCCGCTTCGCGCATTTCGGACGATGTCGCCTATGTGCCAGTTGATGTCTGCCCCGACGCTCTTGAGTTGGCGTGCCAAAACGTTGCATGCGCGTTGCCGGAAGTGCGCATCCGGCCCATCGTCCGGAATTATGTAACTCACCCGCTCCAACTCGAACCCTTTGACGGCACCACACTCGCACTCTACATCGGCACGAGTATCGGTAATTTTTCACCTGAGGAAGCGCGACTCATCCTGCGAAATCTCGGTACTCAGCTGCGAATCGGAGACGCGCTGTTGCTCGGTACAGACATGGTGAAAGACGAACCCACTCTTCTGGCTGCATATGACGACCGCGAAGGAATCACTGCGGCTTTCAACCTAAACATCCTGGATCGCCTCAATAGAGAACTAGGAGCCGACTTTGACCCCGCATGCTTCCGTCATCGCGCGCTTTGGAATTCCGTTGAGTCTCGGATCGAGATGCACCTCGAGAGCGTGCAAGAGCAGGGCATAAGTATCGAGCACGCGGACCTTGATCTTCACTTCACACAAGGCGAAACCATTCACACCGAGAATAGTTACAAGTTTACAGACAGGAGCATTCGAACGCTTCTCAGAGATGTCGGTTTTGAGATCAGAGGGGCATGGAAAGACTGTCGCGGTTGGTACACCCTCACGCTTGCACGTGTCGGGTAGCCGCTTAGGTTCCTATTTCGATCGCTCCCCGGCATGGGTCGTCCTCGGTGTCGGTTGGGTGAACCAGGTGATCCGGGGTCGCCATAGGTAGACGCGACAAATGAGCATTTTGGAAGGGAGCGCACCGCATGAAAGGGTTAGCTTACTTGTTGGTTGCAGTTGTAGCGATGACCGGTGTGGTCGTCTACATGGCGCACGCGTCTGGGCGCTCCGATGAAGATGCTGATCCGATATTCGGAATCAAGATCCCTCCCGGATACCGCGACTGGAAGCTGATCTCTGTGGCCCACGAAGAAGGCAACCTCAACGATCTTCGCGCCCTTCTGGGCAACGATCTGGCGATCAAGGCGTACCGGGAGGGTAAGCTTCCGTTCCCGGACGGCACAATCATTGCACGCCTGGCCTGGAGTTACGTTCCGTCCGAGGAAAACAACAAAGTCTTTGGCCGTGCCCAATCGTTCGTGCCCGGAGCCGCGACGAACGTTCAGTTTATGGTCAAGGACTCGAAAAAATATGCCGCAACCGGTGGCTGGGGGTTTGCTCAATTCAAAGACGGCAAACCGGCCGACGCGGCGCTGCTCAAAACCTGCTTTCCCTGCCACGAGCCTGTTAAAGCTCGTGACTTCGTCTTTACCCATTACGCACCTTAAATACGGAGATGTCCCATGGACAAGGAAGAATCATTTGGCAATTCGACTTGCGAAGATCAGGTGAACATGGCGGAGCGCGAGTTATCGGCGTTCATGCTGGCGGTGACTGAATTGTTCGGTCCAGAGCAGGCAGGGCTTTCGGCAGAGGACTGGCTCGACGAGTCAGAACAAATGGACAGCCCGCAGAGAGCCACCAGTCGAGATTGGCGAGCGGTCACGGTAGCAGCCTTGGCCCGATTGGCAACTGGGGGGACTCCAGCGCGAGATCATCGAACGCTTGCCGCGTCGACCGATACGAAGGTGTCGCCGATACTATCGTCCAATTGTTTCGCATCCGCGTTTCTGGTGTGATGCCTCATCGCAGCGGATGCGTGGCCAGCCTTCCGCTCCGGCACGCCAGTGGAGATTGAAGCGATTTTCGAAGTACTGAGTATGCGGAGAACAAAGGAGAAGGCAATATGTCACACCATTACTCCGGTCCCGACTTCGGCTTCCCTCACGGGGATGCCCGCCTCGATCTTACTGACCTGTATGCATTCCCCAAGCCGGAGGATGTTGGCAAATCGATCCTGATCATGAACGTGCATCCGTCCGCGGGTTTAAGCCCAGCCGGGCCCACGACGGATGAACCCTTCTTGACTGAAGCCCTATACGAACTGAAGATTGACACTGACGGTGATGCCGTCGCCGATATCGCATACCGAATGCGGTTCACCTCAGACAAGAACGGAGGCCAGACCGGAACATTGCGCCGCGTTCAAGGCACGCAGGCCGCCGGCACTGGGGACGGCGGGCAGACGATCATAGAAGGAGCACCGGTCTCGACCGCACGCGACGCACATGTAACCTCGACCGGAGACTACCGCTTCTTCGCGGGCTGGCGCAGCGATCCCTTTTTCTTCGACACGCTGGGCGCGGTAAACAATCTGCAGTTCACCGGCGTCGATTACTTCGCCGACAAGGACGTGTGCAGCATCGTGCTGGAAGTACCCAACTCGGCCCTCGGCTCTAAAAAGATTGGCCTATGGGCGCGTACGCTGGACGGCGCAAGCGGGAAATGGATGCAGGCGGACCGCGGTGCGCGGCCAAATCAGACTCCCTTCCTTGCTGGCGAGCAGAACGCCGCCTATCTCTCTGCGGAGCCAGCGGACGATGCCCGTTTCATCCCGGTATTCGCGCACGCGCTGGAGCACACCGGTAGTTACACGCAGACGGAAGCAACGCGGGTCGCCGGAATCCTGCTGCCGGACGTGCTCCACTATGATCCCACGCGGCCGGCGTCCTACCCGGACAATGGCCGGGCACTGACCGACGACGTCGTGGATTTCTTCCTTCCTCTCCTCACAAATGGGAAGGTGACGCGAGATAACGTAGGGCCACACACAGACCTGCTCACCTCCTTTCCCTACGTCGGTTCGCCGCATAAGATTCGATCCGCGGAGGGGGTGGCCGCATAAGTATGTACGGAGCCGGGCTGAGAGCATCCCCGCACTGCATTCAGTCCTTGCATTCTCGCCGCATGATGCTGACGATTTCTGTCATGTTCGCATCGTTGCAACTGCTTGCCCAAGCCCTGAAAGCGCAAGTCCAGAAGTCAGAGAGGAACAAACCGTGAAGTATCCGACTTTTTATCGCACCGCACAGATCGATGGGCTGTCAGTTTTCTACCGGGAGGCTGGTCCGAAAGACGCCCCGACGATTCTCCTGCTGCACGGTTTGCCGTCTTCTTCGCGAATGTTCGACCCTCTCTTCACCCGTCTTTCCGATCGCTATCACCTTGTCGCTCCCGACTACCCGGGCTTCGGTCACAGCGACTGGCCGGACCCGAAACAATTCGCCTACACGTTTGATCACTACGCCGACATCATGAATCGGTTTACCGAAGCGCTCGGTCTCTCCCACTTCACCCTCTACATGCAGGATTACGGTGGCCCCGTCGGCTTTCGCATTGTCTTGGCTCACCCGGACCGAGTCGAAGCGCTCATCGTCCAGGACGCGGTAGCACACAACACCGGTCTCGGCGAGAACTGGAAAACGCGGCGCGCCTTCTGGGCCGATCGCGCTCCCAACGAAAGCGCGCTGCGCACAAATCTCCTGTCGCTTGCAGCCACGAAGGCCCGCCACGCGGGGAATGATCCCGACGTGGAACGCCACGACCCCGATCTCTGGGTAGATGAATTTTATTTTCTAAATCAGCCCGGCCAGGCTGACATTCAAAGCGACCTCTTCTACGACTACCGCACCAACGTCGATTCCTACCCGAAATGGCAAGCATGGATGCGCGAGAAGCAGCCGCGCCTGCTGGTGATCTGGGGTAAGTATGAGTCTTCGTTCGACCCCTCCGAGCCAGAAGCCTATCGCCGCGATGTCCCCAAAGCCGAAGTCCACATCGTCGATGGCGGCCACTTCGCCTTAGACACCGCCGCAGACGAAATCGCCGCACTCGTCCAAGGATTCGTCGGTTCTTCACGCCAGGGCTTCCCGGCGCGGCGAGCGGGATGAAGCCGCTTTGAGTGGCACGGGTTTTAGTCGAAGGTTTTCCGGAAGAAGGTTATAACCCAATGGTTGAAAGTCGAGATCTTCGGCTGACGAGAATGCCGCTCAACAACGGAGCCGGCCACATGCCCGCCCTCGGCTTCGGCACCCTCATTCCCGACGCTGCCCTGACGAGAACCGCGACGAGAGACGCACTGGACGCCGGATTTCGACACTTCGATTGCGCAGAACGATACCGGAACGAGCGAGAGGTAGGGGAGGCGTTGCAGGCCGGACTTGCCGCTAATGGGATCGCGAGAGAGAACATTTTTGTTACCACGAAGTTGTGGAACTCCAACCATCGGCCAGAACGTGTCGAACCGGCTTTCGTGGCGAGTCTCCACAGGCTCAGTATCAGGTACCTGGATCTCTACCTCGTTCACACTCCCTATGCATTTCAACCGGGCGATGAGCAGGATCCGCGGGATCAAAACGGCAATGTCATCTATGACAACGGAGTGTCTCTGCTCGACACCTGGAGAGCAATGGAAAGTCTTGTGGACCACGGCCGGTGCCGGGCCATCGGACTGTCGGACATCAGCTTGAATCAATTGATGCCCATCTACGAGTCTGCAAGAATTAAGCCAGCCGTGGTTCAGGTCGAATCACATCCCTATCTGCCGGAAACGGAGCTTCTGGAGTTCTGCAAAGAAAAGGGCGTTCTGTTTTCGGCTTTCGCGCCATTGGGTCACGGAATGAGGCCGGGGCTGCTCGAAGATCCTGTCATTTCGGCAATCGCCGCACGAGTTGGAAAGACGCCGGCACAGGTGCTGCTGGCATGGGCGGTTCAGCGCGGCACGGCTTTGCTTACCACACCCAAAACCGCGGCTCGCGCGAGAGAGAATTTTGACATTTCTGCCCTTCCGGAGGAGGCGTTGAACGAAATCAATCGCATTCAGACCAGGCAGAGACTCAATGAAGTGGTGAGAACAGGAGTCCCTGGTTTCATCGCACAAGGGAGATGAACATGAAGCTGAACGAGCAAATCAATGTCGAATTGCTCGCGTTTCTTTTCGGTGCAAGCAGCGAGGCCTGAGATCGTGCCGAAGCGAAATGAGTGGTCGACACGCCAAGAATACACAATAGTTCGATAAAGAATGGAGGACCAGATGACGATTTCAAATCAAACAGTTGAGCGATGTATAGAGGAGTGCTTGCAGTGCTCGCGCTGGTGCTCTCAATGCCGCGCTGAGTCTCTGGACCAGGATCCGATCATGATGAGGGACTGTATCCGGCTTTGTAACGAATGTCTTGAATTGTGCCGAACCTGCGTAACCCTACTTACGGGCAGCTCCGGATTCGCTCACCGGGTGTGCAGTATCTGTTCCGAGCTATGCTCAGCCTGTGCGACAGAGTGCGGGAAATCCGAA
>DATEBK010000213.1:0-8684 GCA_035287825.1 Terriglobales bacterium
TCGTCCATGATTTGCAGCAGCTGACGTTTCGCGCGGTCGAGCATGCCCACGTCGTAGAGCGGACGTCCGCAGCAAAGATGCGCGCGCGGAACAGTCACGTTGAAACCAGCGGCTTCGAGCACCTCGACTGCGGCTTTCGCAGTTGAGGGAAGAAAGTAGTTGTTGAATGTGTCGGCCCAAAGAAGAACGGTGTTATCACCGTTATCATTCTTGCGGAGCGACGGTCCGCCCGACAAGCGCTCATGAGGTCCGTCGCTCCGTCGACTCTCCCACCATTGTTTGAAAGTTTGTGGCGCGAGCGGTGGAATGCGACGCTGTGGATGAACACCTCCCACTAGTTTCACCAAGTCGCGCAATCCAGGCAGCTGCGTCTTCAGATTTGCCAGTCCAGGTAAATGCGATGCGGCCCTGAGCCAGAGGTCGAAGTGTGACAGTGCCAGCGCATTCAACGGCCGCCGATTGGTTTCGTAATAGTGCGAGAGAAATTCGGCTTTATAAGTCGCGACATCCACACCGACCGGACAATCGCTCTTGCAGCCTTTGCAAGCAAGGCAGAGATCGAGTGATTCTTTTACGGCTTCGTTCTTCCAGCCATCTTTGATGACCTCGCCTTTGGTCATCTCCCAGAGAAGGTGAGCGCGTCCGCGAGTGGAATGCTCTTCATCGCGCGTGACGCGGTAGCTCGGACACATCACTCCGCCTTCGTCGCGCCGGCATTTGCCGACCCCGACGCAGCGCAGCGTGGCCGAGGCAAGACTGCCGTAGTCATCCGGAAACTTGAAATGCGTTTCGGGCTCCCAAGGATCGTAATCGGCGCCGAGACGGAGATTTTCGTCGAGACGATAAGGCTCGATCAGCTTGCCGGGATTCATCTTCCAATCAGGGTCCCAAAGCAATTTGAATTCGCGGAAGGCCTGCATCAGTTCCGGACCAAACATTTTGGGAAGAAGTTCGCCGCGAGCCTGACCGTCGCCGTGCTCGCCGGAGAGCGAGCCGCCATAGCGGATCACCAGGTCAGCCGCGTCTTCCATGAATTGGCGAAACTTGCGCACTCCTTCAGAGGATTCGAGGTCGTAATCCATGCGCGTGTGCACGCAGGCGTGTCCGAAATGGCCATAGAACGAGCCCTCGTAGTGATGCTCCTGCATCAGGCGACGCAGGTCGCGGAGATAGGCTCCGAGCTTTTCGGGCGCGACCGCGGAATCTTCGAAACCCTCCCAACGAATCGCTTCGCCGGGAACATGCGCGGTAACGCCGAGACTCGATTCGCGGATATTCCAGATGTTGCGCGCTTGTCTCGGATCAGTGAACAGACGCATGTTAGTCGGAACGGCCTTGCGGTCAAGCGTCTGCATCAGATGATGCGCCTGCGCTTCGGCGTCAGCCCTGGTCTCGGCGCCGAACTCCACCATCAGCCATCCACTGCCTTCAGGCAACATGGCGAGACCTTCGAGATTCACACCTTTGTGACGGCTGGCATTGACCATGATGTCGTCAAAGCCCTCGAGGCCGATTGGGCGATGCTCCATAATTACAGGAACGTGGTCAGCACAGATATAAATGTCAGGCCACCCGATGACGAGTAGGACGCGCGCAGGCGGACTCTGGACGAGGCGACAGGTGGCTTCGAGAATGGTGACGCATGTTCCTTCGGAGCCAACGAGCGCGCGGGCCACGTGAAAGCCGTTTTCCGGGAGCAGATGATTGAGGTTGTATCCGGAAACGCGACGCGGAATGTTCGGAAATTGGCTGCGGACTTGTTCTCCGTAGCGATCGGCTAGATCCCTCAGGCCGGTATAGATTTCCGCGCGGCGTCCACCCTCGCGAATGAAGCGGCTAAAATCATCGGCGCCGGTCGCTCCAACATGCATACGCTGCCCGCCATAGGTGAGCACTTCGAGAGCCTCGATGTTATCGTCGGTCTTGCCCGCCATGATCGAGTGCACTCCGCAGGAGTTGTTGCCGATCATGCCTCCGAGGGTGCACCGGTCGTGAGTCGCGGGATCGGGCGCGAAAGTGAGATGGTGTTTCTCGGCGGCTGCGCGAAGCGTATCGAGTACAACTCCAGGTTCGACACGAGCCATGCGGCGTTCGGGATCGATCTCGAGAATGTTCGCCATGTACTTCGAAAAATCGAGAATGACGGCAGCATTGCAGCATTGACCAGCGAGCGATGTGCCGCAGCCGCGGGCAAGTAGTGGAGCTCCGTAGTCGCGGCATAGCGCAACGGCCGCAAGAACATCTTCTTTGTCGCGAGGGAGTACGACTCCGATGGGCACCTGGCGGTAATTAGAGCCGTCGGTGGCATAGAGCGCGCGGCTGCCGGAGTCGAAGCGGATTTCTCCACGAAGTTGACGGCGAAGGGAGGCTTCAAGCGCTGAGACGTCAAGTTGCGCAACGGGCAGCGGGGATGGGGCGATGTTTTGCGACACGGAATACGTTAGAAGATGCGGGCGTTCGATGCAAGCACTGAAGCTTAGCGTCGACTAGTTTTCAGTCGCCTGTCGGCCCCACGCCAGCTGCGACTAGCGCCACATAGGCCCGGAGCGGGTCAGATAGTCAGCCAGCGACAGCGAGAGCAGGATGGCCAGAAAAAAGAAACCGGAGACGACGACCGCGCCAGTCAGCTTTTCACTGGCTCCTTTGACGTGCATGAAGAACAGAACCACAAGCGTGGCCTTGATGGTGGCGATGAGGAGAGCGACAACCGGATTGAACGCTCCGAGGTTGATGAAGGCCGCGCCGACCGTGGTCGCCGTCAGGACAAGCAAAGCGAAGCCAATAAACAAATAAAACGCCTGCGAGTGGGTCGTGTGTTCTTCGTGTTGCGCCATAAAGAAGTTCTCGGGTTCCGCCTACCTCAGTTTCAAATCCGTCGTCATGAGTGACGGCTGATCAAATACAGCAAGGGGAACAAATAAATCCAGATGATATCGACCAGGTGCCAGTACAGGCCCGAATTCTCGATGGGCGTGAAGTAAGCGGGCGTGTAATGGCCTTTCCACGCCAGAATCGCTAGTACGGTGAACAGTCCGCAACCGATGATCATGTGCAGGGCATGCATGCCAGTCATGACGAAATAAAGCGAGAAAAATAGCTCCGCTTCTTTGGAGTTGACCGAATACTGCTTGCCGTTGTCGTCGAACTTGTCAGTGAAACTGAAGGTGGATCCGGGGACGTGGTGCTTTTCGAATTTCTCACGGTACTCGAAACCTTTGACGACAAGAAAGGTCAGTCCGAGCAGGACGGTCACGACGAGATAGCCGACCAGCAGCTTCCGTTTGCCCGCCTCTGCCGCTTTCACCGCCAAGACGACAGTCACTGAACTGATAATGAGGACGGCGGTGTTGATTGCGCCCATCTTGATGCTGAGCTGCTGGCTGCCGGCGGCGAACGCGTTGAAATACTCAAGGCGATAGATCAGGTAGGCGCAGAACATGCCGCCGAAGAACATGATTTCGGTCACCAGAAACAGCCACATGCCAAGCGAGGCTGCGTTTTTTTGTTGTTGCACGTCAGAAAACTGGTGGACCAGCTCGGGACCATGAGCTTCCGGTTCCATGACAGCCACATGGCCGTGATTTGGTTGGCTATTGGGCAACGGGGACCTCCAGCGGCCGGTCGGGGATCTCGTCGTAGTTATACGCCTCCCAGGTGACGACGGGAGTCTCGTCAAAATTAAGCGTGGGTGGCGGCGAGGTGGTCTTCCACTCGAGGCCCGCCGCGTGCCAGGGATTATCACCGGCGATTGCTCCGTATTTCAACGACCACAACATATAGATCATGGGCAGCAGATAGCCGATGGCGAGCACGCTGGCGCCGGCGGTCGAAAGCACGTTCAACACCTGAAACTCCGGTGGATACTGCCAGTAGCGCCGTGGCATTCCGAGGTATCCCAGAATGAACTGCGGAAAGAAGGTTAGGTTGAAGCCGACGAAAACGAATAACGCCGAAAGTTTGGCCCAGGCTTCCGGATACATGCGTCCGGTGATCTTCGGCCACCAGAAATGTAAGCCTCCCAGGTAGCCCATCAGCACTCCGCCCACCATAACGTAATGAAAGTGGGCGATGACAAAGTAAGTGTCCGTGACGTGAACATCGATGCCGATAGTAGCCAGCATCACACCGGTCAACCCGCCAATGGTGAACAGCCCGATAAAACCAAAGGCATAAAGCATGGGAGTCGCGTAGGAGATAGAACCCTTGTAGAGGGTTGCCGTCCAGTTGAAGATTTTAACGGCTGAAGGGATGGCCACAACAAAACTCAGGAATGAAAAAACCATCGCGGAATAGAGAGAAATGCCCGCGACGAATAAGTGATGCGCCCACACCAGGAATCCAAATACAGCAATAGCGACGCTCGAAAGGGCGACAAAGTTATAGCCAAATACGCGTTTGCGCGCGAAGCAGGGAACGATCTCGCTGATGACTCCCATAGAGGGCAAGATCATGATGTAGACGGCGGGATGGGAGTAGAACCAGAACAGGTGCTGGAACAAGATCGGGTCACCGCCCAGTGCAGGGTCGAAGATCCCGAGGTGGAGGAGGCGCTCGGCGACCACGAGCACCATAGTGATGGCAATCACGGGCGTGCCGAGGATCATAACCAGGCTGGTCGCATAGGTGGACCAGATAAACAGCGGGAGGCGGCTCCAGGTGAGGCCGGGCGCGCGCATGCGGTGAATGGTGACAATGAAATTGAGCCCGGTGAAGATGGACGAGAAGCCGGCAATGAAGATGGCTAGTCCAGCTTCCACTACGTTGCTGTTGCTGGCGGTGCTGTATGGGGTATAGAACGTCCACCCGGTATCGACGCCGCCGTTCAACATGCAATGCAAGAAGAGTATGCCGGCTGCGACGTAGAGATACCAACTCAACAGGTTGATACGCGGAAAGGCAAGATCCTTCGCTCCGACCATCAGCGGCACTACGAAGTTGCCCAAGATGGCTGGCACAACTGGGATCAGGAAGAAGAACACCATGACGATGCCATGCATAGTGAACACCTTGTTATAGGTGTCGGCCTGCATCAGGTCGCCTTCCGGCGTCAACAACTCCAACCGGATGAGCATGGCGAAAAAACCGCCCAGAAAAAAGAATGCCGTGACTGAGAACAGGTAGAGGAGCGCGATCCGTTTGTGATCGGTCGTCAACAGCCAGGACTTGATGGTGTGCCCGTTGTTGAGGTAGTTCAGTTTCGGAGCCTGGTTCGCCGGTACCGCTGTCGTCGCCATGACTATTGCACCTGCACATTCTGGGGTTGTCCCGCGGGAGTAGGCTGGTTCTCGAGCCCTGCGGTTCCCTGGGACGGCTGACCTGACGAAGGCTGGGCCAACGATTTGATGTAAGCCACCAGCGCATTCAACTGATCGTCGTTGACGATGCCCTGGAACGTGGGCATAACGGGTTTGAAGCCACTCACGATCTTTGCCGTGGGATCGAGGATGGACTCGCGAACGTAGTTTTCGTCGGCGATTACGGTCCGCCCGTCTTCGAGTTTCACGGGTTTGTTGTAGAGCCCCGCTAGATCCGGACCACGACTTTCGCCTTGCACGTCGGAACGATGGCAGGTGGAACAGCCGAGCGACGCAAACAATGCCTTGCCCGTTTCCGGCAAGGGGTTCAACGCTCCGCCAGCCATCCACAGCGCGTAATCCTGTGGCTCCATGACGATGATGTCGCCGCCCATCCCGGAATGCATCGTCCCACAGTATTCAGCACAGAACAGATGATAGCGCCCAGGCTTGGTTGCTTTGAACCACAAGGTAGTATAGCGACCAGGCAGCACATCCTGTTTGAGGCGAAAGGCGGGGATGTAAAAGCTGTGAATCACGTCCTGCGAGGTCATGATCAGCTTGATGTTCTGGCCGGTCGGGACGTGTAACTCGTTAATCTCGTGCTGTCCTTCGATATGCTCGATTTTCCACATCCATTGTTTCGCTACGACGTAGACCTCGGTTGCATCAGCCGGAGGCGTTCGCTCCTCGAAGAAGATGACTGCTCCCCAGATGAAGAACGTTAGCATGATAAAGAACGGAATGACCGACCAGCTAACTTCGAGAATGGTCGAGCCTTCAATCTGATGTGCATCGCGCCCCGGAACACGCCGGTACTTGATCGCCAGCACCGCGACCGCGAGAAAGATGATCGCCGTCATGATGCCGGAGACGAGCAGCAGATAGATGTAGAGCGCATCTACCTGACCTGCCATCGTCGAGGCTTGATCGGGCCACAATGGTAAATAATTCGACATAATTACGTAACTCGTCTCAAATCACTGCGGGGCGCGACTCCGTCCGAACTATGCCGGGAACGCTGATCGGCGCGGAACATGACGAACATAAATACTCCCATGATGAGCACCGTCGCGAGCCCCGACAGCTTCAAAATGTTACTGATGACGGCGCCATATTTCCCAGTCATCGGATCGTAGTGATAACAGTAGAGCAGTACCTGGTCGCTGATGTTACCAATGTTGTTTTGCGAGGCTTGCACCAGTCCGAGGCGTAGATCCTTGGGAGAGAACTCCACTCCATAAAAATATCCCGAAACGTGACGGTCGGGAGTGAGCATAACAATGGCAGCAGCATGGGCGTACTGATTCGTTTTCGGGTCGAACTGGAACTGAAAGCCGACCGCCTTGGTAAGCGTTTCGATCTGGTCTGCGCGTCCCGTGAGAAAGTGCCAGCCCTGCTCGGTGTTGGCGCGGCCATAGCGCTTCATGATGTCGCGCTTCTTTGCAGCGGCCATCTCGGGGGTTTCGCGCGGATCGAAGCTGACCGTCACCACGTCAAAATCCTTGCCCAGATCGAAGGTCAGCGCCTTCATCGAGCCGACCAGACCTTGCAGAAGTTCGCTGCAGAGCATCGGGCACTGGTAATAGCCGAGATTCAGGATGACCGGGCGGCCGTGCCCGAAGTAATCGGAAAGCTGGACTGGGTTGCCGAGTTCGTCGCGGAATTCAATATTACCGGGAACCTCTGCGTTGAGGTGTTGATCGATGCCAACGAATTGCAATCCGGCCGGACGCTGCGTCGGCGGAGGCGTCATAATGCCGCCGGTCATGGGACCGCGCACCTCAGCAAACAGCGGCTGCGAAAGCAATAGAGCCGCTCCCAGCAGGAGCAAGAATGCTGTTCCGAGCATCGAGTTGGTCAAACCACTTTTACTGCTCACTGCCTTTTCCTTTTCCGGTCGATCCGGCCGGACCGGTAACTCATCTATCGCTTCTCTGCGGCCGTCTTAGTACCCGCTGCAGTTCCCGTACCCGCATTGCCTTGCGGGTACACAGGCAGCTTACGATCGACGATCAGTTCCATAGCGCGCTCGATCGGAATGTGCGCCACGCCGGCTTTTTCATCGATCCAGCCATAGCTGTTCAGCTGATCTTCCTGGTTGAGCAAGAAATCGCGAAACTGCCCGCGTTCGTTGGTCTCGAGCATAGGCGCGCCATTGTCTTTGAAGGCCTTGTCCATGTCCGCCTGCGTCACCACGCGCGACGCTGTCCCGGTCGACGAATCAAGCGGAGTGGCCGTCGCCATGTGCGAGCGCTCGTATTGATCGAGAAACTTGTACATCCCGACGATGATGAAATAAATAACCACGCCGCTTACGACCAGGCCGATCATGAACGCGAACACACCGCGGGTTCCGAGGTCTTCATGCTCGTACTCGACTTCGTGGCCGGAGTGGCCGTGCGGCATCATTTCGTCACTCATATCTGGTCACTCTTCTTCTCGTCCGTCCTAATTCCGTTACCACGTTCCGTCACGATTCGTTCCGCCACTCGTGCTCTGTTATTCATGCCCCGACCCCAACAACCGGAGCGTCTGCGGCGCATTCATCGGCAGCAGCGGACGCGATCTGAGGTTGTGGAAGAAGTAAGCCATCCAAAGACCGCCCATGCCGGCCAGGACCGTGAAATGCAACCAGCTGATGTGAAACGTCGGATGCAGCGCTGGCTCGACGTGCCAATAAATATCGACCATGCGCATAAGGAGTATCCATGAAGCGATGCGCACCAAGGTGCGTGCTTTGCGCTTCAACTGGCGCGACAGCAGCAGCGCAAACGGCACTGCGAACTGGAATACCGCCAGAAACATCCCCACCTCTCCCCAGCCGCCGTTCATGCGCCGCACGAACCACGGGATCTCATCCGGCAGGTTGCCGGCCCAAATGATGAGCCACTGCGAAAAATTGAAGTAAGTCCACACCATCACAAAAGCAAGAATCAATTTGCCGTGGTCATGCACTTCGGTGTCGGTAAGATAGTCGGACATCGGCTTGCGCTTCGAGAGAATGGTCTCAATGACCACACAGAAACAGAGAGCCGAAAGCGCTTCACCAGCGATGAAGATCAAGCCGTAGATGGTCGAAATCCAGCGGGCCTGCAGTGACATGACCCAGTCGATCACGGCGAAAGAAATCGAAAGCGAGTAAATGACCAGGCCAAGTCCGCTCAGCGCGCGGAAACGCAGCGTGCTTTGCCCGGCGATCGAATCCTGCTCTGTCGACCAGCGATTCAGGAAGTAGGCCATCCCGATCCAGATGACGAAATAAAGGATGTAGCGCTCGAAAATGCCATTGAAGTTGAGATAGCTATGAGCGATCTCGACAATCTTGGGATCGGTCTTCGGATCGGCCAGCACTTCGGGTCTCGCCCAGAAGTAGAGCTGCGGCAGGTG